>JAPSIA010000093.1 GCA_031179215.1 Agrococcus sp.
GACCGCCTCCCCGCCGCGCTCGTCCAGGGCCAGCGCGACTTCTTCGGCGCCCACACCTACCGCCGCACCGACCGCGACGGCACCTTCCACACCCAGTGGTCCGGCGACCGCACCGAGATCGAGGCCGTCGACACGCACTGACTCGCGAGAGCGGGCCGCTCCCCTGCCGGGGGGCGGCCCTCGTGCGCTGCTCGGCCGCGCGGGCCAGGAGCGACGCGCCGGTTCAGCGCCTCGACGCCTCGAGGTGCTCGGGCGCCGGCTCGGCGCCGCCATCGGCGACCGCGAGCCGCTGCCGCGGCATCGCATCCGGGTGCTCCTCGCGCAGCCAGGTGACGAGCCGCTCGCGCACGTCGTGCTGCAGCTCGGCGAGGGCCGAGCCGTCCTCGGCCGTGACGAGCACGCGCACGCGGATCGAGCCGCCGGTGGCGCCCGTCACCTGCAGCGCGCTCGCGCGGCCGTCGAAGCGCGGGTTGCCGTCGAGGATGCGCTCGAGCTGCGCTCGCATCGCGTCGACCGGGACCGTCCAGTCGACGTCGAGCTCGACCGCGCCCATGACCTCGCTCGTCGTGCGGGTCCAGTTCTCGAAGGGCGTCGTCGTGAAGTAGGTCGACGGCAGCACGAGCCGGCGGTCGTCCCACACGCGCACGACGACGTAGGTGAGGGTGATCTCCTCGATCGTGCCCCACTCCCCCTCGACCACGACCACGTCGTCGACGCGGATGGCGTCGGAGGCGACGAGCTGGATGCCGGCGAAGACGTTGCCGAGCAGCGACTGCGCCGCGAGGCCGGCGACGAGCGAGGCGAGGCCGGCGGAGGCCAGCAGGCTCGTGCCCGCGACGCGCGCGGCCTCGAACGTGAACAGCGCGGCGCCGAAGGCGACGACGACCACGACCACCGAGAGCACGCGCCGGAGGATGCCGATCTGCGTGGCGACCTTCCGCGCGCGGCGGCCGCCGTCGGCGGCGGAGAAGCGCTGCAGGACCGCGGCGCTCGCGACGCCCAGCAGCCGCACGAGCAGCCACGCACCGGCGGCGATGCCCGCGATGACGAGCAGCTGCGCGAGCACGGGGCCTCCCCGCTCGCCGAGCGCCTGGCGCAGCCCGGTCGCGCTCGTCGAGACCGAGAGCGCGACGACGAAGGCGAGCACCGCGACGGGCCAGCGCAGCGGCTTGCGCACCTCGGCGATGCGCGCACGGGAGCGGGTGGCGGCGAACGCGCCGGCGAGCAGCACGAGGCTCGCGATCGCCGCGACGACGAGGGCGATGCCGACGGATGCGCCGACGAGGGCGAGGACGTCGAGGACGGGCATGGAGCTCCTTCGGGTCGGAGCGGGCCACGGTACCGGTCGCGGGTTGCCGCGACCTAGGCGAGCCGCGCGTACTCGAGCTCGGGCCGGCCGCGAGCCCCGTAGCGCGGGCTGCGCTCGACGTCGCCCGTCGCGGCGAGGTGCTCGAGGTAGCGCCGCGCGGTCACGCGCGAGAGGCCGACCGCTGCGGCGACCTCCGCGGCCGATCGCGCGACGCCGTCGGCGAGGAGGGCCGCGACCGCGTCGAGCGTGTCGGCCGAGAGGCCCTTCGCGAGGCCCGGCGCGTTCGTCGTGCGCAGCGCCGCGATCGCCCGGTCGACCTCCTGCTGCGTGAGCCGGCCCTCCCCGTCGACGCGCTCCCGGTACTCGCGGTAGCGCTCCAGCCGATCCGCGAGCGCCGAGAACGCGAAGGGCTTGATGAGGTACTGCACGACGCCGACGGCGATCGCGTCGCGCACCGTCTCGAGCCCTCGCTCCGCGGTCACCGCGATGACGTCGACGAGGTGGCCCTCGGCCCGCATGCGTCGGCAGACGTCGAGGCCGTGCCCGTCCGGCAGCTGCATGTCGAGCAGCACGAGCTGCATCGGCGCGCCCTTCGCGGCCGCGTCGCGCATCGCGCGGAGCGCCGCGGCCGCGGTGTGCGCGACGCCGGCGACCTCGAAGCCCGCGCAGCGCTGCACGTACGCGACGTGCGCCGCCGCGGTGCCGCGCTCGTCCTCGACGATGAGCACGCGGATCACGGCGCGCCGCCCGGCCTGGGCACCTGCACCGTCACGACGGCCCCGGCGTCGCCCTCCCCGTGGCCGATCTCGACGGAGCCGCCGAGCCGCTCCGCCGTCTCGCGCACGATGCTGAGCCCGAAGCCGCGACCGTGGGGCCCCGCGGGCTTCGTCGACCAGCCGGCGCCGAACGCGAGCTCGCGCGCCTCGGCGGGCACGCCGGCGCCGCTGTCGCTCACCTGCAGCACGATGTGCCCGTCGTCCTCGTCGAGGTACACCTCGACCCACGCGGGGGCCGTGCGCCCCTCGCGAAGGGCTGCGGCCGCGCGATCGGCGGCCGCGTCGATCGCGTTGTCGACGAGGTTGCCGAGCACCGTGACGAAGTCGACCGGGTCGATGCCGTTCGTGCCGGGCGGCAAGTGGGTCTCGACGTGCAGCTCGACGCCGCGCTCGTGCGCCTGCGCGGCCTTGCCGAGCAGGAGCGCCGCGATGACCGGCTCCTCCCGATCGCCGACGACGCGGTCGGCGAGGCGCTGGCCGAGGTCGCGGCCCGCCGTCGCGACCTCGAGCGCCCGCTGCGGCTCGTCGAGCTCGATGAGCGTCGCGACCGTGTGCATGCGGTTGCCGAACTCGTGGGTCTGCGCTCGCAGCGCCGTCGCGAGCGTGCGCACCGCGTCGAGCTCGCCCGTCATGCGCTGCACCTCGGTGCGGTCGCGGATCGTGAGGGTCGTCGTGCCGGCGCGGCCGGCGTCGTGGCGCTCGACGACGAGCCAGCGGCCGCCGACCCGCACCTGGCCCTCGGCCCCGAGCGCGTGCCGCACGCCCGGCGGGAGCGCGGCGGCCGCCGGGATGGGCAGCGGGAGGTCGCCGAGCCCGAGGAGCGCTCGCGCGCGGTCGTTGGCGAGCACGACGCTGCCGTCCTCGACGAGCACGAGCCCGTCGTCGACCGCGTGCAGCGCCGCCTCGTGCGCGGCGAAGAGGCGGGCGAGCTCCTCGGGGGCGCGGCCGCCCGTCGCCCGATCGAGGCGCCGCGCGAGGAGCCACGCACCGAGCGCCGCCACGACGAGGGCCGCGGCGAGCAGGCCGGCGACAGCACCGAGCCGCTGCACGACGAGGGTGCCGACGCGCTCGACGGTGACGCCCGCCGCCACGAGCCCCACGACCTCGCCCGCCGCGCTCGTCACGGGCGTCACCGCCCGCACCGAGGGGCCGAGCGTGCCCTCGAACACCTCGGTGAACGTCTCGCCCTCGAGCGCGGGCGCCGTGGTGCCGAGGAAGGCGCGGCCGATCTCATCGACGTCCGGATGCGTGTAGCGCGTGCCGTCGGGATGCATGACGGTGACGAAGTCGAGGCGGGTCGCGATCCTGACGTCCTCGACGTACGCCTGCATCGCTCCCGTCGCCGCGTCGATCGCGCCGGAACGGTCCTCGGGGTAGCGGTCGAAGGCCGACGCGACCGCGGACCGCACGGTGGGGGTCGCCGCCATCGCGAGCGCGAGCTCCTCGCTCGCGAGCGCCGCCTCGCGCTCCTGCGCTCGCTGCGCGTCCACGGCGAGGAGCGCGAAGGCGCCGAGCGCGGCGAGCACGAGCAGCATCGCCGTCTGCGCGAACACCCTCGTGGCGATGCTCGCGGCTCGCCACCAGCGTCGCATCGACCGACCCTCCTGCTTCCCGACCATGAACACTATGCACGAAACGGGGGCGTCCGGCGGCCGCGCCCGCATGCTGGCTCACCGGAGGCGCCCCGCCGTGGCGGCGCCCGATGCAAGGAGCACAGCATGGCAACGACGCCCAGCACCGACGGACCCCGGCTCGGCCGCCTCCGTCGCATCGACAGGACCCACTGGCTGTACATCTCGGTCATCATCGCCGTCGTCGCCGGCATCATCGTCGGGCTCGTGGCGCCCGAGGTGGGCGAGAGCCTCGCGCCGATCGGCAAGGGCTTCGTCGCGCTCATCAAGATGATGATCGCGCCCGTCATCTTCTGCACGATCGTCGTCGGCATCGGCTCGATCGCGAAGGCGGCGACGGTCGGCAAGGTCGGCGGCCTCGCGCTCGTCTACTTCCTCGCGATGTCGACGTTCGCGCTCGCGATCGGCCTCGTCGTCGGCAACTTCGTGCACCCGGGTGCTGGCCTCGACATCGGCGGGGCGACCTACGAGGCCGAGGGAGAGGCGGAGTCGACGACCGACTTCCTGCTCGGCATCATCCCCACGACGCTCTTCGCGCCGCTCGCCGGCGAGTCGGTGCTGCAGACGCTGCTCGTCGCGCTCCTCGTCGGCTTCGCGGTGCAGGCGATGGGCGAGCGCGGCACGCCGATCCTGGGGGTCGTCAAGCACCTGCAGGCGCTCGTGTTCCGCGTGCTGTCGATGATCCTGTGGCTCGCCCCCGTCGGCGCGTTCGGCGCGATCGCCGGCGTCGTGGGCTCGACGGGCTGGGGCGCGGTCGTCGCGCTCGCGACGCTCATGCTCGGCTTCTACCTGACGTGCGTGCTGTTCATCGTCGTCGTGCTCGGGCTGCTGCTCAAGCTCGTCACGGGCGTCAACATCTTCCGGCTCATGCAGTACCTCGGCCGCGAGTACCTGCTGATCGTGGGCACGTCGTCGTCGGAGTCGGCGCTGCCGCGCCTCATCGCCAAGATGGAGCACGCGGGCGTCTCCAAGCCCGTCGTCGGCATCACGGTGCCGACCGGCTACTCGTTCAACCTCGACGGCACCGCGATCTACCTCACGATGGCATCGCTGTTCATCTCGACCGCGATGGGCATGCCGATGTCGATCCCGGAGCAGATCGGCCTGCTCGTGTTCATGGTCATCGCCTCGAAGGGCGCCGCGGGCGTCACGGGAGCGGGGCTCGCGACGCTCGCGGGCGGGCTCCAGACCTACCGCCCCGATCTCGTCGACGGCGTGGGCGTCATCGTCGGCATCGACCGGTTCATGTCGGAGGCCCGCGCGCTCACGAACTTCACGGGCAACGCGGTCGCGACGCTGCTGATCGGCACGTGGACGAAGGAGATCGACATGGAGCAGACGCGCGCGGTGCTCGCTGGGCAGCGCCCCTTCGACGAGCGCTCGATGCTCGCCGACGGGCACGGCGCGAGCGGCGAGGCGGACGCCGCCGAGGAGCGTCGCTCGCTCGAGCTCGAGCCCGAGCCCGAGGCTGAGCTCAGCCGCCGCTAGCAGCACGCCGGCCGGCCCGCGCCCGCAAGGGCGCGGGCCGCTCGCGCGCCCTCCCTCGGGAGCTCCGGCGCGCATGGCGCCCCGCCGGCGCCGCGGCCAGCGCGGCACGGGCGACGTCGTGCGCATCGGCGCCGCGATCAGCGCGCCACGGGCGATGCCGAGCGTCGGCGCCGCGATCAGTGCGGCAGGGGCGAGGTCGTGCGTCGGCGCCGCACGACCTCGCGTGCCGCGAGCCCAAGCCCCAGCCACGCGGCAGCGGCCAGGATGCCGGGCCACGGCAGCGTCGCGACCACCAGCGCGCACATCGCGATGCCGACCCACGGCACCCACGCGGGCAGCCACATCCGCCCACCGCGGCGCCGCATGCGCATCGCCGCGAGGTGCGCGACGGCGTAGTAGGCCAGCACGCACGTCGACGAGAAGGCGACGAGGCTGCCAGCCGGCAGCAGGAGAGCCGCAGCGATCGCGGCGAGCGCGACGGTCGCCTCGGCGACGACCGGCGTGCGCGTGCGCGCTGCGACCATCGAGAGCGGACCGGGGAGGTCGCGCTCGCGAGCCATCGCGAGTCCCGTGCGGCTCAGTCCCGCGAGGATGCCCATGAGCGAGCCGAGGCATGCGAGCGCGCCGGCGCCGAGCACGAGCGCGTGCAGGGCGGGGTCGCCGACGAGATCGGCCACGGGCGTCGCCGAGCCGACGACGAGCTGCCCGAGGCGAGCGCTCGTCGCCCACGCCGTGGCGCCGTAGAGCGCGAGCACGGCCGCGAGGGCGACGACGATCGCGATCGGGAGCGTGCGGCGGGGCCGCCGGACCTCCTCGCCGAGGGTCGCCATGCGCGCGTAGCCGGCGAACGCGAAGAAGAGCATGCCGGCGGCCGTGACCCACGCGAGCGGATGCGCGGGGGGCGCGAGGGGCAGCGCCGTGCCGCCCACGAAGCCGAAGTCGCCGCCCGGCAGTGCCGCGAGCCACTGCGCGTCGTCGGGCGCCGCGACCGGCAGGCCCGCCGCCGCCCACAGGAGCGCCGCGACCACGACGACGAGCACGACGGCGACGATGCCGCTCGAGACCCACGCCGTCACGCGCACGCCGAGCATGTTGAGGGCCGCGAGCAGCGCGACCGCCGCCGCCGCGACCCACGCCGCGTGCTCCGGCCACACGTGCTGGCCCGCGATGACCGCGATCGCGGCCGCGGACGCGGTCTTGCCCGTGAGGAACATCCATCCCGCGGCGAAGCCGACGCGCTCCCCCACCTCCGCGCGACCGTAGGCGTAGGCGCCGCCCGAGACGGGGTGCTCCATGGCGAGCTGCGCGGTCGAGAGCGCGTTGAGCACCGCGATCGCGCCCGCGAGCGCGAGTGCGGCGGGCAGCATGGTGCCGGCGAGGGCCGTCGCCGGCGCCCACACGAAGAACAGTCCCGCGCCGATCATGGCGCCGAGGCCGATCGCGATCGCGCCGGGCACGCCGATGCGGCGCTCGAGCTCGCTCATGCCACCGACGCTAGCGGCCGTGCGTGAACGCCAAGTGCCGTCCCGCGCTGCATCGCACGGTCCCAGTTCCGCTCCCCGCCCCCCGCCTTCGCCCGCACAACGCAAGCCCGCCGCGCCGGATCCGGCCGAGCCGCGGCGCGCTCGCGATCGCCGCCGCCCGCTCGGGAGCGCGGGCTTGCGTTGTGCAGGGGCGTTGCCGCCTGCTCGGCCGCGCGCTGGAGCGCGCGAGCGAGCTTGCCGCGTTCCACCGCCCAGCTCCGCGCCCCGCCCCTCCTCCACACACACAACGCAAGCCCGGCGCGCGGGATCCGGCCGAGCCGCGGCGCGCTCGCGATCGCCGCCGCCCGCTCGGGAGCGCGGGCTTGCGTTGTGCAGGGGCGTTGCCGCCTGCTCGGCCTCGGCCGCGCGCTGGAGCGGGCGAGCTGGCGTGCCGCGCCCCGCCGCCCAGCCTCGCCTCCTCCCGCACAACGCAAGCCCGCCGCGCGGGATCCGGCCGAGCCGCAGCGCGCTCGCGATCGCCGCCGCTCGCTCGGGGGCGCGAACTTGCGTTGTGCGGGAGCGCTGCCGCTCGCCTAGGGCGGCCGCGAGCTGGGGCGGGCGAGCTCGGGCGGGTGGGCCGGCTCGCGTTGTGAGCGCTGCCGCCGCTGACGCCTAACCCGCGCCTCGCCCCGCCCCCGCCCGCACAACGCAAGCCCGCGGGGCGGGATCCGGACGCCGCGCGACGCGCTCGCGCTCGCCGCCGCTCGCTGGGGAGCGCGGGCTTGCGTTGTGCGGAGCGGTGCCGGCCGCCTGGGGCGCGCGAGCTGGGGCGGGCGGGCGGAACGGGCTTGCGGCGTGGGGGGCGCTGCCGCGGCTCAGCGACGCTCGAGCTCGACGAGCACCTCGGCGTGCTCGGTGTGCGGGAACATGTCGAACACGCGGCCGCGCACCGGCCGGAAGCCGGGCATCGCCGCGAGGTCGCGAGCGAGGCTCGCGGGATTGCAGCTCGAGTAGACGACGCGCCGGGCGGCGGAGGCGTCGAGCCGGGCGGCGAGCGCTCCGATGCCGCGCCGGGGCGGGTTCACGACGACGAGCTCCGGTGCGCTCGCGCCCTCGAGATCCACCGAGCCGGCGTCGCCGACCGCGAACGACGCATCGACCCCGAGCTCGGCCGCGGTCTCGGCCGCGGCCGTGATCGCCTCGGGCGTGACCTCGACGCCTGAGACGCGGCGGCCGGCGCGCGCGGCGTGCAGGGCGAAGCCGCCGACGCCGCAGTACAGGTCGAGCACGCTCGCGGGATCCGCCTCGTCGATCCACGCGGTCGCCTCCCGGTAGAGCGCGGCCGCCACGGCGGTGTTGGTCTGGAAGAAGCTGCG
>JAPSIA010000218.1 GCA_031179215.1 Agrococcus sp.
CGCCCGCATCGTCGACCGCAGCGAGCTCCACGAGTTCAAGGCCGGCTACGGCGAGACGCTCGTGACGGGCTTCGCCGAGCTCCACGGCCACACCGTCGGCATCATCGCCAACAACGGCGTGCTCTTCAGCGAGTCGGCGATGAAGGGCGCGCACTTCATCGAGCTGTGCGACCAGCGCGGCGTGCCGCTCGTGTTCCTGCAGAACATCACGGGCTTCATGGTGGGCTCCGAGGCCGAGCGCGGCGGCATCGCCAAGCACGGCGCCAAGATGGTGACGGCCGTCGCGACGACGCGCGTGCCGAAGCTCACCGTCGTCGTCGGCGGCTCGTTCGGCGCCGGCACCTACTCGATGTGCGGCCGCGCCTACGACCCCCGCTTCCTGTGGCTGTGGCCCAACGCGCGCGTGTCGGTCATGGGCGGGCCGCAGGCGGCATCCGTGCTCTCGACCGTCAAGCGCGAGCAGCTCGAGGCGCGCGGCGAGGAGTGGTCGGCGGATGCGCAGGCCGAGTTCGAGCGCCCGGTGCGGGAGCAGTACGAGCGCCAGGGCAACCCCTACTACGCCTCCGCGAGGCTCTGGGACGACGGCGTCATCGACCCCGCAGACACCCGCCGCGTGCTCGGCATGGCCCTCGACGTCGTGACCGCCGTGCCGCTCGAGAGCCCGCGCTTCGGCGTGTTCCGGATGTGATGGAGACCGCCATGCCGACGCTCTTCGACGCCGTGCTCGTCGCCAACCGCGGCGAGATCGCCATCCGCATCGCGCGCACGCTGCGCGACCTCGGCATCCGCGCGGTCGCCGTGCGCGCCGAGGACGACCCCTCGCCGCACCCCGACCACTTCGACGAGGTCGTCTCGCTCGGGGCCGGCCCGCTGCGCGAGACGTACCTCTCGATCGAGAAGGTGATCGAGGCGGCGCGCGTGACGGGCGCGCAGGCGATCCACCCGGGCTACGGCTTCCTCTCCGAGAACGCAGCCTTCGCCCAGGCGTGCGCCGACGCCGGCATCGTCTTCATCGGACCCCCCGCGAGCGCGATCGAGACGATGGGCGACAAGATCTCCGCCCGCCACGCGGTCGAGTCGCGCGGCGTCGCGACGGTGCCGGGGATCGCCGAGCCGGGCCTCGACGACGCCGCGCTCATCGCGGGCGCGGAGCGCGTCGGCTTCCCCGTGCTCATCAAGCCCGCGGCAGGCGGCGGCGGCAAGGGCATGCACCGCGTCGACGAGGCGTCCGCGCTGCCCGCAGCGCTGCAGGCTGCGCGCCGAGAGGCGGCGGCCGCGTTCGGCGACGACACGCTCTTCATCGAGCGCTTCGTGTCGAATCCGCGCCACATCGAGGTGCAGGTGCTCGCCGACGCGCACGGGAACGTCATCCACCTCGGCGAGCGCGAGTGCTCGCTGCAGCGCCGGCACCAGAAGGTGATCGAGGAGGCGCCGAGCCCGCTGCTCACCGAGGCGCAGCGCGCCGCGATCGGGCAGGCGGCGGTCGAGACCGCGCGCTCGGTCGGCTACGTGGGCGCCGGCACGGTCGAGTTCATCGTCGCGGGGGACCGTCCCGACGAGCCGTTCTTCATGGAGATGAACACCCGACTGCAGGTCGAGCACCCGGTCACCGAGATGGTGACGGGCGTCGACCTCGTCGAGCAGCAGCTGCGCGTCGCGGCGGGGGAGCCGCTCGCGATCGGGCAGGAGGATGTGGCGCTCTCGGGCCACGCGATCGAGGCGCGGCTCTACG
>JAPSIA010000219.1 GCA_031179215.1 Agrococcus sp.
GGCGGGATCATCGTCGCGCCCGAGCGCGGCCTCGTCGACTTCGCGATCCCGCGCATGCGCGAGCACCTGCGCGCGCATCCGCACGACGCGCAGCTGGGCCTCCCGACGCGGGCGCGCGGCACCTTCCGGGGCTGAGCGGTACCGGATCGAGCGCTCGGTCGGCTACGATCGGCGCGTCACGTGCCGCGGGCAGCAGCCCCGGCGCCGGTCTCGAGAAATGGGACCACGCGCTCTCGCGCGCGACACACATGGACCCCGACGACGAGGTTCCGTGCGGTGTCGCGATGGAGCGCCGCCGAGCCTCCTTCCCCTTGGAGAGCCCTGTGCCCGACAGATCCGTGCCAGACACATCCGCGCCCGACCGCCCTGCGCCCGACGCGCCCACCGTCTCGAGCGCGATCGCCGCCGCGCTCGAGCAGCACGCCGTCGACGTCTTCGCCCTCATGGGCAACGGCAACGCCTGGTTCCTCGACGCGGTCGTGCGCCGCGGGGCCATGCGGCTGACGACCGTGCGCCACGAGGCGGCGACCGTCGCGGCCGCCGACGCCTACTACCGCGCCTCGGGTCGCCTCGCGATCGCGAGCACGACCTACGGGCCCGGCTACACGAACGCGATCACCCCGCTCGCCGAGGCCGCGCAAGCGAGCATCCCGCTCGTCATGGTCGTCGGCGACGCCCCGACCTCCGGCGCCCGGCCGTGGGACGTCGACCAGGAGGGGATCGCGGCGGCCGTCGGCGCCGCGACGATCGTCGTCGGGCGCGCGGACGCGAGCGCGGCTGCTCGCCGCGCGGTCGAGGTCGCGCTCGCCGAGCGCCGGCCCGTCGTGCTCGCGATCCCGTACGACCTCGGGCACGCGAGCCTCGAGGGCGACGGCGAGCGCGACGCCGGCCTCCCGTCGCCCGAGGCGCCGTTCGTGTCGATCGACGCCGAGCAGCTCGCGGGCGTCGCCGAGCGCCTCGCGCAGGCGCGCCGGCCGCTGCTGCTCGCGGGGCGCGGTGCGCACCTCGCGGGCGCGGCCGAGCCGCTGCGCGCGCTCGCCGCGCGGCTCGGCGCCCGCACGGCGTCGAGCGCGCTCGGCAGCGGCATCTTCGCAGCCGACCACCGGCACCTCGGGATCGCCGGCGGCTTCGCCTCCGAGCGCGCGGCCGCCGCGATCGAGCGGGCCGACGTCGTGCTCGTCGTGGGCGCCGGGCTCAACCAGTTCCAGACCCGCTTCGGCGACGCGTTCGCACCCGACGCGCGCGTCGTGCAGGTCGACATCCGCGATGCCGCGACGAACCCGCGGGTCGACGAGCTCGTGCGCGGCGACGCGCGCCTCGCGGCCGAGGCGCTGCTCGCGCTCGTCGAGGCCGATGAGGCAGCCGCTCGCGGCGACGCCGGCTGGGCGGAGGCCGGCTACGGCGACGTGCGCGGCGCGCACTTCGACCGCGAGCCGGGCGACGCGATCGCCCCGGACGGCCGCCTCGACCCTCGCAGCCTGTTCCACGCCCTCGAGCGGCTCCTGCCCGATGACCGGGTGATCGTGCAGGACGGCGGGCACTTCATCGGCTGGGGACCGACCCACCTCTCCGTCGCCGACCCGTCGCGCCTGATCATGGTCGGCACCGCCTTCCAGACGATCGGCCTCGGGCTGCCGAGCGCCGTCGGCGCGGGCGCCGCGCGACCCGACTCGACGATCGTGCTCATCTCTGGCGATGGCGG
>JAPSIA010000220.1 GCA_031179215.1 Agrococcus sp.
GACTTCCTTCGCTGATTCGCTGCCGCGCGAGCGGCTGTCCCGGCCGAGTGCCGGGACCTAAGGAGGGTTGCGGGCCCGAGGGCGGCACGCTGCCGCGGATGGACCGTCGTCCAGACTACCAGACGCCGGCTCCTGGCCGCGGATCGGTCACTCGCCGCTGAGGATCCTGCGGATGCGCTCGAGCCGGGCGGCGACGTCGCGCTCGAAGCCGTGCTGCCCCGCGTCGTAGTAGCGCTTGCCGACGAGCGGGTCGGGCAGGTACTGCTGCGTCGCGACGCCGTGCGGCGCGTCGTGCGCGTAGCGGTAGCCCTTGCCGTGCCCGAGCCGCTTCGCGCCGGGGTAGTGGGCGTCGCGCAAGTGGTTGGGCACGCGCCCGAAGTCGCCGGCCCGCACATCGGCGATCGCCTTGTCGATGCCGAGGTAGGAGCGGTTCGACTTGGGCGCCGTGGCGAGGTAGACCGTCGCCTCCGCGAGCGGGATCCGGCCCTCGGGCATGCCGATCATCTGCACGGCGGTCGCCGCGGCGGTCGCGATCACGAGGCCCTGCGGGTCGGCCATGCCGATGTCCTCGCTCGCGAGCACGATGATGCGGCGAGCGATGAAGCGCGGGTCCTCCCCCGCCTCGATCATGCGCGCGAGGTAGTGCAGCGCAGCGTCGGGATCGGAGCCCCGCACCGACTTGATGAACGCCGAGATGACGTCGTAGTGCTCGTCGCCCTGCCGGTCGTACCGCAGCAGCGCGCGGTCGACCGCGCTCGCGAGGGCCTCTGCGGTCACGGTCGCGGGGCCATCCGCACCCTCCTCGGCGCCAGCGGCGGCCTCGAGCGCGTGCGCGCCGGCGGCCTCGAGCGCCGTGAGCGCGCGGCGGGCGTCGCCGGAGGAGAGGCGGATGAGCTGCGCCCTCGCCTCCGGCTCGAGCGCGATCCTGTCGCCGAACCCGCGCGGATCGGCGATCGCGCGGTCGACGAGCTCGCTGATGTCGTCGTCGCCGAGCGGCTCGAGGGTCAGCAGCAGCGAGCGCGACAGGAGCGGGCTGATGACGCTGAAGGAGGGGTTCTCGGTCGTCGCGGCGATGAGCGTGACCCAGCCCTGCTCGACGCCGGGCAGCAGCGCATCCTGCTGCGCCTTCGTGAAGCGGTGGATCTCGTCGAGGAAGAGCACGGTGGACTGGCCGAACAGGTCGCGCTGGTTCAGCGACTCCTCCATCACCTGCCGCACGTCCTTGACGCCGGCGGTCACGGCGCTCAGCTCGACGAAGCGGCGGTCGGAGGAGTGCGCGATCGACTGCGCGAGCGTCGTCTTGCCCGTGCCGGGCGGGCCCCAGAGGATGACGCTCTGGCCGGTCGCGACGTCGCTCGGGGCCGCGAGGCGGCGCAGCGGCGAGCCCGGGCCGAGCAGGTGCCGCTGACCGATCACCTCGTCGAGGCTCGTCGGGCGCATGCGCACGGCGAGCGGCGCTGTCGTCCCCCTGACCATCCCTCCATGCTAGGCGCGGCGACCCACGCGCTCGCCCCTGGCGGGAGCGACGCCGCGAGCGGGTAGCCTGATCGGCGGTCGCGCGCGCGGCAGGCGACGCGGCAGGTACGTGAGGAGACCCGTGGTCACGAAGCAGGAGCAGGAGCGGCGCGTCCGCGACTACCGGGCACGGCAGACCGTGCACGAGCGCAGGAGGCGCCGCCAGGCGCGCGACTCGATCATCGG
>JAPSIA010000221.1 GCA_031179215.1 Agrococcus sp.
GGGCTCGACGACGTCTCGCTCGACGCGGGGCTCGGGCTCATCGACCTCGTCGTCGACGTGCACGCGGCGCAGCACGGCACCCTCTCGCGCGCGGTCGCGATCGTGCACGCGGGGCTCGCCGAGCGCGTCGTCGCGGTCGACGAGCGCACCTCGCTCATCGTCGGGCCGGGCGGCCTCGAGGTCGCCGGCGACGGCAGCGTCTGGACGGCCGACCGCGACGGCGACCGCGTGAGCGTCGGGATCCTCTCGGCATGACCGCGCGCCCGCTCGCCGAGCTCGTCGACGCGGGGTGGGCGGATGCGCTCGCGCCGGTCGAGCACGTCGTGCACGGCCTCGGCGAGCGGTTGCGCGCCGAGGCCGCTGCCGGCACGGGATACCTGCCGCCGGGCGAGGCGGTGCTGCGCGCCTTCGAGCGGCCGATGGCCGACGTGCGCGTGCTCGTCGTCGGGCAGGATCCGTACCCGACGCCGGGGCACTCGATCGGCCTCGCCTTCGCGGTCGAGCGGCACGTGCGGCCGCTGCCGCGCTCGCTCGGCAACATCTACCGGGAGCTGCACGACGACCTCGGCATCGCGCCCGCCTCGCACGGCGACCTGAGCGCGTGGGCGGATCAGGGCGTGCTGCTGCTCAACCGGGTCCTCACCGTGGCGCCGGGGGCGTCGGGCTCCCACCGCGGATGGGGCTGGGAGCAGGTGACCGAGGCGGCGATCCGCGCGCTCGTCGCCCGCCGCCGCGAGGACGGCTCGCCGGTGCCGCTCGTCGCGATCCTGTGGGGCGCGCACGCGCAGTCGCTCGCGCCGCTGCTCGCGGGCGTGCCCGCCATCGCCTCGCCGCACCCCTCGCCGCTGAGCGCGCGCCGGGGGTTCTTCGGCTCGCGGCCGTTCTCGCGCGCGAACGCCGCGCTCGTCGCGCAGGGCGGCGAGGCGATCGACTGGCGCATCCCCGATGCCCCGGCGCAGCACGGCGGCAGCGCGGGCGCAAGCGGCGCTGAGGGAACGCGCAAGGTTCTGTAACAGCGGTTGAGAACCGCGCGGCGACCGAGCACGCTGAGCCCGAGCGACGACGTACCGTCGCCGGAGGAGGGCAGCGCCATGGCCGTCGCACAGCACCGGGCCCCGGTCGTCTACGCCGTGCCGTCGCCGTGGGCCGCGGCGCTCGCGCTCGCGCTCGGCATGGCCGCGGGCCTGCTCATCGGCGTCACCACGCAGCCGGGGCAGGGCCTCGGCCGCGGCCTCCTGCTCGGCGTGATCCTCGGCGGGCCCGCGTCGGTCGCGGTCGTCTTCGCGCGCCGGGCCGTCGAGCAGGGCGCGCGGTGGTGGCTCGTCGCGGCGGTCGGCGTCGGCGCGCTCGTCGTCGTCGCCGCGCTGCTGTTCGCGCTCACGCAGCTCGACCCCGCCATGGCGCCGCTCGGCGCCCTCGTCGCGACGGTCGTCGGCGCCTGCTCGCTCGGCGCCGGGCTGCGCCTCGTCCACCGCCGCCGCGACGCCGCGGTCGAGCCCGGCCACCGTCGACACTGAGGCGCCTCGCGTGTCGGCGCGCGGTGGCACGATGGCTGCGTGACCGAGTTCGACCAGTGGCGCACGCAGCGCGAGCGTGCCGACGCGCAGGCCGCCGCGGCAGCGGCAGACGCGAGCGCGACGGTGACCGACCTCGGGCCCGGCTTCTGGATGGTGTCGGTCGGCGGGACGA
>JAPSIA010000222.1 GCA_031179215.1 Agrococcus sp.
GCGACGTCGGGCAGCAGCGCGGCGCGCATGCCGTGGCCCACCCACGCGAGGGGGAGGGCGTTGGCGATCGCCTGCAGCCACTCGGGCAGCACCGAGAAGGGCAGGTAGATGCCGGAGATGAACTGCAGCGCGAGCGCGACGGGGATGACGACCGCGGATGCGCTGCTGACGCTGCGCGGCAGCTGCGAGATCGCGACGCCGAGCACCGCGAAGCACACGAGGGCGAGGAGGAAGACCCAGGCGAGCGTGAGCCAGCGCTCGGGCTCGGTCGGCAGCTCGATGCCGAACGCGGTCGTCGCGACCGCGAGCAGCAGGGCGGCTTGGGCGAGCGACGTGACGAGCAGCTGGCCGAGCTTGCCGAGGAAGTAGGCGAGCACCGGCATGGGCGTCGCCGCGAGTCGCTGGAGCGTGCCGTCGTTGCGCTCGACGGCGATCTCGATGCCGAGGTTCTGCACACCGGAGAGGAAGACGCCCGCGGCGAGCATCGCCGGCAGGTAGTACTGCGGCTGCGTCACCTCCTCGCCGCCGACGGCGATCATGGGGTCCATGGCGCCGAACGCGCTCGCGAAGATCGCGAACAGCAGCACGGGGAAGAGGAAGGTGAACACGAGCGCGTCGCTGCGGCGCGCGTACTGCAGCAGCTCCACGCGCACGCGGTCGGCGGCGCAGCGCAGGGTGTGACCGGGGCGGATGCGATCGCGCGCGGGCACGGGGCTCGTCGCCCCCGGCGTGGTGGTCGCGGTGGTCATGCTGCTGCCTCCTGGGGCTCGGCGCGGTCGATGAGGGAGAGGTAGACGTCCTCGAGGGACGGCCGGACGATCTCGAGGTCGTCGGGGTCGCCCGGGAGCGCGCGCACCACCGATGCCGGCTCGTGCGTGCGCACCTCGTGCCGGCCCGCGGCATCCGACCACCGCACGATCGGCGTGCGCGCCTCGGCGCCGCCGATGCGGTCGATGCGGTCGAGCGCGAGCACCCGGCCGCCGGCGATGATGCCGGCGCGGTCGGCGAGCTGCTCGGCCTCGTCGAGGTAGTGGGTCGTGAGGAGGATCGTCGTGCCGTCGGCGGCGACGTCCCGGATGAGCTGCCAGAACTGCCGGCGGGCCTGCGGGTCGAAGCCCGTGGTCGGCTCGTCGAGGAAGAGCACCTCCGGCCGGCCGATGATGCCGAGCGCGACATCGACGCGGCGCTGCTGACCGCCGGAGAGCCGCCCGACGCGCCGCTTCGCGTGCTCGGTGAGGCCGACCGCGGCGATCGTCTCGTCGACGTCGCGCGCGGCGGGGAAGACGCGCGCGAAGTGCGTGAGGATCTCGCGCACCGTGAGGGTGCCGGCCTGCCCGGTCGACTGCAGCACGACGCCGATGCGGCTGCGCCAGTCGCGGTCGCCGTGCCGCGGGTCGACGCCGAGCACGCGAGCGGAGCCCGCGCTCGGCGCGCGGAAGCCCTCGAGCATCTCGACGGTCGTGGACTTGCCCGCGCCGTTCGGGCCGAGGAGCGCGAAGGTCTCGCCGCGCTCGATGGTGAAGGAGACGCCGTCGACGACGGTGCGGTCGCCGTAGCGCTTGCTGAGGCCGTCGACGACGACCGCTGGTGCTGTGCTCATGCCTCCAGGCTGGCCGCGCGCGCCGTCTGCGACATCCACCGATCGGTGGGTTGGGGCGGATGTGCGCACGGCGCG
>JAPSIA010000094.1:0-6266 GCA_031179215.1 Agrococcus sp.
GCCCGGCTGCGACGGCATGTACCCCTGGAGCTGAGCCTGGGTGCATCCCGCGAGCACGAGCGCGACGACCACGGCGATCGGGGCCGCGATCCAACGAGATCGACGAGTGCGCAATGTCTTCCTCCGGCTCTTGTGAACGTCTGCTTCGATCCTAGTACCCACAGGCAGGCCCCAGACCCCTGCCACGCGCCGCCCAGCGGGGCGTGAGACGCGACACGCCGCCGATCCGAGGATCGGCGGCGTGTCGGCTCGCGAGGCGCTAGCGCGTCAGTGGAACGAGTCCCCGCAGGCGCAGGATCCCTGCGCGTTCGGGTTGTCCATCGTGAAGCCCTGCTTCTGGATCGAGTCCTCGAAGTCGATGGTCGAGCCGTCGAGGTAGGGCACGCTCATGCGGTCGACGATGACCTCGACGCCGTCGAAGTCGCGCACCGCGTCGCCCTCGAGCACGCGCTCGTCGAAGTAGAGCTGGTAGATGAGGCCCGAGCAGCCGCCGGGCTGCACGGCCACGCGCAGGCGCAGGTCGTCGCGACCCTCCTGGTCGAGCAGCCGGCGCACCTTGTCGGCGGCGGTCTCGGTGAGGGTGACGCCGTGGGTCAGGACATCCGTCATGAGCAGCTCCTCTCGAAAGCCTCGAGGGCCGCGGCCCTCACCTCGATGCTACTCCGCCCGCTCGGAGGCACGCGAGAGCAGCAGCGCCTCGGCGGCGATCGCCTTCCGCAGCACGCCGAGGTGCTGCGACTCGTTGGGGCTGTGGGCCATCGTGCCGGGGTCCTCGACGCCGGTGACGAGGATCTGCGCCGCCGGGAACTGCCGCACGAGGTCGGCGATGAACGGGATCGAGCCGCCGATGCCCGCCTCGACGGGCGCCGCGCCCCACGCATCCGCCATCGCCTGCTTCGCGGCGGTCGCGCCCCAGCCCGATGCGTCGACGAGGAAGGGGTCGCCGAGGTCGACGCCGTCGTACTCGACGTGCGCGCCGAAGGGGGTGTGCTCGGCGATGTGCGCCTGCAGGGCCGCGAACGCCTCGCTCGCCGACTGGCCGGGCGCGATGCGCGCGGAGAGGCGGAAGCGCACGGTCGGCAGGATGGTGTTCGAGGCGTCGGGCACGCTCGGCGCGTCGACGCCCGTGATCGTGATCGACGGCTTCGCCCACAGGCGCGCGAGCACCGGCCCGCTGCCGATCAGCTCGACGCCCTCGAGGACGCCCGCCTCGGCGCGCACGTGCTCCTCCGTCTGCTCGGGCACGTCGAGGTCCGCCTCCGTGAGCCCCGCGACGGCGACGGCGCCCTGCTCGTCCCAGAACGAGGCCGCGAGCTTCGAGAAGGCCATGATCGCGTCGGGCACGGCGCCGCCGAACATCCCCGAGTGGCTCGCGTGCTCGAGCGTCGTCAGGCGCACGTTGCACGCGACGTTGCCGCGGAGCGCCACCGTGAGCGACGGCGTCTCGGTCGACCAGTTGTCGCTGTCGGCCACGACGATGAGGTCGGCGCGCAGCACGTCGGCGTGCAGCTCGAGGAAGCGCTGGAAGGAGCGCGAGCCGTGCTCCTCCTCCCCCTCGATGAACAGCGCGATCCCCACCTCGGGATCCATCACCTCGGCGAGCGCCCGCACGGCGGCGATGTGCGTGATGACGCCCGCCTTGTCGTCGGAGGCGCCGCGGCCGTAGAGGCGGCCGTCGATCTCGGTCGGCTCGAAGGGCGGCGTGCGCCACAGCGACTCGTCACCCCACGGCTGCACGTCGTGGTGCGCGTAGAGCAGCACCGAGGACTTGCCGCCTCGCGCCGGGCGCACCGCGAGCACGGCCGGCTGGCCGAGCGCGTCGGAGTCGCCGATGGGCGCTCGCTCGATCGAGACGCGCTCGAACACGCCCGTGCCCTCGGCGAGCGCGGCGACGGCCTCGGCGCTCGCCTGCACGTGCGCGGGGTCGTAGGCGTCCCACGAGACGCTCGGGATGCGCACGAGCGCCTTGAGGTCGTCGAGGGCGCGATCGAAGCCGGCGTCGACGGCGGCGAGGATCGCGCGGTCGCGGTCGGAGAGGTCGGCGCCCTCGGAGCGCGCGCGGGCGTGAGCGGAGGTGTCGGTCATGCGCACGATCCTAGGCGTCGGCGCGCGCGGGCCGACGGTACGATGGACCTCTCCCCGCGACCGACTCGAGAAGGACCTCCCTGTGGCGCTGTTCCGACGTTCTGCCGACGACAAGGCGCAGCCCGCGCCCCAGCCGGAGGTGCGCCGCACGCCGAAGCGCTCCGAGCAGGTCGCGCGCAACCGCCGCCCCCTCGTGCCGGAGGATCGCAAGGAGGCCCGCCGGCAGGTGCAGGAGAAGATGCGCGCGGAGCGGGAGAAGGCGCGCCTGGGCTTCGAGCGCGGCGACGACAAGTACCTGCCCGCGCGCGACAAGGGCCCCGTGCGCAAGTACGTGCGCGACTTCGTCGACGCGCGCCTGTCGATCGGCACGCTCGCGATGCCGATGATGATCGTCGTGCTCGTGCTGACGTTCATCAACGAGCCGCAGTGGCGCATGATCGCCAACCTCGTGCTGTGGGGCTTCGTCGCGATCGTCGTGCTCGACTCGTTCCTGCTCTCGTGGCAGCTGCGTCGCGCCATCCGCGCGAAGTTCGGGCAGAAGGATGCGAAGGGTCACGGCTGGTACGCGACGATGCGCTCGGTGCAGCTGCCCTTCATGCGCATGCCGAAGCCGCAGACGAAGCTGTTCAAGTACCCCGAGTAGCCAGCTCGCGGTTGAGCTGCAGCGCCCATCCGGGGCCGCGGTAGATGAAGCCCGTGTAGCCCTGCACGAGGGCGGCACCGGCGTCGAGCCGCTCGCGCACGTCGGCGGCGGTCTCGACGCCGCCGACCGAGATGACCTCGAGCGCGCTCGGCAGCGCCCCGCGCAGCACGCGGAGCACCTCGAGCGAGCGCGACGCGACCGGGGGCCCCGACAGGCCGCCCGCGCCCGCGCGCGCCACCGCATCCGCCGGGCTCGCGAGCCCGGCTCGGCTCGTCGTCGTGTTCGTCGCGATCACGCCCGCGAGCTCGAGCCGCGCCGCGAGCTCCGCGATGCCGACGACCTGCTCGTCGTCGAGGTCGGGGGCGATCTTCACGAGCACGGGCGTCGCGCCGGCGGCGCCGCGGATGGCGGCGAGGAGCGGCTCGAGCACCGCGGCCTCCTGCAGGCCGCGCAGGCCCGGTGTGTTGGGCGAGGAGACGTTGACGGCGAGGTAGTCGGCGACGGGCGCGAGGAGCCGCGTCGAGTGCAGGTAGTCGCGCTCGACCGCCGCGGCGTCCTCGGGGTCGACGATGCGGCTCTTGCCGATGTTGACGCCGATCACGGGCCGCGAGCGCGCCTCGCGGGCCGCGGCGATGCGCTCGGCGGCGGCCGCCGCGCCCTGGTTGTTGAAGCCCATGCGGTTGATGAGCGCGCGGTCGTCGGTGAGCCGGAACAGGCGCGGCTGCGGGTTGCCGGGCTGCGCGTGCGCGGTGAGGGTGCCGACCTCGACGTGCCCGAAGCCGAGCGCGCCGAGCCCGGCGATCATCGTCGCATCCTTGTCGAAGCCCGCAGCCATCCCGAAGGGCGTCGCGAACTCGCGGCCGAGCGCGCGCGTGCGCAGCGACGGGGCGGTGCGCACGCCCGGGCGGGCAGCGCCGATCGCGCGGATCGCCGCGGCCCCGAGGTGATGGGCCCGCTCGGGCTCGACGCGCGTGAAGCCGTGCTGGAAGAGCAGCTCGTACGCGCTCACGCGTCGGCCTCGACGCTCGCGGCCTTGCCGTCGCGCAGCGCCTGGATCGCCGCCTCGAAGTCCTCGAGCGAGTCGAAGTTGTTGTACACGCTCGCGAAGCGGAGGTAGGCGACCTCGTCGAGCTCGCGCAGCGGCGGCAGCACGGCGAGGCCGATCTCGTTCGCGTCGATCTGGCTCGCGCCGGTCGCGCGGATCGTCTCCTCGACCGACTGCGCGACGGCCGCGAGGTCGGCGTCGGTCACGGGGCGACCGCGCACGGCCTTGCGCACGCCCTCGATGACCTTCTCGCGGCGGAACGGCTCGAGCACGCCCGAGCGCTTCACGACCGAGAGGCTCGCCGTCTCGGTCGTCGTGAAGCGACGACCGCAAGCGGGGCACTGGCGACGGCGGCGGATGGAGGTGCCGTCGTCGCTCGTGCGCGAGTCGACGACGCGCGAGTCGGAGTTCCGGCAGAACGGGCAGTGCATCAGCGCGTGCCCTCCGCGAATCGCGCCTCGATCGCCTCGCCGTGGGCGGGGAGCCCCTCGGCCGCGGCGAGCGTGGTCACGTCGCGGCGCACCTCCGCGAGCGCGGCGGCCGAGTAGCGCACGACCTGCTGCGGGCGCAGGAACGACGCGGCCCCGAGGCCGGCGACGCGTCGCGCCTGTCCGCCCGTGGGGAGCACGTGGTTCGAGCCTGCCGCGTAGTCCCCCAGGCTCACGGGCGTGTGCGCGCCGAGGAAGATCGCGCCCGCGTGCCGCACGTGCGCGAGCACGAGCTCGTCGTCGACCGTCATGATCTCGAGGTGCTCCGGCGCGTACGCGTCGCTCACCCGCGCGGCCGCCGGGAGGTCGGCGACGAGCACGATCGCCGACTGCTCGCCCGTGAGCGCCGCGGTCGCGCGCTCGGCGGAGGGCGTCGCGGCGGCGCGCCTCGCGACGGATGCGTCGACGCGCTCCGCGAGCTCGGCGGAGTCGGTCACGAGCACGGCCGATGCGAGCTCGTCGTGCTCGGCCTGGCTCACGAGGTCGGCGGCGACGAGCTCCGGGTCGGCGGAGGCGTCGGCGATCACGAGGATCTCGGTGGGGCCGGCCTCGGCGTCGACGCGCACGGCGCCGGCGACGACGCGCTTGGCGGCGGCGACGAAGACGTTGCCGGGGCCCGTGACGACGTCGACGGGCGCGAGGCCGATGCCCGGCACGCCGCGCGCGAGCGCGCCGATCGCGCCGGCGCCGCCCATCGCGTAGACCTCGTCGACGCCGAGCAGCGCGCAGGCCGCGAGGATCGTGGGATGCGGCAGGCCGCCGTGCTCGGCCTGGGCGGGGCTCGCGACCGCGATCGAGCGCACGCCGGCGGCCTGCGCGGCGACGACGTTCATGACGACGCTCGAGGGGTAGACGGCCTTGCCGCCCGGCACGTAGAGCCCGACGCGGTCGACGGGCATCCAGCGGAGCTCGATCTCGGCCCCGTCGGCGACGTGGGCGAGCATCGGCGGCGGCACCTGCGCCATCGAGCCGACGCGCACGCGCTCGATCGCCGTCTCGAGCGCGTCGCGGACCGTGCCCTCGAGCGCCTCGAGCGCATCCGTGAGCGCCGCGGCGTCGACGCGGATGCTCGCGGGCCGCACGCCGTCGAAGCGCTCGGCCTGCTCGACGAGCGCGTCGGCGCCGCGCTCGCGCACCGCGTCGATGAGCTCGGCGGCCGCCGGGAGCGCCGCGGCGACGTCGACCGCGGGCCGCGGCAGCAGCGCGCGCAGCTCCTGCTCGTCGGGCAGGGTCGTGAGATCGATTCGTCGGAGCACGGCTCCCATCGTAGATCCGCGAGCCTGGCCCCGCGTCGCCCGCTTCCGCCGCCGGGACCGCTCCCCCGCGCTTGGCGGCGCCCCGCTGCGTCCACTGGCGCCTCCCCGCATCGAGTGGCGCCTCCCCGCATCGAGTGGCGCCTCCGGGCATCGAGTGGCACCTCCGGGCATCGAGTGGCACCTCCCCGCATCGAGTGGCGGCTCCGGGCGTCGAGTGGCGCCTCCGGGCATCGAGTGGCGACTCCCCGCATCGAGTGGCGGCTCCGCAGACCGAGTGGCGGCTCCGCCCACCGGATGGCGCGTTCCGGCGCCGATTGGCGGCCAGACCGACCTGCGATGGAGCCTGCCGCCGCTTCCGGGCTCCGGCCCTCGATGCGCCTCCGATGCTTGGGAGCCGCCACCCGAGCGCGCAAGGCGCCACTCGATGCCCGGAGGCGCCACTCGAGTACGGGAGGCGCCACTCGGGGGCGGCAGGCGCCACTCGAGCACGGGAGGCGCCACTCGATGCCCGGAGGCGCCACTCGAGTACGGGAGGCGCCACTCGGGGGCGGGAGGCGCCTCTCGAGCACGGGAGGCGCCGCTCGAGCACGGGAGGCGCCATTCGGGGGCGGGAGGCGCCACTCGGCCGGGGACGCAGCGCCGAGCGGGCGCGGGGCGCCGCGCGCGGAAGGGCTAGGCGATCGAGGCGGGGCCGAGCAGCGACTTGATCTCGCCGAAGAGGTCGGAGGAGATGCGCACCTGCTGCGGCA
>JAPSIA010000094.1:6366-7750 GCA_031179215.1 Agrococcus sp.
CGGCCGGGGACGCAGCGCCGAGCGGGCGCGGGGCGCCGCGCGCGGAAGGGCTAGGCGATCGAGGCGGGGCCGAGCAGCGACTTGATCTCGCCGAAGAGGTCGGAGGAGATGCGCACCTGCTGCGGCAGCGCGAAGACGCGCTCGACCTCGGGGCGCTGGAGCGCGATGCGCACATCCGTCGGGCCCGCGTGCCGCTCGAGCAGCCCTCGCAGCTCGCGCATCGCCGTCATCGAGGCGCGGCGCTCGGGGATCCGCAGCTCGAGCGGCCGCGTCTCGTCGATCGGCTGCACGTCGGGGGTGTCGATGCTGTTCGCGTGCACCGTGAAGCTGTCGTCGCGCGTGCGCACGCGGCCGCGCACGACGACGACCTGGTCGGGCTGCAGGGCCGCGCGGAACTCGGTGTAGCTCTTGCCGAGCACCATGATCTCGAGCTCGCCGCCGAAGTCCTCGAGCGAGAAGATGCCGTACGGGTTGCCCGACTGGCGAGCGACCCGGTGCTGCACGTTCGTGATGAGGCCCGCGAGCGTGACGGTGTCGCCGTCCTCGACGGTCTCGGCGAGCTCCTGGATCTGGTGCGTCGCGTGCTTCGCGAGCTCGAGCTCGAGCCCGGAGAGCGGATGGTCGGAGACGTAGAGGCCGAGCATCTCGCGCTCGAAGGCGAGCTTGTCCTGCTTGCCCCACTCCGGGCGGTCCGGCACGCGGTCGGCGACGGTGTCGAGGTCGTCGAAGATGTCGCCGAAGAGGTCGACCTGGCCGTTGGCCTCGTTCCGCTTGATCGAGACCGCCGCGTCGACGGCATCCTCGTGCACCTCGAGCATCGCGCGCCGCGTCGCGCCGAGCGAGTCGAAGCCGCCCGACTTGATGAGCGACTCGACCGTGCGCTTGTTCGCGACGCCGAGCGGCACCTTCTTGAGGAAGTCGTGGAAGGAGGTGAACGCGCCCTCGCGCTCGCGCGCCGCGACGATCCCCTCGACGACGCCCTCGCCGACGTTGCGCACGGCGCCGAGGCCGAAGCGGATGTCGTCGCCGACGGCCGTGAAGTAGAGCGTCGACTCGTTGACGTCGGGCGGCAGCACCGTGATGCCCATCCGGCGGCACTCCGAGAGGTAGATCGCCATCTTGTCCTTGGAGTCGCCGACGCTCGTCAGCAGCGCCGCCATGTACTCGGCCGGGTAGTGCGCCTTGAGGTACGCGGTCCAGTAGGAGATGACGCCGTACGCCGCCGAGTGCGCCTTGTTGAAGGCGTAGTCGGAGAAGGGCAGCAGGATGTCCCACAGGGCCTTGATCGCGCCGTCGGAGTAGCCGCGCTCGCGCATGCCGCCCGAGAAGGCCTCGAACTGCTTGTCGAGCTCCTCCTTCTTCTTCTTGCCCATCGCGCGGCGCA
>JAPSIA010000095.1 GCA_031179215.1 Agrococcus sp.
GGAGGGCCCGCGTCCCGATGGGGCGCGGGCCCTCGCCGCTCTCGCGGCGGCTCTGGCAGGCGCTCCCCGCGCTCGGCGCGCGGTCGTCGGCGGCAGCGCCTCGCGGCCGAGCTGGCGCTCAGGAGGTGCGGACGGCGACGACGTTGGCGACGGCCCACGCGATGGTCAGCAGGACCATCTGCGCCCACGCGACCCAGAACATCGGGTGGTCGGCCTCGACGAGCAGCGCTGCGGCGACGAAGGCGCCCATCGCGATCACGAGCGCGCAGACGCCCACGATCGCGAAGGCCCGCATGCCGATCGCCCGATCGCGCTCGTCGACGTACTCGGCGGCGTGGAGCCGCGTGAGGTCGCTCGCCCTGCCCGAGCGCGCGTAGACGGCGCCCACGACCACCACGACGGCGACGGCGGCGAGCACGATCGCGGCGAGCCAGCGACCGAGCACGGCGAAGACGACCGCCGCGACGAGCGAGAGCACCGCGAGCACCACGTTCCACCACGACATCCGCAGCGTCTCACGCGTCGACATCGAACAGCTCCTCCACCGTCGTCCCGAAGTGCCGGGCCAGGCGCACGGCGAGGGTCAGGGATGGATCGTAGCGCCCGGTCTCGATCGCGTTGATCGTCTGTCGCGAGACGGCCATCGCCTGCGCGAGCGCCTGCTGCGACAGCCCCTGCTGCTGCCGGAGCTCTCGGACGCGGCTCTGCATGTGGAAAGCGTACTTGACACCACGCGGGGTGACAAGCATGCTTGTCATGTCAAGCCGACTTTCCATCTCGACCCGGAGGAACCCATGCTCGAAGCCCTGTCCGACTTCACCGCAGGCCTGCCCGCGTGGGCGCAGTGGATCGGGGTCATGCTCATCAGCGCGATCCCGTTCGTCGAGAGCTACTTCGGCGCGGCGATCGGCGTGCTCGTCGGCGTGCACCCGGCCGTCGCGATCGCCGCGGCGATCGTCGGCAACGCGGTCTCGATGCTCGCCTTCGTGCTCGGAGCGGATGCGGCGCGCAAGAAGGTGCGGAGCGGCCGCGAGCAGGCGGCCGAGCCGACGCCGCGGCGCGCGCGGCTCAAGCGCATGTTCGACCGCTTTGGCGTGCCGGGCGTGAGCCTGCTGGGGCAGACGGTGCTGCCGAGCCAGATCACCTCAGGCGCCATGGTCTCCTTCGGGGCCTCGCGCAACGCCGTGATCCTGTGGCAGTGCATCTCGATCGTGCTGTGGGGTGTGCTGTTCGGTCTGCTCGCCCTCGGCGGCGCCGAGCTGCTCTCGCTGCGGTAGCCCCGCATCCGCGGGGCCGCGGCCCGGCGGTGTGGGGCAGACTGGCCGCGTGACCGACGCAACGATCGCCGCGCTCGACCGGCTCGACGCCCTGCGCTCAGCGCTCGACGGCGTCGCGCTGCCGCTCGCGATCGCCGGCGCGGACCGCGCGCGCGAGTCGAGGGCAGCCGCCGTGCGCCAGATCGACGACTACGTCGAGCCTCGGCTGCGGCACCTCGACGCGCCGCTGCTCGCGGTGGTCGGCGGCTCCACCGGCGCCGGCAAGTCGACGCTCGTCAACGCGCTCGTCGGCACTCCCGTCACGCGCGCGGGGGTGCTGCGGCCCACGACGCGGCAGCCCATCCTGCTCCACTCCCCCGATGACACCGCGTGGTTCGCCTCCTCGCGCATCCTGCCCGGGCTCGCCCGCGTGCGCGGCGCGGTGCTCGACGCCCCGGCGCGCGCGGCCGACGAGGAGCGCGTCGAGGGCGGCGCCGGCTCCGTCGTGCTGGTCGCCGATGCCCGGGTGCCGCGCGAGCTCGCGATCCTCGACGCGCCCGACGTCGACTCCGTCGCCGATGAGAACCGCGAGCTCGCCGCGCAGCTGCTCGCCGCAGCCGACCTGTGGCTGTTCTGCACGACCGCGAACCGCTACGCCGACGCCGTGCCGTGGCGGCTGCTCGACGACGCCGCTGCCCGCGCGATCACGGTCGGCGTCGTGCTCGGTCGCGTGCCGCCGGGCGCGGAGGCCGAGATCGAGGGCGACCTGCGGCAGATGCTCGCCGAGCGCGGCCTCGGCACGGCGCCCGTGTTCGTCGTGCCCGAGTCGCGGCTCGACGAGCGCGGCATGCTGCCCGAGGCGGCCGTCGCCGACGTGCGGCGCTGGCTCGCCGGCATCGCGGGCGACCGCGCGGAGCGCTCGCGCATCGCCGCGCGCACGCTCGCCGGAGCCGTCGAGCGGCTCGCCGCCACCGCGCGCGCGATCGCGGACGCCCGCGAGGAGCAGCTCGCCGTCGTGCGCGACCTGCGGGCGACCGTCGCGACGGTGCACGCCGACGCCGCGGAGCGCGTGGGCGACGCGACGCGCGACGGGGTGCTGCTGCGCGGCGAGGTGCTCGCCCGCTGGCAGGACTACGTCGGCACCTCCGACGTCGTGCGCACGTTCGAGTCGTGGTTCTCCCGCGCCCGCGACCGCGTCACCGCGTGGTTCCAGGGCAAGCCTCCTCCCCCCGTCGAGGTGGAGCGCGAGATCGAGTCGGGGCTGCACGCCGTCATGGTCGACGAGGCGGGGCGCGCCGCGGCCGAGGCGTGGGCGCGCGTGCGGCAGAGCGCCGTCGGCAGGCAGCTCGCGAGCGGGGCCGACCTCGCGCATCCCTCGCCCGACGTGCACGAGCGGGCGGCGAAGCTCGTGCGCGAGTGGCAGCGCTCGCTCATCGAGCTCATCACGCAGCAGGCGGCGGGCAAGCGCACGAAGGCGCGGGTCATGTCGCTCGGCCTCAACGTCATCACGGTCGCGCTCATGGTCGTCGTGTTCGCCTCGACCGGCGGGCTCACGGGCGGCGAGCTCGTCATCGCGGGCGGCTCGGCCGTCGTCGGGCAGAAGCTGCTCGAGACGATCTTCGGCGAGGATGCGGTGCGGCGCCTGGCCGCGCAGGCGCGCGACGACCTCGACGCGCGCGTGCACGAGCTCATGGCGGCGCAGGCCGCTCGGTGGGACGCCCTGCTCGAGCCCGTCGAGCGCGGCGCCGGCGCGGACGAGCTGCGCGAGGCGGCGGCCGCGCTCTCCGCGGCGATGGCGGCAGTGGGCGAGCCCGCAGCGCCCTCGCGCGCGCTGCTGCTGAGCGACGCCGTCGAGGGCGAGGCGCTCGAGGAGCGCGACCCGGGCTCCGCGTCGCCGCCGACCGACGGCGAGGTGCGCGACGTGCACGAGCTCGGGACGGGGCAGGGCGCGCCGCAGATCGCCCGTGCCGCGGATGCTGAGCCGCACGACGGGCGCCGGGACGAGGAGCGGCGGTGAGCGAGCCGCCGCTCGACCGCTCCCTCGCGGCGCTCCACGAGGCGGCGTCCCTCGGGGCCGGCCGCGTGCCCGACGCCGAGCTCGAGCAGGTGCGGCGCATCGCCGAGCGCGCCGACGAGCGCCGCGCCCTCTCCGCCGACCACACGGTCGTCGGCTTCTTCGGAGCGACGGGCTCGGGGAAGTCCTCGCTGCTCAACGCGCTCGCGGACGAGCCGCTCGCGCGCACGCACGTGCGCCGGCCGACGACCTCGGCACCGCTCGCGGCCGTCTGGAACCCGCGCGGCGCATCCCCCCTGCTCGACTGGCTGCAGGTGAGCGACCGGCACGTCTCGGATCGCGCGTTCGCGCGCGATCGCGACGGGCGGCCGCTCGACGTCTCGCTCATCCTGCTCGACCTGCCCGACTTCGACTCCGTCGCCGTCGAGCACCGCGCGATCGCGGAGCGGCTCGCGGGCCAGGTCGACGTGCTCGTGTGGGTCGTCGACCCGCAGAAGTACGCCGACGCCGTGATCCACCGCGACTTCATCGCGCCGCTCGCGGATCACGCATCCGTCACGGTCGCCGTGCTCAACCAGGTCGACCGGCTCGCGGAGCACGAGGTCGGCCCGGTGCTCGACTCGCTCCGCGAGCTGCTGCGACGGGACGGGCTCGAGCGCGTGCGGGTGCTGCCCGTGTCGGCGACCGAGGGATCCGGCATCGACGAGCTGCGAGCGCTCATCGCGCGCTTCGCCGCCGAGCGGCAGGCGGCGTCGCAGCGCCTCGCCGCCGACGTGCGCGGCATCGCGGAGCGCCTCGCGCCCGCGGGCGTGCCGGGCGCCCTCCGGCAGGCCGACGCGCGCGAGCTCGAGCGCGGGCTCGCGACCGCGGCCGGCGTCGAGGCCGTCGCGCGCGCCGTCGCCGGCTCGTACCGGAAGCGCGCGGGGCAGGCGACCGGCTGGCCCCTCACGGCGTGGGTCCTGCGGCTGCTGCCCGACCCGCTGCGACGCCTGCACCTGCCGGTCGGGCGCTCCGCCGACGGCGCGCGCAGCGCCGACCTGCACCGCACGGGACTGCCCGCGATGAGCGCCGGGCAGCGGGCGCACGCGGGCCTCGCCGTGCGCGCCTACGCCGACGCCGCGGCGGCGGGTCTCGGCGAGGGATGGGCGGCGGCGATCCACGAGCGCGCGGCGGCTGCGCTCGAGGCGCTGCCGGCCGAGCTCGACCTCGCGGTCGCGCGGACGGATCTCGGCGCTCGCGGCTCGTGGTGGTGGCCGCTGCTCGGCGCGCTCCAGTGGCTCGCGCTCATCGCGGCGGTGGTCTGCGGCGCGTGGCTGCTGCTGCCCGTGCTGCTGCCGCTGTGGGGCATGGTCGCGCCCGTGCTGCCGCAGCTGGAGGGCACGGGCACGTGGCTCGACGGGTGGCCCGTGCCGCTCGTGGGGGTCGTGGGCGGCGTGCTGGCCGGGATCGTGCTCGGCCTGCTCGGCGCCGTCGTCGCCGGCGCGGTCGGCGCGGCGCGGCGATCGCGCGCCCGCCGGCGGCTCCGCGCGCGGGTGCGCGCGGTCGCGGACGAGGTGGTCGTGCTGCCGATCGAGGGCGAGCGCGAGCGCGCGCGCGCCTTCGCGGCCGCCGTCGCGCGCGCCGCGGGTCGCGGGCGCTGAGGAGTCCCTCGGCGCGGGCCTACTGCGCGGCCGCTGCGTGCCGCGCGCCGGCGGGCGAGGTCGCCTCGAGCGCCCGCCGCGCGCGCTCGCGCGCCTCGTCGAGCGTCACCGTCAGGAGCTCGGCGCGCACGTCGGCGATCGCCGGCGCGCTCATCGACAGCGACGTCACGCCGAGCCCGACGAGCACGACCGCGAGGGCAGGATCCGCGGCGGCCTCCCCGCACACGCCGACGGGCTTGCCCGCGGCGGCCCCCGCATCCCCGAGCATCTTCACGAGCCGCAGCACCGCCGGGTGCCACGGGTCCTGCAGCGCGGCGACGGAGCCGAGCTGGCGGTCGGCGGCCATCGTGTACTGGGTGAGGTCGTTCGTGCCGATGGAGACGAAGTCGGCGACCTCGAGCACCTGGTCGGCGAGCACCGCGATCGAGGGCACCTCGGCCATCGCGCCGACGGTCCGCAGCCCCAGCTCCTTGCCGAGCCCCACGAAGTACGCCGTCTCCTCGCGGTCGGCGATCATGGGCGCCATGACGTGCAGCTCGGCGTCGGTCGCGGCCTGCGCCGCCGCGAGCGCCGTGAGCTGGTCGCGCAGGATCTGCTCGCTCGCGCGCAGCGCGCGGATGCCGCGAAGGCCCAGCGCCGGGTTCTCCTCGTGCGCGTCGTTCAGGAACGGGAGCGGCTTGTCGGCGCCCGCGTCGAGCACGCGCGCGATGACCTTCTTGCCGGGGAAGGCGCGCAGCAGCTCGGTGTACGCCGCCGTCTGCTCCTCGACGCTCGGGGCGCTCGAGGCGTCGAGGAAGAGGAACTCCGTGCGGAACAGCCCCACGCCCTCGGCGCCGAGCTCGACGGCGGCGGGCGCGTCCTTCGGCGAGCCGACGTTCGCGAGCAGCGGCACCTTCGTGCCGTCGGCGAGCGCGCCCTCGGTGATGGGCGCGGACGCCGCCGCGAGGCGGGCCTCGCGCTCGGCGCGCGCGGCGCGCACGGATGCCTCGTCCGGGTCGAGCTCCACCGTGCCGGCGCGAGCGTCGACGATCACGAGCTGCCCGTCGGCGACGGCGTCGAGCAGCCCGGTGACCCCGACGACCGCGGGGAGCGACTTCGAGCGCGCGAGGATCGCGGTGTGCGAGGTGGGCCCGCCGTCCTGCGTGACGAGCGCGAGCGTCGTCGCGAGGTCGAGGGTCGCCGTGTCGGCGGGCGCGAGGTCGCGCGCCACGAGGATGAACGGCTCGTCCGAGACGGGCACGCCCGGTGCCGGCACGCCCCGCAGTCGCGCGACGACGCGCTGGGCGACGTCGTCGAGGTCGGCGGCGCGCTCGGCCATGTAGCCGCCCATCGCCGTGAGCATCTCGCGGAACGCGGCGTACGCATCCCACGTCGCCCGCTCGGCGTTCGCACCGGCCTCGAGGCGCGAGCGCACGTCGTCGAGCACGGCGGGATCCTGCGCCATGAGCGCGGCCGCCTCGAGCACCTGCTGCGCATCGCCGCCCGCAGCGGCGGCCCGTGCGCCGAGCTCCTCGGCGACCTCGGCGAGCGCCGCCCGCACGCGCTCGAGCTCGCTCGCCGGGTCGGCGGCGAGCGGCTCGTCGCTCGGCGGCGAGAGCGGCTCCGGCATCCGCAGCACCTTCGCGACGGCGATGCCGCGGCCGACCCCGACTCCTGAGAGCGCACCCATGCCGCCACACTACGCTGGGCCGCTGAAGCGCCGCCACGAGCCGGAAGAGGTGCCATGCAGCGACTGCTCCAGCGGATCATGCGATCGCGGCCCATGCGCGCGTGGCAGCGCTACGGCGAGACGCGCGGGCCCGTGCTCGCCCAGGGCATGACGCTGCAGGCGTTCCTGTCGCTCTTCGCCGCGCTGTTCGTCGCCTTCGCGGTGTTCATGGCCGTGCTCGGCGGCAACGTGGAGCTCCGCACCGCCGTCATCGAGTCCGTCTCGAGCTCGATCCCCGGCCTCATCGGCGAGGGGGGCGCGCTCGACGTCGACGCGCTCACCGGCTCGGTGATCGTCGGGTGGGCGGGCGCGATCGCCGCGGTGTCGATCCTGTTCACGGCGATCGCATGGATCGGCGTGAGCCGCGAGGGCTTCCGCGCGATGTTCGAGCTCGACGATCCGCGCGCCAACGTCGTGCTGCTCAAGCTCGGCGACCTCGGCGTCGCGATCGGCATCGGGCTGCTCGTGCTCGTCTCGGCGGCCGTGCAGGTCGTCGCGACGGCGCTCGTCGAGGCGCTGGGACTGGGGTGGGCGGCGCAGCTGATCGGCGTCGGCATCCAGCTCGTGCTCGACACCTCCGTCGTGCTGCTGCTGTACCGCTTCGGCGGCCGGCTGCGGCTGCCCGCCAAGCAGATCGTGCCGGCCGCCGCCGTGTGCGCCGTGCTGTTCCTCGTGCTCAAGCAGATCGCGACGATGCTCTTCGGCGCCGTCGAGAACAACCCCCTGCTCGCCGGTGTCGCCGCTCCCGTCATCATCCTCATCTGGTTCGGCTTCATCATGCAGATCCTGCTGCTCGTGCTCGCCTTCCTCGCGGTCGGGCCGACGGGCCGCGCGTACACGCGGCTCGTCGAGAGCGGCGGGATCGACGCGCGGCTCACCCCTGAGCGGGCGCGCGCCCTGCTCGACGAGCTGCGATCCAGCCGACAGGACGGCGACGACCCGGTCAAGACGCACAAGCGCCTCGCGCGGCGCATCCGCTGACGCGCGGGTCGGGCTTCCGAGCGCGCCGGTGGCACCGCGGTGTCGGCGCGCCTCGGTAGGCTCGAGGCCATGGTCCGCATCGCCTCCGTCAACGTCAACGGCGTCCGCGCCGCCTTCCGCAAGGGCATGGGCGAGT
>JAPSIA010000096.1 GCA_031179215.1 Agrococcus sp.
AACGGCGCCGGGAAGACGACCCTCGTGCGCATCCTCTCGACCCTCCTGCGGCCGGATGCGGGCACCGCGACCGTGCTCGGCCACGACGTCGTGCGAGCGGCCGGGCGCGTGCGCGAGTCGCTGAGCCACACCGGTCAGTTCGCCGCCGTCGACGAGCGGCTCACGGGTCGCGAGAACCTCGTGCTCATCGCGCGGCTGCGGCACGTGCCGCAGCCCGCCCGCGTCGCCGACGAGCTCCTCGAGCGCTTCTCGCTCGCGGAGGCCGGCGGCAGGCTCGCCGGCACGTACTCCGGCGGCATGCGTCGCCGGCTCGACATCGCCATGAGCCTCATCGGCGACCCGGCCGTGATCGTGCTCGACGAGCCCACCACGGGCCTCGACCCGCAGTCGCGGCAGGAGGTCTGGGCGACGGTGCGCGAGCTGCGCGTCGGCGGCACGACCGTGCTGCTCACGACGCAGCACCTCGAGGAGGCCGAGCAGCTCGCCGACCGCATCGCGATCCTGCACGAGGGCACCATCATCCAGCACGGCACCCTCGCCGAGCTGCAGCGCCTCCTGCCGCCGGCGAAGGTCGAGTACGTCGAGCGGCAGCCGTCGCTCGAGGACGTCTTCCTCGCGCTCGTCGGCGCGGCGCCCACCGATCCCGACCACCGAGGAGCAGCAGCATGACCACCGCAACCGCGACCGGCGCGCCCGCCGGTCGCACCGCATCCGCCGGCCTCGCGCACGCATTCGTCGACACGGGCGTGCTCACCGGCCGCTCGCTGCGCCACATCCTGCGCAGTCCCGACACGATCATCACGACCGCCGTGACGCCGATCGCGCTCCTGCTGCTGTTCGTGTTCGTCTTCGGCGGCGCGATCCGGACGGGCTCGAGCGCGTCGTACGTCGACTACCTGCTGCCGGGCATCCTGCTCATCACGATCGCCTCGGGCGTCGCGTACACGGCGTACCGGCTCTTCCTCGACATGCAGGGCGGCGTCTTCGAGCGCTTCCAGTCGATGCCGATCGCTCGCTCGAGCGTGCTGTGGGCGCACGTGCTCACCTCGGTGGTCGCCAACCTCGTCTCCGTCGCGATCGTGATCGGCGTCGCGCTGCTGGTGGGCTTCCGCAGCGGCGCCGGCATCGGGGCGTGGCTCGCCGTCGCCGGCATCCTCACGCTCTTCACGCTCGCGCTCACGTGGCTCGCGGTGATCGCGGGGCTCACCGCGAAGTCGGTCGACGGGGCGAGCGCGTTCAGCTACCCGCTCATCTTCCTGCCGTTCCTCTCCTCCGCGTTCGTGCCGACCGACTCGATGCCGGGCCCGGTCGCGTGGTTCGCAGAGCACCAGCCGGTCACGGCGATCGTCGACACGATCCGCGCGCTGCTCGCGCAGCAGTCGGTCGGCGGCGAGATCTGGATCGCGCTCGCGTGGCTCGTCGGCGCGCTCGTGCTCGCCTACGGGCTCGCGGTCGTCGTCGACCGCCGACGGCGGCGCTGACGGCGGCGCTGACGGCGAACCCGGCAGCGGGGCCTCCAGGGCGGAGCGACTCCGATCGCGGCGCCTCCGCCCCTCCGCGCTGCGTCGACGGCGCTCGCCGCTCGCCGGTGGCCGCCAGCCACTCGCCCGCTCGCGGCGTGCCCCGCTGCCCGCCGCCCGCCTCTGAGATGTGCACGCGTGCGCGCCGCCGGCCGCGCATGCGGGCTTCGGGGCCGCTGGCGCGCACATCTCAGCGCCGACCGTCGCGCGCCGCCCGCCGCTCGGGGCGCGCCGCCGCTCGCCGCGCCACCGCTCGCCGCCCGCCCTGGTCTCTCGCCGCTTGCCGCTCGCCGCCCGCCCCCGTCGCGCGCCGCTCGCCGCCGCTCGCCGCTGAGACGTGCGCGCGTGCGTGCCGCCGACCGCGCATGCGGGCTTCGCGGCCGCTGGCGCGCACATCTCAGCGCCGTCCGCCGCTGGCCGCTCGCCGCTCGGGGCCGTCGCCGGCGGCGCGCCGCAACGATCCTGCAACGTTGCGCCCGGCTGGCGCGTAACCCTGCCGCGACTCCCGGACAATCCTGGCTGTGGACCTCGCGCAGACCGACGAGCAGCTCTGGCATGCCGTCGTGCGCGGGGACGGGGTCGCGTTCGCCGCGATCTTCGATCGCCATGGGGACCGCGTGTGGCGACACGCCTGGAGACTGATGCAGCACCGGCAGGACACCGAGGACGTCGTGGCGGCCACGTTCGCGGAGGCGTGGCGCCACCGCAAGCGCGTGCGGATCGTCGACGCCTCGGTGCTGCCCTGGCTGCTCGTGACGACGACCAACTGCGCGCGGAACGCCCGCCGCAGCATCCGCCGCAACGAGCGCCTCATCGCGCACATCCCGCTCGGGCCCGACGCGCCCGACGCTGCCGACGTCGCAGCCGACCGGCTCGAGCGGCTCGATGCGGGCTCGGCGGTCGCGCGAGCGCTGCGCGAGCTGCCCGAGCGCGACGCGCGCCTCATCGCGCTCGTGCTGCTCGAGGAGGTCCCGCTCGCGGATGCGGCGGCAGCGCTCGGCGTGAGCTACGGCGCCGCGAAGACGCGGATGCACCGGGCGAAGGCGAAGCTGCGCGCGGCGCTCGAGGCCGCGGGCGCCGAGCTCGAGGGGGTGACGGCGTGAACGACGAGCGGATGCGACACCCGGACGAGGGGCGGATGGGCGAGGCCGCGGGCATGGACGACGCCTTCCGCGCCCGGATGCGGCAGGGCGTAGCGACGATGGCCGTGCGGGAGCGGGTGCGCGAGCGCGCGCGCAACCGCGCGATCGCCGGCGGCGCGCTCGCGACCGTCGTGGTGGCGACGGCTGCGATCTTTGGCGTGCAGGCGCTCGGTGGCGCTGCCGAGCGGCACGACCAGGCGGCGCCGCCGACACCGACTCGGACTGCGGCTCCCGAGCCGACGGTGTCGCCGACGCCACAGCCGACGCCGACCGAGCAGGAGCCCACGCCGCCGCCTGGCTTCGAGGGTGTCGCGGCGGGGGAGCCGGTGGTGACCGGCGTCATCCCGCCCGGCGACGCGGGCGATGCTGGTGCTGCCGGCGGACCTCACCCCTCGCAGATCGAGGGCTACGTCGACGCATACGTGCTGTGCGAGGGCGATGGGCGCGTGTACTCGGGCGACGATCTCTGGGTCGACTGCGGTGCGCTCGCGCCCGGCACCGTCATCGTCGACATCGGCACGCCGCGGTTCCGCGAATGGGACGACCCAGAGCTCACCTGGTCGGCGGACTTCGACGGCGAGGTGCGTGTCGTGCCCAACGGCGAGCAGCCGGAGGGCGTCGGTGTCGGCGGCACCGCGACCGTGCACGTGGAGTGCTTGCTCGCGCCTCCGGTGACGATCGGCGGCGTGCGCTTCGACTGCGAGGGCTCGCCCGAAGCCGGGCACGTGACCGACTTGGCCGCGTGGGGCTTGCCCTTCGGCCCTGACGTCCTCGTGCCGCGCATCGAGGTCGAGCCGCTCGAGGACGGTCAGCCCGGCAGCGCGCACGGCACGATCAGGTTCGTGATCGAGCGATGAGCGTCCCCTCGATGCACCGCAGCGCCGACGGGCCGACCTCGCCGGCCCGAGCATCCCGCATCGGTGCCGCAGTCGCAGTGCTGGCGGTCACCCTCGCTGTCGCGGGATGCGGCGCTCCGGGAGTGCTCGGCGAGGCCGCCACGCAGACCCCTGAGGCCGTGACGAGCACCGCTCCGGCGACAGAGGCACCGCAGCACCAGGAGACGCCGACCGTGACGGCGACGGATCCGCCCGAGGCCGCCGACGCCTCCGGCGGCTCGGGCAGCACGCCGCCGCCCGTGCTGCCCATGCCCGTCGAGGCGCCGCCGAATCCGTACTACGGAGACGCGGCGTGGGCCGCCGATGCGCCGATCGTGCGCTCAGCGCTCGAGGGGCCGACCGTGGATGTGTACGTCGCGTGCGCCGAGTGGTGGTGGAGCGTGCGGGTCGGCGGTACGGAGCACGCGTGCGATCCGGGCGACCCGATGACCGCGACCGACGCACAGCTGCCGATCCTCGCCGTCACGGGGGTCCCGATCGCGCCGGGTGAGGTGCCTGCCGTCGAGCAGCAGCAGTACGCGCCCTGGGACCCGGAGGAGCACTGGGCGACCGTCCTGGTCGTGGATCCCGGCGTCGTGCCGACGGCTGCGGCCCTTGGGGCCCGCATCGAGCCACCCGCGCGCGTCGGGATCGAGTGCGCGCGTGAAGGCCTGATCTCGTTCGGCCCGGGGATGGTCGCGTGCCACTACGGAGGCGAGATCATGGATCTGGGCCCGCTGCCCGACCACGGCGCACTCGCGGTGCCAGCGCCGGTCGAGTACGTGCCGCTCTTCCCGAGCGCCGCCCACTTCTATGGCGCGCCGTAGGGAGCGCCGCGGGCACGACCGGCCAGACGCGTCGAGGTGACGCGGCCGTGAGGGATGGTCTCGCGAGTCGGTAACCGATGGGCCAAGGTGGACATGTCGGGATGCACGGGGAGGCTCTCCGCGCAGAGAGGACGCGATGCGCGCTTCCATCGGCCGCCGTGCCAGCGGCGCCTTGGCCATCCTGACCACCGCCGTGCTGCTCGCCGCGTGCGCTCCGGCCAGCAGCGCGCCCGCCGAGGCGCCGATCTCGCCTCCGAGCAGCGCGAAGGCGGCAGGCGCGACCGACACGGAGCGCGAGCCGGAGGCGAGCGAGTCGTCGGCGCCAGCGCCCAGCGTGGCGACCGTGTCGCCGCCCACGGCGGACTCGTGCGACGAGGCGCCGGCCGCCGGCTCGCCGTGCGAGGGCCCGGTCGACGACGCTCCCTCGCTGCCCTCCGCCGAGGCCGACGGCTCGCCGCGCGACGCGGAGAGCCCGCACGACGAGCAGGATGCGGCTCCCGGCGACGCGGCCGACGACTCGCCCGCCGTTGTCCTCACGGTCGGTCCCGGCCCGTTCGAGACGCAGAACGGCTCCGCGACGTTCACCGTGCCGGAGGGCTGGAGCGGTGTCGACGAGAGCTACGTCGGCGTCGGCACCGAGCCCGGCGACGCGTGGGTCAACGTGATCGAGCTCGAGCGCGACGGGGTGCGCGTGCAGTACGTCGACACGCTGCAGGTGGGCTTCCTCACGAGCTTCGAGCCGGGTGACTGGGGCGCGGTCGACGCGCGCCCGGTCTCGGGCTCGCTCGTCGCGCAGTCGTACTGGTCGGTCGATGGCGGCCGCTACGAGCCGCACGTCGCGCTCACGCACGTCAGCCAGCGCGCCGCACACGGCTTCCCCGCGGGCACGGTGTCGACACCGGTGTTCGCGACCGAGGGCGAGAACAGCTACCGCTTCGAGGCGGACCTCTCGAGTGCGGCTGGCTACCGCGCGTTCGCCACCGAGGCGGAGGTCGTCGCCTTCCTGCAATCGCCGGCGGTGACTGCCGCGCTCGAGCTCATCGCGAGCGTCGAGCTGACGGGCGTCGACGGCCACGCGCTGCCCTGAGCGCGCAAGCGCCCCACGAGCCGACTGCCCCGCGGAGTACCGCGGGGCAGTCGTTCGTCCGGCGCCGCGCGCCGCGGAAGGGACGGCGTCAGGGCGTCCCGCCACGAGCGGAAGGTCGCCCCGTGGCGAGGGGCCCGGCGCCCCGACCGGCGCTACTTCGCAGGCCGACGCCGCGGGAAGGCGAGCATGACCGCCGCGCCGGCAAGCCATCCCACGCCCGAGCCGGCCAGCAGCACGAGCGGCTCCGCCCCGGCGAGCGCGCCCGCGATCGCAGTGCCGGTGGCGCTCGCGGCGACGCGCAGCGCCGAGCCGACCGTGAAGACCTGCCCGACGACCGCCTCGGGGCTCTCGGAGCGGCGCAGCAGCAGCATCGCCGCGGTCGGCGCCGCCGTGCACAGGCCCGAGAGCGCGACGAGCGCGACGGTCCACGCGAAGCCGAGGTCGAGCGCGGCGACGAGCGTCGCGAGGCCCGTGAGCGCGAAGCCGACGCCCATCGTCGCTTGCGGCGAGAGCCACTGCGGCCGCAGCGGCTCGAGCGCGGCGCCGAGGAGCGCACCGACGGCGAAGGCCGCGACGATGACGGCGCTCGTCGAGGCGTCGCCCGTGGTCGCGAGCGCGATGCCGATCGCCGCGATCGGCATGATGCCGCGGCCGAGCTCGACGAGCGTGCCCGAGAGCGTGACGACCGCGAGCGAGCGTCGCGTCGTGAGGGCGGCGATGCCCGCCGCCATCGAGCTCCAGAGCCCTTCGGCCTCGGCGCGGCGCGAGGGCATCGCCATGAGCGGGTAGGCGATGAGCGAGCCGAGCGCGATGACCGCCATCGCGATGAGCGCGGCGCGCGCGCCGAGCAGCGGCGCGAGCACGGCCACGGCCGCCGGACCCGCGACGCCGCTCACGTTGTAGCTGAGCGCGTCGAGCGCGTACGCGCGTCGCGCATCCGACCCCGGCTGGGCGACGTAGCTCGAGAGCCCGCCGAAGCCGAACGGCGTCAGCAGGCCGCTGATGACGAGCGCCGCCGCGACGACCCAGACGGGCAGCGGCCCGAGGGCCGCCGCGATGCCGTAGGCGACCGCGGTGCCGGCGGCGGAGGCGAGCATGAGCACGCGGGGGCGCTTCGCGCGGTCGAGCAGGGCGCCGACGAGCGGGGCGGCGATGATGCTCGGCAGGAGCGCGAGCGCGACGAGCCCGGCACCGAGGGCCACGTCTCCCGTCGCCTCGACCGCGAGGATCGGGATCGCGATCTGCGTGCCGCTCGAGGCCGTGCGGATGGGCAGCGACGCGGCGAGCTGCCGCGCGCCGCTGAGAGCGGGGGCCGGTTCTCGGGTGGCGGCGAGGTCGGGCACACTGCATCCTTTCGCGGGCGGCTGGTGGATGGTCGGGAACGAGCGACTGCCCCGCGATGGGTTCGCGGGGCAGTCGGCGGTGACGTCTCGATGCGGCCCTTCGGGCCTCGACGAGCTGGGTCGTGCGGTCGCTGCTCGAACGCGCCCAGGCGGGCGACGCTCGAGGAGCGAGTGATGCGGGGCGCGGTCAGTCCGCGACGGGGACGATCAGGCCGCCCCACGTGTCGAGCATGTACTCCGCCGTCTCGTCGGACGTGAGCAGCTCGTACAGCGCGGTCACGCGCGGGTCGTCCTGCAGCTCGGGCGTCGTGACGAGCGCGTTGAAGTAGTTCGAGTCGTCGCCCTCGACGAGGATCGCCTGCTCGCTCGTGAGGCCGGCGGGCAGCGCGAACGAGGCGGTGACGAAGACGGCGTCGTTGTCGGGGATCGCGAGCGGCAGCGTCGCGTTCTCGACCTCGGTGAACTGGAAGTTCTGCGGGTTCGCCGTGATGCCGTCGAGGTTCGTCGTGCCCTCGGCGATCTCGATGAGGCCCTCGGCCGCGAGGATCTCGAGCGCGCGGCCCTCGTTCGTCGGGTCGTTGGGGATCGCGATGCGCGCGCCCTCCGGCAGCTCCTCGATCGAGTCGATCGACTCCGAGTAGTACGCCGCCGCGGGCAGGTAGACGTCGCCGACCGAGACGAGGTTGCCGCCGGCCTGCGAGTTGTACGTCTCCATGAACGTCGTGTTCTGGAAGAGGTTCGCCTCGGTCGAGCCGTCGCTGAGCGCCGGGTTGGGCGTGTTGTAGTCGGTGAACTCGACCCACTCGATGTCGAGGCCCGCCTCGGCGGCGAGGTTCTCGTCGACCCAGGTGAGCATGTCGCCGGCCGGCACGGGCAGGGCGCCGACGCGGATGGTGCCGAGCGAGCCGTCCTCGGGCGCCTCGGCGGG
>JAPSIA010000223.1 GCA_031179215.1 Agrococcus sp.
ACGCCTACCTCGAAGGGCTCGGGATCGAGCTCATGGGCCCGAGCGACAACGTGCTGCGCGGCGGCCTCACGCCCAAGCACGTCGACGTCGCCGAGCTGCTCGCGGTCGTCGACACGACACCGCTCGACGATCCGCGACTGCCGGCGATCGCGCTCGAGGGCGCAACCGCCTACCGTCCCGCGGCGCCGTTCGAGCTGCGACGCGTCGCGGGCGAGCATCGCGTCGAGGCGGGGCGCGCGCTGCTGCTCGCGATCGCGCCCGCGCGCATCGCCGTCGACGGCGAGCGCGTCGCGCTCGCCGCGGCCGAGGCGGCGTGGATCGACACCGCCGAGCCCTTCGTCGTGGAGGCGGCGGAGGCGTGGCTCGCGCTCGAGCGCGACACGCCGTAGGGTCCGCGGTTCCGCGGCACCGCGGCACGACACTCCTACAATCCCCGACTTGACGCGAGGCGAACTACACCGGTGTAATTGGTGCAGCGCGGGCCCGGCCGGGTGCCCGCGAGAACCGGGGGAAGCCATGCGAGAGGGAGTGCAGCGCAGCACGACAGCGGCGCGAGGCATCGAAGAGGTGGGCCTGCGCCGCGGCGTGCCGGGCGACTGGTTCGTGGATCCGATCATGCTGGGGGTCCCCGGCGTCCGCACGGAGGCCGACGACCACCCGCTGGCATGGCAGGCCGACGCGCTGTGCGCCGAGACCGACCCCGAGGCGTTCTTCCCCGAGAAGGGCGGCTCGACGCGGGATGCCAAGCGCATCTGCGAGTCGTGCGAGGTGCGGCAGCAGTGCCTCGAGTACGCGCTCGAGAACGACGAGCGCTTCGGCATCTGGGGCGGCCTCTCCGAGCGCGAGCGGCGCAAGCTGCGCAAGCTCGCCTGAGCGCGATGAGCGTGAGGGTCGTCCTCACGATGATGGTGCGCGACGAGGCGGACATCATCGCAGCGACGATCGAGCACCACCTCGCCGAGGGCGTCGACCGCATCCTCGTGACGGACAACGCCTCCGTCGACGGCACGCGCGAGATCCTCGCCGACTACGCGCGCGTCGCGCCCGTCACCGTCTTCGACGACCCGGAGCACCGCAAGCAGCAGGCCGAGGTCGTCACGCGCATGGCGCGGCAGGCTGCCACCGAGCACGGAGCCGACTGGATCATCAACGGCGACGCCGACGAGTTCGTGCTCGCCGGCGAGCGCACCGTCGCCGAGGCGCTCGCGCTCGCGCCCACGGCGATCGGCGCGTTCCACGTGCCCGTGCGCAACCTCGTCGGTCCCACGGCCCGCGCCGGCTCGGGCCTCGCGACCCGCATGCACTGGCGCGACGAGCGCTCGCCCGAGCAGCTCGCGGCCGCGGGCGTGCAGGCGCACCCCACGCCCAACGCCGTCCACGCCGCCGACCCGCACGTCGAGGTCGCGCAGGGCAACCACTTCGTCTCGACGCCGCAGCGGGGTGCGGCACCGGATGCCTTCGGCCTCGAGGTGCTGCACGTGCCGTGGCGCTCGTGGCAGCAGTTCGAGCGCAAGACCGTGAACATGGGGCGGGGATACGAGGCCTCGCCGTCGCTCGACCCGAGCCCCAACCACCACGGGATGCGCGACTGGCGCCGGTGGAAGGCGGGCATCCTGCTGCCCTTCTACCTCGCCCGCACACCCGTCGACGACGCCGA
>JAPSIA010000023.1 GCA_031179215.1 Agrococcus sp.
CCCAGCGGGCGAGCGACTCGAGCCACGGCTGCGCCGTCACGAGCGTCGCGACGCCCGCGACGCCGATCGTCTGCAGCACCGCGTCGCTCACCACGCACACGAGCACGACGAGCCCGACGTGCTCGCGCCGCAGCCCCTGCCGCAGCACGACGGCGTTCTGCGCGCCGATCGAGAGGATGAGCCCCGCGCACAGCGCGAAGCCCGACAGCAGCGCGACGATCCCCTGGTCCATGGCTTCGACGCTACGGGCAGCACCACATGCAGTCCAGCGAAGGATGTTGCAGCATCGTAAGGAGATCTTCACCTACGCTTGCGCCATGGAGCTCCCGCTCGACCACTTGCGCACGCTCGCCGCCGTCGTCGATGCGGGCACGCTCGAACGGGCCGCCGCCGCGCTCGGCGTCACGCCGAGCGCCGTGAGCCAGCGCATCCGCGCGATCGAGCAGCGCGTCGGCCGCATCGTGCTCCGGCGCTCGAAGCCGGTGCGTCCCACCGAGGCGGGCGAGGCGCTCGTGCAGCTCGCCCGCAAGCTCGCGCTGCTCGAGCACGACGCGCTGGCCGCGCTCGGCGAGTCGGGCGAGGGCGATGCCGCCCCGCACGTGCCGCTCGCCGTCAACGCCGACTCGCTCATCACGTGGTTCCTGCCGGCGCTCGCGGCCGTCACCGCTCGCGTGCCGGCGACCTTCGAGCTGCACCGCGAGGATCAGGAGCGCACCGCGCAGCTGCTGCAGGCCGGCACCGTCATGGCGGCCGTCACGGCGCAGCGCGAGCCCGTGCCCGGCTGCGTCGCCTCGCCGCTCGGGCGGATGCGCTACGTGCCCGTCGCGGAGCGCTCGTTCGCGGGGCGGTGGTTCCCGCACGGGCCGACGGCCGCCGCGCTCGAGGCGGCGCCGATCGTCGACTTCGACGCGCACGATACACTCCAGGCCCGGTTCGCCGAGCGCCGCGGCGCCACCGCGCGGGCGCCGCGCCACATCATCTCGGCGTCGGCGGAGTTCGCTCAGGCCGTGCGCATGGGGCTCGGCTGGGGCATGCTCCTGCCGGGGCAGTTCGAGGCCGGCGTCGCCGACGGCTCGCTCGTCGTGCTGGCCGACGACACGATCGAGGTACCGCTGTGGTGGCAGCGCTGGAACCTCGCCTCGCCGCTGCTCGACCTCGTCACCGAGGCCGTGGCGGATGCAGCGCGTGCGTCCGACGCGATCGCGTGAGCCTCGGCCGTCACGCGAGCGCGTGAGCCGGCCCCGCCCGCACCAGCCTCAGGGAAGCGGCGGCCCCTGGCGATCGTGCGGCGCCGCCGAGGGCGCGTCCTGCGGCGGCCCCTGCGGCGGCGGCGCGGACTGCAGCTGCGCCTCGCTCGGCATGGCATCGCGCTGGCCGATGATGTGCATGGCCTTGCCGGCGCGCTCGCGCGGAGCGACGACGTCGTAGCGGGCCGCGAGCACCTGCTGCGTGGAGGCGAAGTCGCGCTTGCGGCGCATGAGCGCGTGCTGCACGACCGCGAGCAGGATGCCGAAGGCGAGGCCCAGCAGCGGGAAGACGAGCACCGAGCTCACCGCCTCCGGCACGAACACGAGGAACATGAGCCCGAGGAACGCCCCGAAGCCGAGCCCGCGGATCGCGCCGCGCGACGCGACCCTGCCCCAGGTGAGCCGGCCCACGATCCGCTCGACGAGCTTGAGGTCGTTGCCGATGATCGCGAGCCCGGCGAGCTCCGCGTCGGCGCTCGAGACCTTCGCGATGGCCGCCTGCGCCTGGTCGTACGTCTCGAACGAGGCCACCACGACGCCGTTGGGCAGGTGCTGGTCGCCGAGTGCCGATCGCTGGAACATGCTCACCCGCTCAGTCTCCCACGCGCCAGCGGCCGCCGCCGGGGGGGTTCGCTCTGGGCGTCAGCGCCCGAGCGGCGACCGCTGGCCGTGAGGTGCGCGCGGTACGTTTGGAGGCATGAGCGCGCCCACCGTCTTCGTCGCCCGGCTCGCGGGCGCGAGCGTGTTCGACCCGGCGGGCGAGCGCATCGCGAAGGTGCGCGACGTCGTCACCGTGCCGCGCGCATCCGCCGCCCCGCGCGTCGTGGGCCTCGTCGTCGAGAACCGCAGCCGCGTGCGCGTGTTCCTCTCGATCGGCCGGCTGCTCTCGATCGGCGGCGGCCAGCTCATCGCGAGCGGCATCAGCGACCGCCGGTTCCGCCAGCGCGGCGGCGAGCGGCTGCTGCTGACCGACGTCATCGGCCGCACGGTGACGCTCGCCGACGGCACCGCCGCGACGGTCGAGGACCTCTCGATCGCCGAGCGCGGGCCGGGCGAGTGGGAGGTCGACGAGCTCTTCCTCCGCAAGCCCAAGACCGGCCCCTTCGGCAAGGGGCCGACGGCGCTCGCGCGGTGGAACGAAGTGGGCCACGAGCACGTCGCCGAGCACGACACCGAGCACCTGCTCGCGTCGCTCGAGGACCTCGCGGCCGCCGACGCGGCGACGGCGATGCTCGACCTGCCCCAGCAGCGCATGATCGAGGTCGCGGAGGACCTGCCCGACGACCGCCTCGCCGACATCCTCGAGGAGATGCACGAGGACTCGCAGCTGCAGATCCTCGACGCCCTCGGCGACTCCCGGATCGCCGACGTGCTCGACCAGATGGAGCCCGACGACGCCGCCGACCTCGTCGCCCAGCTCCCGGCCGAGCGCGCCGAGACGCTCCTCGAGCTCATGGACCCCGAGGAGGCGGAGGACGTGCGCATGCTGCTCGCGTTCGGCTCCGACACCGCGGGTGGGCTCATGACGACCGAGCCGATCATCCTCGCCTCCGACGCGACGGTCGCGGAGGCGCTCGCCCTCATCCGCCGCCACGAGGTCGCGCCGGCGCTCGCCGCCGCCGTGTGCGTGACGCTGCCGCCCTACGAGGCGCCCACGGGCCGCTTCCTCGGCATGGTGCACTTCCAGCGGCTGCTGCGCTACCCGCCCAACGAGCGCGTGGGGACGCTCCTCGACGACCAGATCGAGCCCGTGCTCGCGAGCGACACCGCGGCAGAGGTCACGCGGCGCATGGCCGCCTACAACCTCGTCTCGGTGCCCGTCGTCGACGCCGCCGGCCGCCTCGTCGGCATCGTCACGATCGACGACGTGCTCGACCACGTGCTGCCCGAGGACTGGCGCGCGCAGGAGGAGGCGTCGCATGGCTGAGCGCGACGAGCGCTTCGCGCGCCCCAAGGCGCGCCGGCGGATCCGCCTGCCGCAGTCGAAGGATCGCTTCGGCCGCTTCACCGAGTCGTTCGCGCGCGCGATGGGGACGCCCGCGTTCCTGATCGGCATGACCCTCTTCTGCGGGTTCTGGCTCAGCTACAACTCGATCGCGCCGCCCGAGGCGCAGTTCGACCCGCAGAACCAGGGCTTCCCGCTGCTCACGCTCGTGCTGAGCCTCCAGGCCTCCTACGCCGCTCCCCTGCTGCTGCTCGCCCAGAACCGGCAGGACGACCGCGACCGCGTGCAGATCGAGCAGGATCGCCTGCGCGCCGAGCGCAACCTCAACGACACCGAGTACCTCGCGCGCGAGGTCGTGGCGCTGCGCATGGCGATGCGCGACATGGCCACGCGCGAGTTCATCCGCGCCGAGCTGAAGTCGTTCGTCGACGACCTCGACGAGCGCCAGGGCCGCGAGGAGCGCGACGTCCAGTGAGGCGCCGAGCGAGGGGCGTCCGATGAGCCCCGGCACGAGCGGCCGAGGCGCGCCCGCGATCGACTCGACGCTGCTGCCCGCGCTCGCGACGGTCGTCGACCCCGAGATCCGGCGCCCGCTCGTCGAGCTCGACATGATCCCCGCCGCCTCGCTCGAGGCCGGCGTCGCGCGCATCCGGCTCGAGCTCACCGTGGCCGCGTGCCCCGCGGCCGACCGCATCCAGGCGGATGTGGCGCGCGCGGCCGAGTCGGTCGAGGGCGTCGAGCGCGTCGAGCTCGAGGTCGGCGTCATGGCGCCCGCGACCCGGCAGGCCCTCGTGGAGCGCCTGCGCGGCTCGCGCCCCCAGCAGCTCGGACCGGAGACGCTCACGCGCATCATCGCGGTCGCGAGCGGGAAGGGCGGCGTCGGCAAGTCCACGGTCACCGCGAACCTCGCCGTCGCGCTCGCGGCGCGCGGGCTCGCGGTCGGCGTCATCGACGCCGACGTGCACGGCTACTCGATCCCGGCGCTCCTCGGCACCGACGAGCGGCCGACGCGCGTCGGCGACATGATGATGCCGCCGGAGGCGCACGGCGTGCGGCTCGTCTCGATCGGCATGTTCGTCGAGGGCAACCGCTCGGTCTCGTGGCGCGGGCCCATGCTGCACCGCACGCTCGCGCAGTTCCTCACCGACGTCTGGTGGGGCGACCTCGACGTGCTGCTCATCGACATGCCGCCCGGCACGGGTGATGTCGCGATCTCGCTCGGGCAGCTGCTGCCGCACGCCGAGGTGCTCGTCGTCACGACGCCGCAGCGCGCGGCCGCGGAGGTCGCCGAGCGCGCCGCGGAGGTGGCGCGGCAGACCGGGCAGCGCGTGCTCGGCGTCGTCGAGAACATGGCGGGGCTGCCGCAGGCCGACGGCTCGCTGCTCGAGCTGTTCGGCTCGGGCGGTGGCGAGGAGGCCGCGCGACGGCTCGCGGTGCCGGTGCTCGCGCGCATCCCGCTGTCGGTCCCGCTGCGCGAGGGCGGCGACGCGGGCACGCCGATCGTCGCCGCGGCGCCCGCCGACCCCGCGGCGGCCGCGATCATCGGCCTGGCGGCGTCGCTGCGCGGCACCCGGCCGCTCGCCGGCCGCGGTCTGCCGATGGCGCCCGCCTGACGCGACCGGCCCATCCCGACCGAGGGTCGAGGCGGAGCGCGTCAGGTCGCCTCGTCGTCGAAGCGCATCGGCCCCGCGTCGCGCCTCGGCAGGCCCGAGACGGTCGCGACCGCCGATCGCGCGGCGACGGCCTCGAACGCGGGCGGCTCGTCGCGCAGCGCATCCATCACGATGCGCCTCGGGTCGTACTGCCGCGGGTCGAGCTTCTTCCAGTCGACCTCGTCGAACTCGGGGCCCATCTCCTCGCGCATGCGCTCCTTGGCGCCGCCCGCGAGATCGCGCAGGCCGCGCACGAGCGCACCGAGCCGCTCGGCGAGCGCGGGCAGCCGCTCGGGGCCGATGAGCACGGCCGCGAGCACGGCGATGATCAGCAGCTTGTCGAGCGTGATGCCTGCGAGGGACACCACTCCAGGGTAGTCGAGCGCCGGCCGCGGCGAGCCTCGGCCGAGCGGATGCTGCACGGCCCTACGCTCGGATCCGTACGCTCAGGCTCGGAGGAACCGTGCAGACTTCACCGCTCATCGCCAAGTACCTCGACGACCTCGCCGCCGAGGACGACGTGCTCACCGCGGCTCGCGATGCCTCCCTCGAGCTCGGCATCCGGCCCATCGAGCCCGCCGTCGGCGCGCAGCTCGCCGCGATCGCCGCCTCGACGCAGGCGAGCGCGATCCTCGAGGTCGGCACGGGCGCGGGCGTGAGCGGCCTGTGGCTCCTGCGCGGCGCGCCGAGCGCGACCCTCACCTCGATCGACACCGAGCTCGACCACCAGCAGCACGCGCGGGCGGCGTTCGCCAGGGCCGGCATCCCCGTCACTCGGGCGCGCCTCATCACGGGTAAGGCCCGCGACGTGCTGCCGCGCATGAACGAGGCGAGCTACGACATCGTCTTCCTCGACGCTGACGCCGCGAACCTGCTCGAGTACGTCGAGCACGCGCTCGCGCTCGTGCGCGTCGGCGGCTCGGTGCTCGTCGCCCACGCGCTCATGGGCGGGCGCGTCGCCGATCCCGCGCAGCGCAGCGACGAGGTCGCGGATCTGCGCGCCGTGCTCAAGGAGCTCTCGACCTCGGATGCGGTCCGCGCCGCGATCTCACCCGTCGGCGACGGGCTGCTGCAGGTCGTCCGGCTGCCCGAGCCCGCGTGATGCGACGAGGGGGCCGATCGTCCGCAGATCTGCCCCCTCGTCGACGGCCATCATCGGCCGATGTCGATCAAGCGGTGACGACGACCTCGCCGAGCGCCTTGTGCAGCGCCGCGGCCTCCTCGTCGTTCACGGAGACGACCAGGCGTCCCCCGCCCTCGAGCGGGACGCGCACGACGATGACCCTGCCCTCCTTGACGGCCTCGAGCGGTCCATCGCCGGTGCGTGGTTTCATGGCGGCCATGCGGCTCCCCCTTCAGTGTTCCTGAATCGTCATTATCTCACGTTCCGCGTACAGGGCCAGCGGAGGCGACACTCCGGCGCGTGTGCTAGGGCACGGTCCAGTCGTAGCCGTCGACGTGCCAGCAGAACCAGATCCAGACCGGCTGCAGCGCGACGCTCGCCGCGAGCATCGCCGCGCGGGCCCACGCGGGCCGCACCGCCGCGAGGATGGCGGCGGCCGGGAAGATCGGCATGAGCAGTCGCCAGGTCGACGACTGCGGGAACCAGACGGCCGCGAGGTACGCGAGGTAGGCGATGATCCACAAGCGGCCCTCGAGGCGCACATCCCGCGCCCAGGGGCCCGCGAGCAGCGCGACCGCGGCGAGCACGATGCCCGCGAGCCACAGCGGCCACCAGGGCCCGAACCACCACTCGAGGCCGATCGGCCACGGGGTGAACGGCACGAGCTCCTGCCTGCCGATGTAGGCGGAGCGCCAGCTGAGCTCCGTCTCGAAGTACGCGCCCCAGTCGCCGGTCGCGAGCGTGCACGCGAGCAGCCATCCGAGCCCCCACAGCCCGCTCCACGCGGCGAGGCCGACGAGCCGCCAGCGCTCGCGCGCCGAGAAGGCCTGACGATCGCGGGCCCAGCGGATCAGGAACCACAGCGCGAGCGCGAACGCGAGGGCGAGGCCGCCCGGCCGCGTCAGCGCCATGATCGGGATGAGCACCCACAGCCACTCCCACGCGCGCAGCCGCCAGGCGAGGAGCACGGCGGCGAGCAGCAGCAGGAACAGCGCCTCGGCGTAGCCGAGCTGGAAGACGGGGGCGACGGGCGAGAGCAGCACGAGCGCGAGCGCGAAGCGCTCCCTGCCGGGCGCGAGCTCGGCGAGCAGCCGGTAGGCGACGAGCGCGAAGGCGAGCGATGCCGCGAGCGAGAGCAGCACGGCCGCGCCCTCCCACGGGAGCCCCGCGGCCATGAGCGCGCGCGCGAGCAGCGGGTAGACGGGCATGAACGCCCAGGCGTTCTCGCCCACGTGCCCCGACTCGTCGATGGGCAGCTCGCTCGGGTAGCCGGCCATCGCGACGATGTAGTACCAGTGCGCGTCCCACATCGTCGAGTAGTCGAGCAGGTCGGGGCCCGCGGGCGTCCACGCGCTCGCCTCCTGCCTGCCCGCGAAGGCGCCCAGGAACGCGGTGCTCACGAGCCGCGAGACGAGCCACAGCGCCGCCGGCCACAGCCACCAGCGCTCGCGCGCGCGCGCGCCGCGCTCGGTCAGGAGCGCGAGAGCCACGTGCGCAGGCTCTCCTCGGCCGCGACGATCTGCGCGACCGGCACCGACTCGTCGTCGGCGTGCGCCTTCGACGGGTCACCCGGTCCGAAGTTCACCGCGGGGATGCCGAGCGCCGAGAAGCGCGCGACGTCGGTCCAGCCGTACTTCGGCTGCGGCGTCGCGCCGACGGCGGCGATGAACTCCTGCGCGAGCGGCGCGTCGAGGCCCGGGCGAGCGCCCGGCGCGGCGTCGACGACGCGCACCTCGAAGCCCTCGAAGAGCTCGACCACATGCGCGGTCGCCTCCTCGAGCGAGCGCGAGGGCGCGAAGCGGTAGTTGACCTGCACGACGCACTCGTCCGGGATGACGTTGCCCGCGACGCCGCCGCCGATCATGACGGCGTTGAGGCCCTCGCGGTAGCGCAGCCCGTCGACCTCGATCTCCCGCGCGCGGTAGGACTGCAGCACCTGGAGGATCTCGGCGGCGTCGTGGATGGCGTTGTGCCCCATCCACGACCGCGCGGAGTGCGCGCGCACGCCGCGCGTGCGCACCTCGGCGCGCAGCGTGCCGTTGCAGCCGCCCTCGATGTGCCCGTTCGAGGGCTCGCCGAGGATCGCGAAGTCGCCGCGCATGAGGTCCGGCCGGGCCTCGGCGAGGCGTCGGAGGCCGTTGAGCTCCTCCCCCACCTCCTCGTGGTCGTACCAGATCCACGTGACGTCCACCGCGGGCTCCGCGAGCTCGACGGCGAGCTTCAGCTGCACGGCGACGCCCGCCTTCATGTCGACCGTGCCGCGCCCCCACAGGTGCGGCTCCCCGCCGACCTCGACCTCGCGGGTCGGCAGGTTGTCGTTGATCGGCACGGTGTCGATGTGGCCGGCGATGACGACGCGGCGATCGCGTCCCAGCTCGGTGCGCGCGACGACGGTGTCGCCGACGCGCGTGATCTCGAGGTGCGGCGCGGCGCTCGCGGCGGCCTCGATCGCGTCGGCGATCGCGCCCTCCTCGCCGGAGACGGATGCGATGTCGCACAGCTGGCGCGTGAGCTCCACGGATGATGCGGACGTGTCGAGCGCCGCGGGGCGCAGCGGGGAGGCCGTCATGGCCACCAGCCTAGACTTGAGCCATGGCTCGCCCCGCACACGGACATGCGCTCGTCACGGTTCACGAGGGGACGGTGCTCGACGCGTGGTATCCCGCGCCGGCACTCGGCTCCGCCGCGGGCGACGAGCAGTGGATCACGGGCGACGGCCTGGCCGACCTCACCGGGCCCGTCCCCGCGCGCGGCGTCGTCATCGAGCTGCGGCACGTCGAGATCGACCTCGACGAGGCTCCGGCGTCCGCCGAGGACGCCTACTTGCGCCTGCACCTCCTCAGCCACCGACTCGTGCGCCCGAACACGATCAACCTCGACGGGATCTTCGGCAAGCTGCCGATCGTGGCGTGGACGAACGGCGGCGCCGTCGACCCGGCGTGGGCGCGCGCCCACCGCGTCGAGCTGCAGCGCGCCGGCCTGCAGGTGCAGGTCGTCGACCGGTTCCCGCGCATGACCGACTTCGTGGTGCCCGAGGGGGTGCGGATCGGCGACGCGAGCCGCGTGCGCCTCGGCGCGCACCTCGCCCCCGGCACGGTCGTCATGCACGAGGGCTTCGTGAACTTCAACGCCGGCACCCTCGGGACCTCGATGGTCGAGGGCCGCGTCTCGCAGGGCGTGGTGGTCGGCGACGGCACGGACATCGGCGGCGGCGCCTCGATCATGGGCACCCTCTCGGGCGGCGGCAAGGAGCGCGTGGCGCTCGGCGAGCGCGTGCTCCTGGGCGCGAACGCGGGCGTCGGCATCTCGATCGGCGACGACTGCGTCGTCGAGGCCGGCCTCTACGTGACCGCGGGCACCAAGGTCACCCTCGTGCCGAGCGGCGAGCAGGTCAAGGCCGTCGAGCTCTCCGGCCGCCCCGGACTCCTCTTCCGCCGCAACTCCCTCTCGGGCGCCGTCGAGGTCGTCGCGCGCGACGGTCGCGGCATCGAGCTCAACGCGGCCCTGCACTGATCCTCGCCGCGAGGGCGTCATCCTGAGGGCGGATTCCCTCGCGCGAGGGAGCCGCTCGCGACCCGGCTGGGAGAGGATGGCTGCATGCCCGACACCGTCCTGGCCCTCCGCGGCCTCACGAAGCGATTCGGCCAGCAGGTGGCCGTCGACGGCGTGAGCCTCGACGTGCCGGCCGGCAGCATGCTGGGCCTGCTCGGGCCCAACGGCGCCGGCAAGACGACGACCCTCTCCATGGCGACGGGCCTGCTGCGCCCCGACGCCGGCACCGCGTTCATCCACGGCGTCGACGTGTGGGCCGACCCGGCCGCGGCGAAGGCGCGCATGGGCGTGCTGCCCGACGGCGTGCGGATGTTCGATCGGCTGACCGGCGCGGAGCTGCTGCGGTACCACGGGCTGCTCCGCGGCATGCCGGAGGCCGACGTCGTCTCGCGCGCCGGCGAGCTGCTCGAGGCGCTCGGGCTCGCCGATGCCCGCTCGACGCTCGTGATCGACTACTCCGCGGGCATGCGGAAGAAGATCGGGCTCGCGTGCGCGCTGATCCACGCGCCGCGGCTGCTGCTGCTCGACGAGCCCTTCGAGGCCGTCGACCCGGTCTCCGGCGAGACGATCCGCCAGATCCTGCGCGGCTTCGTCGCCTCCGGCGGCACGGTCGTGCTCTCGAGCCACGTCATGGAGCTCGTCGAGTCGCTCTGCGATCGCGTCGCGATCATCGCCGCGGGCCGCGTGCTCGCGGCCGGCACCCTCGACGAGGTGCGCCAGGGGCAGCCGCTGCAGCGCCGCTTCCTCGACCTCGTGGGCACCCACGCGCTCGGCACCGAGAGCCTGTCGTGGCTGCGCTCCTCCTAGGGCTGCGGCTGCGGCAGCTCGGCCGCACGCTCGCGCGGAGCCCGTGGGCGATCGTGACGCTCGTCGTCGCCGTCCTCGGTGCACTCGGGGCACTCGGCGTCGTGGCAGCGCTGCTGCTCGTGCTGCGCGTCGCGGCGCCGGCGGCGGGGCCGGATGCCGTCGTCGTGCTCGGCAGCGCTCTCGTCGTCGGGTGGGCGATCTCCGGCGTCCTCGTCTCGGCCGACGACGCGCTCGCGCCTGAGCGCTTCGCGCTGCTGCCCGTGCCTGCCGCTCGGCTGCTGCCGGGCGTGCTCCTCTCGGGAGCGGTCGGCGTCGGCGGCATCGCGACGCTCCTCGCGCTGCTCACGACGCTGATCGGCTGGAGCGCCGACGTCGCGCCGCTCGTCGCGGCGGCCGCGCTCGTGCCGCTGCAGCTGCTCACGTGCCTGCTCGCCGCCCGTGCGCTCGCGGCCGCGCTCGCGCGTCAGCTCGCGAAGCGCAGCGGGCGCGACCTCACGCTCGTCATCGGGAGCGTGCTCGCGATCTCCGCCGGCATCCTCGTGCCTGCGGTCGCCGAGGGCGTGCGCGCGCTCGGCGCCGCCGAGTCGATGCTGCACGCCGTCGCCGAGGTGCTCGCGTGGACGCCGATCGGCGCCGCGTGGGGCGTCCCGCTCGCCCTCGTCGCCGGGGACCTCCTCGCCGCAGGCGCGAGGCTGCTCATCGCGCTCGCGACCGCGGCGCTCCTCGCGCTCGTGTGGGGGCGCGACTTCCGCGCGCGCCTCACCGCGCCGATCGCGACGGGTGGCGGCGGGCGGGTCCGCAGCGGCGGCTGGATCGACCGCATCCTGCCCGCGACGCCCGTCGGGGCGATCGCCGCGCGCGGTGTGCGCTACCGCATCCGCGATCCTCGTCACCTCGTGAACGCCATCGGCGTCGCGCTGATGCCCGTGCTCATCCTCGGCATGCAGCTCGTGATCGGCGGCCGCATCGAGGTCGAGCTCGACGCGGAGGCGGGCGTGGGGCTCGGCGCGTTCGCCGCGGTCGGGCCGATGCTCGTCCCCGTGCTCGGTGCGATCGTGCTCATGAGCGTCGCCCAGCTCGACGCCGCCTACGACAGCTCGGCGCTCGCCGTGCACGTGCTCGCGGGCGTGACCGGCACGCAGGATCGCGCGGGGCGCGCGCTGTGCATGGCCGTGCTCTTCGCTCCCGTGCTCGTCGGCGCGAGCGTGCTGTCCACGGCGGTCTCGGGCCGCTGGGACCTGCTGCCGGCGTCGCTCGGCGCGACGCTCGGCACGGCCGGGATCATCCTCGGCGTGGGCGGGGCGATCAGCCCGTGGCTGCCGGGGCAGACGCCCGCGCCCGAGGCGAGCCCGTTCGGCTCGGGCTCCTCCGGCGGCGCGCAGGCGCTGCTGGGGGCGCTCATCATGGTCGCGGCCATCGTCACGGTGGGCGCCCCCGCGCTCGGCACCGCGATCGCCGCCGCGTGGCTGCCGTGGCTCGGCTGGGTGAGCCTCGCGGTGGGCGTGCTCGTCGGCTCGATCGCGGTGTGGCTCGGCGTGCGGATCGGCGGGCGGGCGCTCGACCGGCGGTGGCCCGAGCTGCTCGCGGCGGTCTCGCGCGAGCCCTGACCCGCACTGATCACTGAGCGGCTGCACTGGTCACTGAGCCGGTGCGCGCCCGCAGGGCGCACACCGAGTCGAAGTGCACCCCGCAGCCCTTCGACACGCTCGGCGCGCTGCGCGCGCGGAGCGGCTCAGGGAGCAGCGCTGCACCGGCTGCCGCACTGCGCACTGAGCCGGTGCGCGCCCGCAGGGCGGCACACCGAGTCGAAGTGCGCCCGCAGCCCTTCGACACGCTCAGCGCGCTGCGCGCGCGGAGCGGCTCAGGGAGCAGCGCCGCACAGGTCACTGAGCCGGTGCGCGCCCGCAGGGCGCACACCGAGTCGAAGTGCACCCCGCAGCCCTTCGACACGCTCGGCGCGCTGCGCGCGCGGAGCGGCTCAGGGAGCAGCGCCGCACCGGCTGCCGCACCGCGCCCTGAGCCGGTGCGCGCCCCCAGGGCGGACACCGAGTCGAAGTGCACTCCGCAGCCCTTCGACACGCTCGGCGCGCTGCGCGCGCGGAGCGGCTCAGGGAGCGGCGGTCGTCAGCCGGCGAGCAGCGCCTCGATCGGTCCGCGCACGAAGAAGACCACGAACAGCGCCGCGACGATCCACAGCAGCGGCGAGATCTGCTTCGCCCTGCCGGAGACGGCGTTGACGAGCACCCACGCGATGAAGCCCACGCCGATGCCGTTGGCGATGTTGTACGTGAGCGGCATCACGACGATCGTGAGGAAGGCCGGCAGCGCGACGCGGAAGTCGGAGAAGTCGATGTCGCTGATCTGCGCCATCATGAGCGCGCCCACCACCACGAGCGTCGCGGCGGCGACCTCGAGCGGCACGACCGAGGTGAGCGGCGTCAGGAACATCGCCGCGAGGAAGAGCGCGCCCGTGACGACCGAGGCGAGCCCCGTGCGCGCGCCGTCCCCGATCCCGGCCGCCGAGTCGATGAAGACCGTGTTCGACGACGCGCTCGCACCGCCGCCCGCGACCGCGCCGAATCCCTCGACCACGAGCGCGCGCTTGAGGCCCGGGAACTGGCCGTTCGGGTAGGCGATGCCCGCCTGCCGGGCGAGCCCGGTCATGGAGCCGATCGCGTCGAAGAAGTTCATGAACACGAGCGTGAAGATGAACATCGTCGTGGCGAGGATGCCGATGCGCTCGAACGAGCCGAACGAGATCTGGCCCATGAGCGAGAAGTCCGGCAGCGAGAAGATCGCCGTGGGCAGCGCCGGCGGGTTGAGGTTCCACGCGTCGGGGTTCTGGCCGAGCGAGGGCCCGACGCGGAAGATCGCCTCGAGGATGATGGCGATGATGGTCGTCGCGACGATGCCGATGAGCAGCGCGCCCTTGACGCGCAGCGAGAGCAGCACGCCCATGAGCGCGAGCGCGATGACGAACACGACGGTCGGGAGTGCGGTGATCGAGCCGGCGTCCCCGAGCTGCACGGGCGGCGACGCGTTGCCGGTCGAGCGCACGAAGCCGGCGTCGACGAAGCCGATGAACGCGATGAACAGGCCGATGCCCACGGTGATCGCGCTCTTGAGCGGCGCCGGCACCGCGTCGAAGATCATGCGGCGCAGGCCCGTCAGGCCCAGCACGACGATGATGAGGCCGTTGATCACGACGAGGCCCATCGCCTCGGGCCACGTGAGCTCGCCCACGAGGCTGAAGGCGAGGAAGGAGTTGATGCCGAGGCCCGCCGCGAGGCCGAAGGGCACGTTGGCGATGAGGCCCATCGCGAGGGTCATGACGCCGCCGACGAGCGCCGTGACGGCCGCGACCTGGTGGTTCGGCAGCCATCCGCCCTCGACGTCGACCGCTGCCTGGTCGGCGGAGAAGCCGCCGATGATGAGCGGGTTCAGCACGATGATGTACGCCATCGCGAAGAACGTGACGAGGCCGCCGCGGACCTCCTGCGCGACGCTCGAGCCGCGCTCGGTGATCTTGAAGAAGCGGTCGACGGCGCCCTTGGGCTCCGCCTGCGTGGTACTGGTCATGGATGGCTCCGGGTCGGCCGGCAGGCGGCGCTGGATGGGTGCTGGGGTGACGTCGTCAGATGTGGCGCTCGGTCGGCCCGACGTAGAGCTGCTGCGGGCGCCCGATCTTCGTCTGCGGGTCGAGCATCATCTCGCGCCAGTGGGCGATCCACCCCGGCAGCCGGCCGATGGCGAACAGCACGGTGAACATCCGCTCGGGGAAGCCCATCGCCTTGTAGATGACGCCGGTGTAGAAGTCGACGTTCGGGTAGAGCTTGCGCTCCTTGAAGTAGTCGTCCGCGAGGGCGACCTGCTCGAGCTCCTGCGCGATGTCGAGCAGCGGATCGCGCACGCCCAGTTGCGCGAGCACCTCCTCGGCGGAGGTCTTCACGAGCTTCGCGCGCGGGTCGTAGTTCTTGTACACGCGGTGCCCGAAGCCCATGAGCTTGACGCCCTGCTCCTTGCGCTTGACGCGCTCGACGAAGCGCTCGACGCCCTCGCCGGAGTCGCGGATGCCGCGCAGCATCGTGAGCACCGCCTCGTTCGCGCCGCCGTGCAGCGGGCCCGAGAGGGCGTGGATGCCGGCCGAGACCGAGGCGAACAGGTTCGCGTCGGTCGAGCCGACGAGGCGCACGGTCGACGTCGACGCGTTCTGCTCGTGGTCGGCGTGGAGGATGAGCAGCCGCTCGAGCGCCCGCACCATCACGGGGTTCTGCACGTACTCCTCGGCCTGGATGCCGAAGTTGAGCTTGAGGTAGTTCTCGACGAAGCTGAGCCCGTTGTCGGGGTACAGGAACGCCTGGCCGATCGACTTCTTGTGCGCGTAGGCTGCGATGACCGGCATCTTCGCGAGCAGGCGGATCGTCTGCTTGTCGACCTTGTCGGGGTCGCGCGGGTCGTGGTCGAGCTCGTAGTAGGTCGACAGTGCGCTCACGGCGCTCGAGAGCGCGCTCATCGGGTGCGCGTCGCGCGGCAGCGCGTCGAAGAAGCGGCGCAGGTCCTCGTGCAGGAGGGTGTGGCGGCGCACGCTCTGGTCGAACGCCGCGAGCTCATCCTCGCTCGGCAGCTCGCCGTAGATGAGCAGGTGCGCGACGTCGAGGAACGTCTTCTGCTCCGCGAGCTCCTCGATCGGGTAGCCGCGGTAGCGCAGGATGCCCGCGTCGCCGTCGATGTACGTGATGGCGCTGCGCGTGCTCGAGGTGTTGACGAACCCGTAGTCGAGCGTCGTCAGGCCCGTGTCGCGCGTGAGCTTCGAGACGTCGATCGCGGACCGGCCGTCGGTCGCCTCGAGCACCTGCAGCTCGGTGGAGCCGCCCGCGTGCTGGAGGGTCACGGATCGGCCCTCGTGGGCGACGGAAGCGGTCGGGGTCGCTGCGGTGTCCTCGGTCGTCACCCCGTCAGCCTACCCGCCCGCTGCGCGGCGCTCCTCACGCGCCGACGGGGGCCGCGCGCAGCCGCGACGCGGCGCGCTCGATGTCGTCGTCGGAGGCGGTGAGGGCGACGCGCACGTGGCGCTCGTCGCCGTAGAAGGTGCCGGGAGCCGCGAGGATCCCGAGCGCCGCGAGCGCGTCGACCTGCGACAGCGCATCCGTCCCGTCGCTCGCCCAGAGGTAGAGGCCGGCGTCGGCGGAGACCTCGAAGCCGCGAGCCTGCAGGGCCGGCAGCAGCATCGCGCGCCGAGCGCGGTAGCGCTCGCGCTGCTCGGCGACGTGCGCGTCGTCGCCGAGCGCCACGGCGAGCGCGTGCTGCACGGGGCTCGGCGCCATGAGCCCGAGGTGCTTGCGCACCGAGAGGACGCGCTGCACGACGTCCCGGCAGCCCGCGACGAACGCCGCGCGGTAGCCGGCGAGGTTCGACTGCTTCGAGAGCGAGTAGACCGCGAGCAGGCCGCGGCGGTCACCGTCGGTCACGCGCGGGTCGAGGATCGAGGGTGCCTCGGCGACCTCCCACGGCAGGAGCGCGTAGCACTCGTCGCTCGCGACGACGATGCCGCGCTCGCGCGCCGCGGCGACGATGCGTCGGAGCTCGGGGACGCCCAGCACCTCGCCCGTCGGGTTCGAGGGCGAGTTGAGCCACACGAGCCGCGTGCCATCGGGCCACGCATCCGGGTCGTCGGCGCGCACGGGGGTCGCGCCGGCGATCCGGGCGCCGATGTCGTAGGTCGGGTACGCGACGCTCGGGTGCACGACGACGTCGCCCGCGCCGAGCCCGAGCTGCAGCGGCAGTCCCGCGACGAGCTCCTTGGAGCCGACGGTCACGAGCACGTGGTCGTCGGTGAGCCCCGGCACGCCGCGCACGCGCGCGAACCAGTCGACGATCGCGCGGCGCACCTCTGGCGTGCCCCAGTTCGTCGGGTAGCCGTGCGCGTCGGTCGCCTCGCGGAGCGCGCGCTGCAGGAGCTCGGGCGTCGGATCGACCGGGGAGCCGACGCTGAGGTCGACGAGCCCGTCCGGGTGGGAGGCGGCGCGCGCCCTGGCGCCCGCGAGGGTGTCCCAGGGGAACTCGGGCAGCAGCATCAGCCGGGCTGCTGCTGCGGCGGCAGCGCGGCGACGATCGGGTGGTCGTGCTTGATGACGCCCACCTTGGCGGCGCCGCCGGGCGAGCCGATCTCCTCGAAGAACTGCACGTTGGCGTCGTAGTACTCGGCCCACTCCTCGGGCACGTCGTCCTCGTAGAAGATGGCCTCGACGGGGCACACCGGCTCGCACGCGCCGCAGTCGACGCACTCGTCCGGGTGGATGTAGAGCATCCGCTCGCCCTCGTAGATGCAGTCCACGGGACACTCGTCGACGCACGCGCGATCCTTGAGGTCGACGCACGGGAGCGCGATCACGTAGGTCATCGGTCTCTCCCCCCTTCCGTCCTGGCCTTCCCTGCCATCCTAATCCGCCGCCTCGCCTCCGCGTCCGGCCACGCCAGCGCGAACAGCGACGCGAGGGCGGGCACGAGCGACCAGAGCCAGCCCGCGAGGTTCGAGGGCACGAGCGAGCGCTCGGTGCCCCACGCCCCGCGGCCGAGGGGATCGATCGCGATGATCGCGATGACGCCGACGACGCCGATGACCGCCGCGACCGTGAGCGGGCGAGAGCCGCTCGCGGCGCGCACGCCGAGGATGAGGCCGACGGCGGCGATGAGCGAGAGCGCGAGCCCCCACGGCAGCTGCTGGTGCGAGAAGGTGCCGACGACGCCGACGACCGCGCCCGCGACGAGCGCCCCGGCGCGCAGCATCCAGCGCGTGGGGCGCTCGGGGCGGGTCTCGATGAGCCGGTAGTGCTCGACGCGGTCGATCGGGCGGCGCTGCCCGCCGACGTGCAGCACGTCGTCGCCATCGACCGTGAGCTGCGAGCTGTGCTGCGCGAGCGCGGCGAGCACGCGCTGCTTGACGGGCTCGAGCGGGAACGCGACGTCTGCGGGGCCCTTGGCGCGCACGTAGAGCGGCAGGTCGTAGCGGCGCGCGACGAGCACGGCCGCGCGGTGCGCGGCGACGTGATCGGGATGGCCGTAGCCGCCGTCGGCGTCGTAGGTCACGAGCGCGGTCGGATCGACCTCCTCGACGACCGCGCCGAGCGCATCCGCGAGGTCGTCGACGTCGGCGCGGCTCATCGAGGTCGGGGGCGCGTCGGGCGCCGCGCCGGCCTTGCCGCTCGCGTGCCACGCCATGCCGGAGTCGTCCCAGCCGTGGATGCGCCGACCGCGGGCGCCGAGCGCCCGCAGCGCCGCCTCGAGCTCGGCGCGGCGCACCTCGCCGATGCCGATCTCGTCGACCGCCGCCTGGCGCTCCGGCCGCACCTCGCCGCGCTCGCCGAGCGTGAACGTCACGACGACCGCGTCACCGCCGCCTGCGGCGACGGTCGCGATCGCGGCGCCGGTCGAGAGCGTCTCGTCGTCGGGGTGCGCGTGCACGAACATGACACGCTCGAGGCGGGGATCCATCGCCCCTATCCAACCACTGCGCGCGGCGCGGCCTCGCCATGCGGACCCGCGCCGGGCGGGCGCAGCGAGTCGGGAGACGGCGCGCGCGGGTCTCGCCGCGCACCGCCTCCCGACACGAGCGCGGGGCCTAGCCCTGCTTCTTGAGGCGGCTCGCCTCGCGCGCGCGGGTCGTCGCGTCGAGGTTGACCTTGCGGATGCGCACGGCGTGGGGCGTCACCTCGACGCACTCGTCGTCGCGCGCCCACTCGAGGCACTCCTCGAGCGAGAGCTGCTTCGGCGGCGTCAGGCGCTCGAGCTCCTCACCGGTCGACGACCGGATGTTGTTGAGCTTCTTCTCCTTGGTGATGTTGACGTCCATGTCATCGGCGCGCGCGTTCTCGCCGACGACCATGCCCTCGTAGACGTCGTCGCCCGGCTTGATGAAGAACACGCCGCGCTCCTGGAGCGCCATGATCGCGTTCGGCGTCGCGGTGCCGGAGCGGTCGGCCACGAGCGCGCCGTTGTTGCGCGTCGTGATGGCGCCCGCCCACGGACGCCAGCCGTGCGCGATCGCGTTGGCGATGCCCGTGCCGCGCGTGATCGTGAGGAACTCGGTGCGGAAGCCGATGAGGCCGCGCGAGGGCACGACGAACTCCATGCGCACCCAGCCCGTGCCGTGGTTCTGCATCCCGTCCATGATGCCCTTGCGGCCGGCGAGCAGCTGGGTCACGGCGCCCAGGTGCTCCTCGGGCACGTCGATCGTGAGGTGCTCGAAGGGCTCGTGCAGCACGCCGTCGATCCTGCGCGTGACCACCTGCGGCTTGCCGACGGTGAGCTCGAAGCCCTCGCGCCGCATCTGCTCGACGAGGATCGCGAGCGCGAGCTCGCCGCGGCCCTGCACCTCCCACGCGTCGGGCTTGCCGATGTCCACGACGCGCAGCGACACGTTGCCGATGAGCTCGCGGTCGAGGCGGTCCTTCACCATGCGCGCCGTGAGCTTCGAGCCCTTGATCTTGCCGGCGAGCGGCGAGGTGTTCGTGCCGATCGTCATCGAGATCGCCGGCTCGTCGACGGTGATCGTCGGCAGCGGCCGCACGTCGTCGGGGTCGGCGAGCGTCTCGCCGATCGTGATGTCGGCGATGCCTGCGACGGCGATGATGTCGCCGGGCCCGGCGCTCTCGGCGGGCACGCGCTCGAGGGCCTTCGTCTCGAGCAGCTCGGTGATGCGCACGTTCTGCACCTCGCCGTCGTGCCGCACCCACGCGACCGTCTGGCCCTTGGTGATCGTGCCGGCCTTGACGCGCAGCAGCGCGAGGCGGCCGAGGAACGGCGACGCGTCGAGGTTCGTCACGTGCGCCTGCAGCGGCGCCTCGTCGTCGTAGGTCGGGGCGGGGATGTGCTCGAGGATCGCCTGGAAGAGCGGCTCGAGGTCCTCGTTCTCCGGCAGCTCGCCGTCGGCGGGCTTGACCGTGGATGCGCGACCGGCCTTGCCGGAGGCGTAGACGACGGGCACGTCGAGCACCGCGTCGAGGTCGAGGTCGGGCACGTCGTCGGCGAGGTCGGAGGCGAGGCCGAGGAGCAGGTCCTGGCTCTCGCTCACGACGGCGTCGATGCGCGCGTCGCTGCGGTCGGTCTTGTTGACGAGCAGGATGACCGGCAGCTTCGCCTCGAGCGCCTTGCGCAGCACGAAGCGGGTCTGCGGCAGCGGACCCTCGGAGGCGTCGACGAGCAGCACGACGCCGTCGACCATCGAGAGGCCGCGCTCGACCTCACCGCCGAAGTCGGCGTGCCCGGGGGTGTCGATGACGTTGATCGTCACGGGCTCCTCGGTGTGCCGCCCCGAGTAGCGGATGGCGGTGTTCTTCGCGAGGATCGTGATGCCCTTCTCGCGCTCGAGGTCGCCGGAGTCCATGACGCGGTCGTCGACGGCCTGGTGCGAGGTGAAGGAGCCGGTCTGACGGAGCATCGCGTCGACGAGCGTGGTCTTGCCGTGGTCGACGTGGGCGACGATCGCCACGTTGCGGAGGTCGGATCGCGAGGCGATCGGCATGCAGGTGCCTTCCGAGTCGAGGGAGTGCGCGACGAAGGGCCGCAGTCGCCCAGTCTAGCGGGCGGCTGCGGCCGCGCGTCGCGCCTCAGACTCCGCGCTCGTTCTCGATCGCAGCCTGGTCCTTGCGCTCGTCCGTCAGCGCGTCGACGTCGACCGCGTCGCCGCCGCCCTCCTGCGCCTCCTGGGACGTGCGCCGGAGCACCTCGTGGCGCAGCTCGCGCCGCGCACGCTGCTTGTCGGGGTCGGGCACGGGGATCGCCGCGATGAGCCGCTGCGTGTACGGCTCCTTCGGCGCTCGCAGGATCGCGTCGCGCGAGCCCTGCTCGACGATCGAGCCGTGGTGCATCACCGCGATGCGGTCGCTCATGAGGTCGACGACCGCGAGGTCGTGGCTGATGAACAGGCACGCGAAGCCCTGCTCGCGCTGCAGCTCCTGCAGCAGCTCGAGCACCGTCGCCTGCACCGAGACGTCGAGCGCGCTCGTCGGCTCGTCGGCGACGAGCAGCTCGGGGCTCATCGAGAGCGCGCGCGCGATGCCGACGCGCTGCTTCTGGCCGCCGGAGAGCTCGTGCGGGAAGCGGTTGCGGTAGGCGCGCGGCAGCCGCACGGCGTCGAGGAGCTCCTCGACCCGCTTGTCGAGCGCAGCGCCCCGGTGGATCTTCGCGAGGTACATCGGCTCGCCGATCGACTCGCCGATGGGGAGCCTGGGGTTCAGCGACGACGACGGGTCCTGGAAGACGATGCCGACCTTGCGGTTGAGGCTGCGCGCGATCCTGCGGTCGATGCGCGAGATGTCGATGCCCGCGACCTCGAGCCTGCCGGCCGCGATCGGCTGGAGCCCGATGGCCGCGCGACCGATCGTCGACTTGCCCGAGCCCGACTCGCCCACGAGGCCGAGGACCTCGCCCGCGTGGATCTGCAGCGAGACGCCGTCGACCGCGCGGAAGGCGCCGAGCTTGCCCTTGCGGGCGTACTCGATCGCGACGTCCTCGAGCACGAGCACGGGCGGGCCGGAGACGGTGGACTCGGCCTCGCGAGCCGCCTCCTCTGCCGCACGGGCGTTCGCCTCGATGCGTCGCCGCAGCTGCTCGTCGCCGGAGTCCTCGTTCGCGGCGAGGGCGAGCGCGGCGGTGAGGTCGATCTCGGAGGCGCCCTCACCGGCGCCCTCGCCGAGGCGCGGCACCGAGGCGAGCAGCATCTGCGTGTACGCCTGCTTCGGCGCGGCGAAGATCTCCCGCACCGGGCCCTGCTCGACGATCGCGCCCTTCTCCATGACGACGACCCAGTCGGCGAGGTCGGCGACGACCCCCATGTCGTGCGTGATGAGCAGCACCGCAGAGCCGAGCCGGTCCTTGAGGTCGCGCATGAGCTCGAGGATCTCGGCCTGCACCGTCACGTCGAGCGCCGTGGTGGGCTCGTCGGCGATGAGCAGCTCGGGGTCGAGCGCGAGCGCCATGGCGATCATGGCGCGCTGCCGCTGGCCGCCCGAGAGCTGATGCGGGTACGACTTGAACGCCTTCATCGGGTCGGGCAGCTCGACGAGCGCGAGCATCTCGAGCGCGCGCTCCTGCGCGGCGCTCGGCACGAGGCTCCGGTGGATGCGCAGGGCCTCGATGATCTGGAAGCCGACGGTCAGCACGGGGTTGAGCGCCGTCATGGGCTCCTGGAAGATCGCCGAGACGCGGTTGCCGCGCACCTCGCGCATCTGCTGCGGCGAGAGGCCCGAGAGCTCGTCGCCGGCGAGCTTGATGGAGCCGCGGACGCGGGCGTTCTTCGGCAGCAGGTCGAGGATCGCCATCGACGAGACGCTCTTGCCCGAGCCCGACTCGCCGACGACCGCGACGACCTCGCCCTTGCCGATCTCGAACGAGACGTCCTTGGCCGCGGGCACCCAGTACCCGTCGACGGCGAAGTCCACGTGGAGCCCCGAGATCTGCAGGGCGGGCACCCCGTCGTCCTGCTTCCGGTCGGTGTCAGTCTGGTGCGAAGTCATGCCGCCTCCTGCCGCGGGGTGTCGGATTCGTCGCGCGCGATGGCGCCTGCGACGATGAGCCTGTGAACGACGACCTGCATGCCGTGACCGTCCATTCTCGAGTGAATCGCGGCATCGCGATCGCCTGCTGGGCGCTGCTCGCGGTGCTCGGCACCCTCGGCGCGCTCCAGTCGGAGCCGCGCGGCGCGGTCGCCGCGGTCATCGCGGTCGCCTGGCTCGCCTACGCGGCCTTCGTGTTCCTGTGGGCGCCCGCGCTCGTCGTCGACGCGCGCGGCTGCGAGATCCGCAACCCGCTCCGCACGATCGGCGTCGCGTGGGGCGCGCTCATCCACGTCGACACGAAGTACTCGCTGACGCTCTTCACCCCCGGGCGCAGCTGGCCCGTCTGGTGCGCGCCGCAGGCCGGCGCGATCAGCGCCCGGCGCAAGGCGCGCCGGGTCCGCGAGGACCGCGACCCGCGAGACCCGCGCAACCCGCTCGACGCGGGCGTGCGCATCGGCGACGTGCCGGGCACCGAGTCGGGCGACGCGGCCGCGCTCGTGCGCGAGCGCTGGGCCGCGGCGGCCGCTCCCGAGGCTGAGGCGGCGTCGATCGCCGTGCCCGTGGCGGTGCACTGGGGCCGCCTGGCCGCGCTCGTCGCCGGTCCCGCGCTCGTCGCGACCGTGCCCCTGCTGCTGTGACATCGCCGTCGTGACCGCCTCGCGGCGGGTCACGAGCGCTGCTCCGCGTTCTCGGGCAGCTCCTTGGTGCGGCGGATCGAGAAGCGCTTCTGGCGCGGGTCGAACGCGTCGCGCAGGCCGTCGCCGATGAAGTTGATCAGCAGCGCGGGCACGACGATGAAGAACGCCGGGAACCAGAACAGCCAAGGCCGCGTGGCGAACGCCGACTGGTTCTGCGAGACCTGCAGGCCGAGCGACGTGTCGGGCGGCAGGATGCCGTACCCGAGGAAGCTCAGCGACGCCTCGAGGATGATCGCGGCAGCCGCGATGAGCGATGCCGCCACGATGACGACGCCCATGGCGTTGGGCAGGATGTGCTTGAAGATGATGCGGGCGTCGCTCGCGCCGGCGACGCGCGCCGCCTCGACGAACTCGCGCTCCCGCAGCGAGAGGAACTCCGCGCGCACGAGTCGCGCGATGCCCATCCAGGCGACGAGCCCGAGGAAGATCGCGAGGTACTGCACGCCGAGCCCGCCGGTCATGGCGCCGACGACGGCGCCGACGACGATCGAGGGGATGACGATGAAGACGTCGGTCATGCGCATGAGCACCGCGTCGACCCAGCCGCGGTAGTAGCCGGCCACGGCGCCGATGACGGTGCCCAGCACCGTCGCCACGCCGGCGAGCAGCACGATGACGACGAACGAGTTCTGCACGCCGCGCATGGTCTGCGCGAAGTAGTCGACGCCGATGCGGTTCTGGCCGAACGGGTGCTCTCCGAGGTAGATGCCGGCACCGCCGAGCCATTCGGGGATGAGCGAGACCGTGGGGCGGCCGCCCTCGACGATCGAGGCGCTCGGCGTGCGGTAGTCGTGGTGCCACCACCCGGGGATCGGCCCGATGCCGATCGCCGAGATCGCGAACACCCAGATGGCCACGAGCAGCACGAGCGAGACCATCGAGGCCTTGTTCGTCACGAAGCGCTTGAGGATGAGGCGGCCCTGGCTCTGCCCGGCCGTCTCCTCCTGCGTCACGGTGGTGGTGGCGTTCGTCACTTGACCCTCACTCTCGGGTCGAGGAGCGCGTAGCTCAAGTCGGCAAGGAAGTTGAACAGGATCGCGGTGATCGCGATCACGAGGAAGTAGCCCATGACCGGGTTCACGTCGACGCGGTCGAGCGAGACGGCGAACAGCGCACCCATGCCGCTGATCGCGAAGACCCGCTCGGTGATGAGCGCGCCGCCCAGCAGCACGCCGATGTCAGCTGCCACGATCGTCGTGATGGGGATGAGCATGTTGCGGAACGCGTGCCGCGTGATCACGACGCGCTCCGAGAGCCCCTTCGCGCGCGCGGTGCGGATGTAGTCCTGGTTCATCACCTCGAGCAGGCCCGCTCGCGCGTAGCGCGTGTAGCCGGCGAAGGAGATGAGCGTGAGCGAGATCGTCGGCAGCAGGAAGTGCGTGAACGTGTCGAGGCCCATGATCCACATGTCGCCCGACAGGCCCACGGTCTGCTCGCCGACCGTCGCGATGGGGCGGTTGTTGATGCGCGGGCTCGAGATGTACGCGGGCCACGCCTGCAGGTAGCGGTCGGCGACGACGAGCAGCGACGACAGGAGGCCGACGACCATCGTGACGCGGATGACCTGCCCGCGGTCGTTGCCGCCGAGGATCCAGCCGACGACGAAGCACACGGCGAGCGTCGCGAGCCCGAGGATGCCGATCGTCCAGACGGTCGAGATGTCGAACAGCCCCTGCAGCGCGAAGTACGACGCGTACGAGAGCACGCCCGCGATCGCGGCGCCGATGAGCGCGCGGCGGTTGTTCAAGCCGGCCATGATCGCGGTGGCGCCGAAGACGATGCCGCCGATGAGCAGCAGGAGGCCGACGGCCCCGAGGCCCGGCTGCTGGAACCAGTCGACGGCGTCGAGGTAGTACAGCATGCCGACGGTCGCCGCGGCGGCGATCGCGAAGGTGATGAGGCGCTTGCGGTTCGAGCCCGCCACGAGGGCCTGCATGATCACGCCGATGACGAGGGCGATGATGAGCGTGGGGATGAGCCCGATGCTCGAGTCGCCGCTCGAGAGCCAGTTGTTGAAGCCGAGCGCGACGAACTCCTTCAGCAGCACGGCCGCGAGGAACGACGGCAGCGAGTAGAGGAAGAAGCTGACGAACGTCATGCCGAGGTCGAACGCCGAGTACTGGCGCAGCGCCGAGACGATGCCCGTGATGATGCCGAAGATGATCGCGAGGATCGTCGACGCGGCGACGAGCCTCACCGTCGAGGCGGCCGCGTTCGGCAGGAGCTGCGTCACGGGGGTGTAGTTCAGGTCGGTGCCGAGGTCGCACGGCGTGAACGGCGTCAGGCACCCTGCGGCGCCCGCGAGCCAGCCGAACCAGCGCAGCGGCGGGGGCACGTCGAGGTCGAGCCGCTCGATGCGCTGCCCGATCAGCAGCTGCGCGTTCGGGGCGTTCGACGCCTGGAGGTCTTTGAGCGGGTTGTCCGAGTACGCGGTGAGCACGTACATGATGAACGACGCCACGAGGAGCGTGAGGATGGAGGCGAGGATGCGCCTCACGATGAAGCTGAGCATTGGCTCGAGAGCTCCGATCGGTCGGAGACCGCGCGGATCGCGCGCGATCGAGGACGGACACGGGTTGGCCGTGGGGGGGGGGGGCCCCGGGGGCCCGCCCCCCCCCCCCACGGCCGGTTGGTACTAGCTGGGAATCCTATCGCCGGCGATCAGCCGACGAGCGTCCACTCCCAGGTGTTCCAGATGGCGCCCGTCTGGCCGCCGTTGTACTCGACGCCCTCGACCGCGCCGTTGGTCGCGACCAGGCCGGGGACCTGGAACAGCGGCAGGCCGTAGAAGTCCTCGCGGGTGAGTCGATCGATCTCGATCATGATCTCCGTGAGGCGCTCCTCGTCGCCGATCGTGACCTGCGACTCGTCGGCGAGCGCGTCCACCTCGGGGTTCGAGTACCCGTTGTAGTTGCCGCCACCGTTCGTCTGCCAGATCTGCGGCAGGCTCGCGTAGCCGACACCGGGCGAGATCCAGCCGAAGATCGACGCGTCGTAGTCGCCGCTGCCGAGCAGGCTCGACCAGTCGGGCGAACCGGCGTCCTCGACGTTGAACCCGGCCTCGGAGGCGCTCGCCTGGATCAGCTGGAACGCGTCCACGCGGTTCGGGTTCTCCGTGTTGTAGAGGATGCTGACGGTCGGCGTGGCGCCGTCGAGCAGCTCGCGAGCGCGCTCGATGTCGGGCTCGGCGAAGTCGCTGTAGCCGTTGGCGGCCACGGCCTCCTCGTACTGCGGCTGGTTCGTGACGAACTGCTGCGAGTTGAGCACCTCGGCGTCCGGCTGCACCGGCGTGACGATCGACTCGAGGATCTGCTGACGCGGCACCGTGAGGAGGAAGGCCTCGCGCACGGCCGGGTCGGAGAAGACCTCGGAGTTGAACGTCAGGTCGAGGTGGTCGTACGAGAGCTGCGAGCCCTGGATCAGCGTGCCGCCGAAGGCCTCGATCGACGCGATCGTGTCAGCCGAGGGCTGCGGCTCGATGACGTGGACCTCGCCGTTCTGGAGGGCGGTGATCTGCGCGTTCGGGTCGCCGATGAAGCGGATGATGAGCTCGTCGAACGACGGCTGCATCTCGCCGCGCCACTCGGGGTTCGGCTCGAAGGAGATGAAGCCACCGTCGTCGGCCTGGAAGTCCTTCGGGACCCACATGCCGGCGGCGACGAGCAGGCCCTCGTCCTCGGGCATCGACGTGATGTTGTAGCCCGTGTTCCACAGCTCGGCGAGCGCGGAGAGCTGCTCGTTCGGCTCGCCCGGGTTCTCCGGGTCGCCGGCCGGCGTCTCCTCGAGGAACGTGTGCAGCTCCTCGACCGAGCCGAAGCCCGCGTGCTCGGCGAACACGTGCGCCGGCTTGTTGATGAGGTTGACGAGGTTCCAGTCGACGTAGGGCTCGCCGTACGTGAGGGTCAGCGTGCGCGCCTCCTCATCGATCTCCGGGAACTCGGTCGTGTCGAGGCCCGCGGTCGAGCCGGCGAGCTGGAAGTAGACGTTGCCCTCGGCGACGGTGCCGTCCTCGGCGTACGTCGCGTCGTCGTAGTAGCCCGAGCCGATCGCCCACGCGAGGAGCATGTCGGTCGTCGTCATCGGCGTGCCGTCCGACCACACCGCCTCGGGGTCGAGCGTGTAGCGCACGACCAGCGGGTCCTCGCTGACGAGCTCGACCGTGCCGTTCGTCTCGTCGGGGACGACGTTGAACTCGTTGTCGACGTAGAAGAACGACCCCGGGCCCGTGCCGGCGCCCATGAGGTAGTCGACCATGCCGTTCGTGTTCAGGTTCGCGTCGGGGGTGCCCGAGTTGAGCGCCGTCGCGGCGTTCGTCTGGGCGACGCTGATCGTGCCGCCGGTCGGCGCAGCCGAGCCGCTCTCGCTGGTCTCGGGTGTGGTCGTGGTGCAGCCCGCGAGCGCGACCATAGCGGCGGTGCCGACGGCCAGCCCGGCGAGCGCGCGACCGCGACGCCTAAGGATGTTTGTCACTGGTTCCTCCTGTGCAAGGTGAGCGCGCGGCCGCAAGGAGCCGCGCCGCTCGTTGAGATGTCGTCAGTCTAAGCACGCGTTCATCGCCCGTTCGCCTACGTCACGCGATCGTTACCAAGTTGGTGCCGAGCCGACTCCGGGCCGCGGAGCCGTAGCGTTGAGGCGTGTCCGCTCCCCTGTCGGCGCCCCTCGGCGCAGCCTCTCGACGCCGCATCCAGGCCGAGATCGCGATCGTGCTGCTGCTCTCGCTCGGCGCGAGCGCCATCTGGGCGGTGCTGCAGTACATCGACCTCACCACGCGCGAGGCCCCGATCAGCGAGCAGCAGGTCGCGCTCAACCCCTCGCGCTCCGATCGCGCCTGGCTCGACCTGGCCTACCAGCTCACCGGCATCCTGCTCGACCTCGTGCCGGTCGCGCTCGTCATCTGGCTGCTGTGGCGCGCGCGACGGCCGCACCTGGGCGCCCTCGGCATCGACGGCGCGCGGCCGTGGCGCGACGGCGCGACCGGCATCGCCCTCGTGCTCGTCATCGGCATCCCCGGTCTCGCGCTCTACGTCGCGGGCCGCGCGCTCGGGCTGACGGTCGACGTCGTGCCCTCGCCGCTCGACGCGCACTGGTTCACGGTGCCCGTGCTGCTGCTGAGCGCGCTGCGCGCCGGCCTCACCGAGGAGGTCATCGTCGTCGGCTACCTCTTCGAGCGCCTGCGGCGGCTCGGCTGGGGCACGTGGCCGATCATCCTCGCCGCTGCCGCGCTGCGCGGCGTCTACCACCTCTACCAGGGCGTGCCGGCGCTCATCGGCAACGTCGCGATGGGGATCCTGTTCGGCTGGCTCTACGCCCGCACGGGCAGGCTCGTGCCGCTCATCGTCGCGCACACGCTCATCGACGTCGCGGTCTTCGTCGGCTACCCGTGGGCATACGCGACGTTCCCGGGGCTGCTCGGCTGAACCGGCACCGACCGGACTTGCCTGCCGCCCGGCGGAGCCGCCGCTGCGTGCAAGCGGCGTGCGGAGCCGCCGCTGCGTGCAAGCGACCCGGGGCCACCTGCACCGCATGGCTGCCACCCGACGGGCGCAGCCGCCGATCGGTGCAGGCGACGTGGCGTCGCCGGCCCGCGACCGCCGCGGAAGCGGTGCCGCCGCGGGAGCGGTGCCGCCGCGAGAGCGGTGCCGCGGCAGCGAGGCGAGCGGCTGGG
>JAPSIA010000024.1 GCA_031179215.1 Agrococcus sp.
TTGGCCATCGTCTCCCCGTTCGGCAGCGCTCAGCGCCGCGTCGTCCTTCATCGTGCACCCGCCTCGAGCGGCTGTCACGACGCAATCTGGGCCACGCTATCAACTTTCATGCTCCACCTGAAGGTTTGGCTCGGCCGAAGCCCAGGCGGCGTGTCGGCCGGATCCGCCGGCGCGGCCTCGGGCCGCCGGTTTGCGGTCGGACCCCGCCGTCCTGTAACGTCTCTCCTCGGTAGTCGTGTGCTCCGGCACTCGGCCCCATCGTTTAGCGGCCTAGGACACCGCCCTTTCACGGCGGCAGCACGGGTTCGAATCCCGTTGGGGTCACTCTTCGCGGATTCACTCTGTACGATGGGTACTGCCAGTAAGGCCCTGTAGCGCAGTTTGGTTAGCGCGCCGCCCTGTCACGGCGGAGGTCGCGGGTTCAAGTCCCGTCAGGGTCGCCATTGCACCGGCCCTCTCACTCGAGAGGGCCTTGTGCAAGGGCGGGCACGGCCCGCCAGGCTCGCGAGAGCCCGGCTCTGTAGCTCAGTTGGTAGAGCGTTCGACTGAAAATCGAAAGGTCACCGGATCGATGCCGGTCGGAGCCACAGCGAAGAACCCCCGGCCACGCCGGGGGTCTTCTCGTTCCGAGGCCGCAGTCGCGCCCCGCTCGTGCCCGGCTTGACCCGGGCCAGACGTGCCCCAGAGGCGATGAGACGCTCGCGCTGAGCGCTTCCTCGGTCCGACACGCCGCATCGCCGTCGCGTGTCCTGGCGGGCGCGCTCCCGCCCCAGCAGAGGCCGGGTGCCTCCGCTGCATGCCGAGGACCGCGCCCAGGCGCCGGGACTTGCGGCCTGGATCGAGAGCCGTCAATATCGAAGCGTGTCGAATCACGAGGGAGCACTGGTCGTCGCCGGATCCGGCGCCGACGACAGGGCAGCTCCGACCACCGCGAGCGGCACGGCGCGGCTCTCCGCGCTCGATCGCTGGCTGCCGCTGTGGATCGGCCTCGCCATGGCGACGGGCCTCGCGCTCGGCGGCGCCGTGCCGCCGCTCGGCGCCCTGCTCGCCTCGCTCGAGATCGGCGGCATCTCGATGCCGATCGCCATCGGCCTGCTCGTGATGATGTACCCGGTGCTCGCGAAGGTCCGCTACGACCGCGTCGCTGCGGTCGCCGGCGACCGCAGGCTCCTTGTCTCCTCGCTCGTGCTCAACTGGCTGCTCGGACCGGCGCTCATGTTCGCTCTCGCGTGGCTCCTGCTGCCCGACCTGCCCGAGTACCGCACCGGCCTCATCCTGGTCGGTCTCGCCCGGTGCATCGCGATGGTCGTGATCTGGAACGACCTCGCGTGCGGTGACCGTGAGGCGGCAGCGGTGCTCGTCGCCGTGAACTCGATCTTCCAGGTGCTCGCCTTCGCCGTGCTCGGCTGGTTCTACCTCTCCGCGCTGCCGACGTGGCTCGGCCTCGAGGCGCAGGCGCTCGACGTCTCGATGGGTGAGATCGCGGTCAACGTGCTCGTCTTCCTCGGGATCCCGCTGCTGGCGGGCTTCCTCTCCCGGCGGCTCGGCGAGCGCGCGCGAGGCCGCGACTGGTACGAGGGGCGATATCTGCCTGCCGTCGGCCCCTGGGCGCTCTACGGCCTGCTCGCGACGATCGTGCTGCTGTTCGCGCTCCAGGGCGAGCGAGTGCTCGCGGCACCCCTGGATGTCGCCCGGATCGCGCTGCCGCTCCTGGCGTACTTCGCCCTCATGTGGGGCATCGGCCTCACGTGGGGCAAGGCCCTCGGCCTCGGGTACGCGCGCTCCTCGACCCTCGCGTTCACCGCGGCGGGCAACAACTTCGAGCTCGCGATCGCGGTCGCGATCGGCACCTTCGGGGCGACCTCCGGGCAGGCGCTCGCCGGCGTCGTGGGTCCGCTCATCGAGGTGCCGGTGCTCGTGGGCCTCGTCTGGGTCTCGCTCCTCGCCGCGCGCCGGTGGTTCCGCGTCGACCCTGCGAGCGGGCGCCCCCTCTGCCGCGCGGGGAGCGAGCGGTGACCGGCATGGCCGCGCGCGAGGAGTGCGCGCCCGCGGCCTCCCGAGCGATCGGCGAGCGGGCCGCCGGCTCGCTCGCGCGGATGCTCAAGGCCCTCGCGGATCCCCTTCGGCTGCGCATGCTCTCGGCCATCGCGACCGATCCCCGCGGCGAGTCGTGCGTGTGCGACCTCGCCGAGCTCGCCGCGGTGTCGCAGCCCACCGTCTCGCACCACCTCAAGGTGCTCCGCGAGGCGGGCGTCGTCGCCTCCGAGCGCCGCGGCACCTGGGTCTGGTATTCCGTCGAGCCCGCCGTCCGTCCTGCCGTGACGACGCTGCTCGAATCGTTCGCTCCCGCCGCCACCGCGAGGCGCGGGCGCACCGAGCACCCTGGGCTCGAGGACGTCGACGAGACGCTCGCCCACGTCGCCGAGCTCCTCGCCGCGCAGCATCCGCAGCTGAGCTCGGATGCGGTGACCGGCGTCGTGCGCGAGTCCTACACGGCGCTCGCGCGGTCACCGCGAGCGGCAGCGCAGCTCGTGCCCCTCGCCGAGCGCTTCGCGCGGCAGCGGCTCGCCGACCTCTCGCGGGAGCGCGGCTCGTCCGTGCCGCAGGTGCTCTTCGTGTGCGTCGCGAACGCCGGTCGCTCGCAGCTCGCCGCGGCCCTGGTCAATGCCGCCGCCCGCGGCCGCGTCGTCGCCCGATCGGCCGGCTCCGCGCCCGGCGACGACCTGCACGCCGGCATCCGCCCGCTCCTCCAGGAGATCGATCCGGAGGCCGCCGAGACGGCGTTCCCGAAGCCGATCACCGACGACGCCGTGCGCGCCTCCGACCTCGTGATCACGATGGGATGCGGTGACGTCTGCCCGATCATCCCCGGCGTGCGCTACGAGGACTGGGCCGTCGGCGACCCCGCCCTCGCCTCGCCCGAGGGCGTCGCCGCGATCCGGGACGACATCGCCCGTCGCGTCGACCTCCTCCTCGCACGACTGGCTTGAGCCGATGTCCACTCCCCCATCCATCCCCGTTCATGGACCGGCCACCGAGGGCGCGCATGCTGTCCGCGGTGCCGCCGATCGGATCCGCCCCACCAACCCAACGAGAGAGGCCACCATGGCTGCCACCCCCACCGTCCTGTTCGTCTGCGTGCACAACGCGGGCCGCTCCCAGATGGCCGCGGGCTTCGCCGAGGCCCTCTCCGGCGGCGCGGTCGAGGTGCTCTCGGCCGGCAGCGCTCCCAAGGACGCCATCAACCCCGTCGCGATCGAGGCCATGGCCGAGGTCGGCATCGACATCGCCGGCAACCAGCCGAAGGTGCTCACCGTCGACGCGGTGCGCGAGTCGGACGCCGTGATCACGATGGGCTGCGGCGACGCGTGCCCCATCTTCCCCGGGAAGCGCTACGAGGACTGGGAGCTCGAGGACCCCGCGGGCAAGGACATCGAGACCGTCCGCCGCGTGCGCGACGAGATCCGCGGGCGCGTCGAGCGCCTCCTCGCCGAGCTCCTCCCGAGCCAGGGCTGACCCCAGACGCGCACGCCGGCTCGCTGCCGGAGCGGTGGGATGCCGCGTCAGTCGGTCGCGAGCAGCCCGCGGAGCGTCTCGGCGTCCTCGTTCGCGCCGAAGGCCGGCCATCCCGGCTGCAGCCGGAGTCCCGCCGCGAGCGACTCGAGCACGACGGGATCGAAGCCGAAGCCGTCGACGAGCGCGGCGACCTGCGCGACGTCGCCGGGGTCGTCGCCCGCGACGGCGATCGCGCGCCGCTGCGGGTGCCCGGCCGGCCGCGGCCAGTCGGCGAGGTCGTGGTAGCCCATGTGGTTGAACGCCTTCACGACGCGCGAGCCGGGCAGGAACTCCTGCACGATGACGCTCGTCGGCCGCTCGGGGTCGGTGAACTCGTCACGCAGCCCGTCGGTCTCCCACCAGTAGTTCATGGCGTCGATGACGAGCTTGCCCTCGAGCTGCGCGACCGGCAGCCGCTCGTACTGCCCGAGCGGGAGCGCGAGGATGACGACGTCGGCCGCAGCAGCCGCATCCGCGGACACCATCGCCTCGGCGCCGGGCGCGAGGTACTCGACGATGAGGCGGATGCGCGCGGCGCTCCCGGAGCCGGCGATGAGCGTGCGGTGCCCCGCGACGAGCGAGCGCTTCGCGAGCACCGTGCCGATCTTGCCGGCGCCGAGGATCGCGATCGTCGCCGAGGCGATCGACTCGGCGACGTCGGTGCCCGACTGCTCGATCGTGCTCGTGGCGGTCTCCGCCGGCTGCGTCATGCTCACTCCCCTGCTGCTTCGAGTCTGACAACGCCGCCCGGAGGGGCGGCATTCCTGCGCTCGAGCAGCGGCGGTCACCCGCTCGTGTCGGGGGTCGCTCGGGCCGTTGCCCCGGTCGGCCAGCGGTGGAAGCGACGCCCCGAGATGCGCGCGAGATCGATGCGCACGAACTCGCGGGTGTTCGTGGGGATGAGCGGGCGGATGGGCAGCGCCGCGGCCGCCTCGACCTCGCGCTCGTCCTCGAGCCGGCGGGCCCGCCCGCGCCCGACGACGCTCCACGCCTCCTTGACCCCGATGTGGTCGATCTCGAAGACGACGTCGGCGGCGAGCAGCGCGCTCGCGAGCCTCGTGGCGGGCGCCGTGCGGAAGGTGATCGCCGAACCGGCCGCGTGGTAGTTCACGGGGAACACCTCGAGCACGCCGTCGGCGAGGAAGGCGATGCGCCCGAACTCGAACAGCGCGAGCAGCTTGCGGCACTCGTCCTCGCTGATGTCGTGGACGGGGCTGTCGGAGGGAGTGGGCTCGGCCATGCCCCATCGTGGCACCGGTGCGCGCGGCGGCGCCAGGCCCCGCTCTCAGGCGCTCGAGCGCTCCTCGCGGAGCCGGCGCGCGAGGCCGGCCTCGTCGGCGAGCCGCGGCTCCGTCGTGCGCTCGGGGTTGATGCCGCGCTTGCCGGCGTAGAAGGCGCGGATGCGCTCCATGTCGGCCGGCACGTCGCCCGTGAGCGCGATCGTCGGCCCGAGGCCCGTCGTGCCCGTGACCGAGTCGACGAAGCCGAGCGTGACGGGCACGCCCGCCTCGAGCGCGATGCGGTAGAAGCCGCTGCGCCACTGGCGCGAGCTGCGGGTGCCGTCAGGCGTGACGACGATCGCGGCGTGCGGATCGGTGCGCGCGAGCTCGACGACGCGCTCGACGAGCCCCGCGGGGTCGTCGCGATCGACGGGGATGCCGCCGAGCCAGTGCATCACGCGGCCGAGCGGGCCGCGGAAGAGCTCGCGCTTGCCGAGCCAGCGCACCGCGAGGCGCGCATCCCACGCGATCGCGAGCATGAGGACGAAGTCGCGGTTGGAGGTGTGCGGTGCGCCGATGAGCAGGCGCGGTCCCTCGTGCTCGGGCTCCTCGCGCACGAGTCGCCACGGGCTGACCGCCCAGTGCAGCCGCGCGAGCGCGCGGCGCACGGGCATGCGCCGACGAGGCGCCGACCTCACCGCCGCATGTCCAGCATCGGGCAGTCGAAGGGGTCGCGCGCCGCGAGGCCGACGCGGTTGAGGTGACGGACGACGGATGCGTAGGCGCCCGTCAGGCTCGTCTCGGTGTAGGGGATGCCGTGCGTCGCGCAGTGCCGTCGCACGATCTCGCTCGCGGCGCGCAGGTGCGGGCGCGCCATGTTGGGGAAGAGGTGGTGCTCGACCTGGTAGTTGAGGCCGCCCATGAGCGCGCTCATGCCCCAGCCGCGGATGTTGCGCGACGTGCGCACCTGCTTCGTGAAGAAGTCGAGCTTCGCGTCGCGGCCGACCGTCGGCATCCCCTTGTGGTTGGGGGCGAAGGAGGCACCCATGCCGACGCCGAAGACGGCGAGCTGCACACCGAGGAAGGCGAGCGCCATCCCGGGAGGCATGACGAGCAGGAGGAACGTGATGAGGAGGGCGAAGCGGCCGGCGATGAGGCCGAGCTCGAGCCAGCGGCCGGTGACCGGGCGGCGCTCGAGGAGCGTCGCGATCGAGCGCACGTGGAGGTTCGCGCCCTCGAAGGTGAGGAGCGGGAAGAACAGCCAGCCCTGGCGCCGCGTGACCCAGCGCTGCAGCCCGCGCGCCTTCTTCGCGTCGCTCGGCAGGAACGAGATCGTGTCGATCTCGATGTCGGGGTCGCGGCCGATCTGGTTGGGGTTGGCGTGGTGGCGCGAGTGCTTCGTCATCCACCACTGGTGGCTGATGCCGACGACGCCGGCGGCGAGGATGCGGCCGAGGCGGTCGTTGGCCGGCCCCGACTTGAGCACCTGCCGGTGGGACGCCTCGTGCGCGACGAAGGCGATCTGCGTGAAGAGGATGCCGAGCGCTCCGGCGATGAGCAGCTGGAACCAGCTGTCGCCCAGCAGCACCGAGCCGACGAGCAGCCCGACGAGCGCGACGCCGAGGCCCACGAGGAGCCAGGTGTAGAAGCCGACGGCGCGCTCGAGGAGGCCGGCGTCGCGCACGGCCTTCGCGACGACGCGGAAGTCGGCGCGCCGCTCCTCCTCGGAGCGATCAGCGGCGCGGATGGTGGTGCGCAGCGGACCCTGCGTCACCGCGGTGGCGGTCATCGTGGTCATGGTGCCCCCTCGGGCTCGACTGCGACTTCCCAGTCGCGGGGAGGCCGGTCGACCTGCATGATCGGGACCCCGGATGCTCTTCAGCGTATGCCGTACGCAATGCCGTTCCCCGCATAAGCCCTGTGGATCGCATCTGAGCTCACCCGATCGCGGGCGGCACGTAGACGTTGAGGAAGACGAAGACCGACAGGTTGCCGATGTCGACGAGCGCGTGCGACACGAGCGGCCAGCGGAGGCTGCCCGTGACCCGGCGCATCCAGGACCACGCGAGCCCCATGAGGGCGAGCGTGCCGAACAGCATCGGCGAGCGGTTCCCCTCGGAGAACACGCCCCACATCAGGGGATGGCTCGCGACGAACAGCGCGGTGCTCCACAGGACGGCGCCCCACGCCGGCCAGTGCTCTGTCGCGTCGTGGAGCGCGCCCCGCCAGTAGGCCTCCTCGAAGACGGGGTTGATGGCGGCGAACAGCAGCCACGGCACGATGAGCGCCGCGTGCGCGGCGACGAGCGGCAGCTGCATCGCGAGGATGCCCGCGATCGGCACCGCACCCAGCAGGAGCGCCGCCGGCACGACCCACCACGGGCGGCGAGCGGCGGGCGAGAGCCACGCGCGGCGCTGCGCCCGCGTCGTCGACGCGAGCACGATCGCGCCGGTCGCGCCCCAATAGGCCACGGCGACCGCCACCCACGCGAGCGACGGATCGACGGCCGTCGCGCCGCGCGCGACGAGGTGGCCGAGGAGGATCACGGCCAGTGGCGAGAGCGCGACGAGCAGTCGCTCGCGGCGGCCGAGCGGCGCAGCGGTGCGGGGGGCGACGGATGGGGCGGACACGGTCCGCACGCTAGTGCGCGCGGGTTTCGCGCCGGTGAACGCTCAGCGCGCCCCGACCTCCACGTCGTCGGCCACGGGCGTCGCCGGGCCGCCCGGCACCGTCGAGTCGACGCTGTCGTCGGCGTCGGCCGAGTCGCCGTCGATCGCGGATGGCGCGACGGGCGCCGCGCCGGCCTCGACGATCGGCTGCGCCTCGGGATCGGTGGCGCGAGCGCGCTTCTCCGGCACCGGCAGCTCCCCCGCGGCGCGCAGCGCGTCGTAGTGCGCCTGCGCCTCCGCCTGTCGGGCGCCCTCGGCGCCGGAGGCGATGCGCGATCGCAAGTGCTCGTCGCCGAGGCCGAACGCCGCGACGAGGTCGAGCGCGTGGGGACGCAGCTTGGCGAGCAGCCGCTCGATCGTCGAGGTGACGGCTTGCGAGCGCGCGCTCGAGAGCCGGCCGTGCTCGAGGTGCCACGCCGCGTGCTCCTCGATGATCGTGAGCGCGAAGAGGTCGCGCACGTGCGTGAGCACCTTGCGCGTCGACTCGGGGCTGCGCTCGACGGCGGCGGCGAGCGCGTCGTACTGCTGCAGCTCCACCCACGCGCGCGCGGCCTCGATGAGCTGGTGCTGCTCGTGGTTGAAGGCCGCGGCAGCCTTCGCCTGGTCCTTGGGCGCGTGGCGCAGGCGGCTCGCGATGTCGGCGACCATCGTCTCGACGCGGTCCTCGAGCAGGTCGCGCTGGAAGCCGGGATCGCGCAGCGCGATGGAGGACTTCTTGACGTTGCGCAGGTCGCGCACGTCCTGGCCGAGGGTGCGCAGGCCGACGAGCGTCGTCGCCCGCTCGAAGAACTGGTCGGCGGCGAAGCGCGCGACGTCGGCCTTCGACGCGCCCTTGAACTGCTTGGCGAAGTCGCCGAGCAGGCGCTTGCCGACGAGCTGCAGCAGCACGGTGTTGTCGCCCTCGAAGGTCACGTAGACGTCGAGGTCGGCGCGCAGCTGCACGAGCCGGTTCTCGCCGAGGAAGCCGGCGCCGCCGCACGCCTCCCGCGCCTCCTGCAGGGTGTCGAGCGCCTGCCAGGTCGAGAGGGCCTTGAGCCCCGCCGCGAGCGTCTCGAGGTCCTCGCGCTCCTCCGGTGTGTCGGTGCGGCCGGAGAAGACCCCGTCGAACTGCACGAGCAGGCGCTCGTGCGCGTAGGTCTGCGCGTACGCCTTCGCGAGGCGCGTGAACAGCCGCCGCTGGTGCCGGCGGTAGTCGAGCAGCACCTCCTCGTGCGTGTCGCTCGAGGCGTTGAACTGGCGGCGCTCGGCGCCGTAGCGGATCGCGATGGCGAGCGCGGCCTGCTGCGCGATGGCCGCGGCGCCGTCGAGCGAGACGCGCCCCTGCACGAGCGTGCCGAGCATGGTGAAGAAGCGGCGGCCGGGCGAGGCGATCGGGCTCGAGTACGTTCCGTCGGGGGCGACGTCGCCGTAGCGGTTGAGCAGGTTGGTGCGCGGGATCCGCACGTGGGTGAAGTGCAGGCGGCCGTTGTCGATGCCGTTGAGGCCGCCCTTGTAGCCGTCGTCCTCGCCGCCGACGCCGGGCAGGAACGCGCCGTGCTCGTCGCGGATGGGCACGTAGAAGGCGTGCACGCCGTGGTCGACGCCGCGCGTGATGAGCTTCGCGAACACGACGGCGTCCTTGCCGTGCAGCGCCGCGTTGCCGAGGTAGTCCTTCCACGCCCCGCGGAAGGGCGTGTGGATGACGAACTCCTCGGTCTCGGCGTCGTAGGTCGCCGTCGTGCCGATCGAGGCGACGTCGGAGCCGTGACCCGTCTCGGTCATCGCGAAGGCGCCGGGCACCTCGAGGCGCATGATGGGCGGCAGGAACGCGTCGTGGTGGTGCTGCGTGCCGAGGTGCAGCACCGCGGCGCCGAAGAGCCCGTACTGCACGCCCGACTTGATCTGCAGGCTCGGATCGGCGAGCACGAGCTCCTCGAAGCCCGCGATGTTGCCGCCGTGGTCGTCGTCGCCGCCGAGCCGCTTGGGGAACGCGGCGTGCACGGCGCCGTCCTCGACGAGCAGCCGCAGCTGCTCGAGGGTGCGCGCGCGGTGCTCGGCCACCGTCAGGTCGTCGACGCGCTGGTACCGGGGGTCGGCGACCTTCTCGCGCGCCGCCAGCCGGCGATGCCCCCACGTGCCTCGCAGGTCGCGCCCGAGCCAGTCGACGTCGACCGCGCCGAGCTGTCGAGGCTCGTCGCTGCGCTGGCGAGTGCGGTTGGAGTCGGCCATGGGTCCCCCTCGAGCAGGCGTGCGGATGCGGCACCGGCGATGGTGCGGCACCACGGTAGGCACGGGATGCGCGAGGCGCTCGACGCTTGGCCCCGGGCACAACGCGACGCGCGCGCGCCCCGGCCGTCCTTGTGCGATCCGGACAACCTCGGGCGGCATCCGCTGTCGAGTGCGCACCGCGGGGCGCCACTCGTGGTGGCACGACCGCATCGCCAGCGGGCCGCGACGGCCGCGCGGGCGCTAGAGCGTGCCGTGCACCAGCTCGCCGGCGATGAGCGTCGCCCGCACGGCCGTCGCGCGGAGGCGCCGCGAGGCCTCGATCGGGTCGTGCGCGATGTCGGCGGCGCTCGGGAGCGCGTCTGCGAGCACGACGAGATCGGCGGGCTCGCCCGCGGCGATGCTCGTGCGCGCCGAGGCGGCGATCGCCCGCTCGAGCCCGATGGCCTCCTCGGGCTGCCACGGCTGCGCGTCGCCGCGCGTGCGCGTGACGGCCGTCGCGATCGCGAGCCAGGGGTCGAGCGGCGTGACGGGTGCGTCGGAGCCGAGGACGACTCCCACGCCGGCCTCGAGCAGCGAGCGGATGCGGTACGCGTCTCGGGAGCGGTCGCCCCACAGCGCGTCGACGAGCTCGCGGTCGTCGAGCGCGTGCTCGGGCTGGACGGAGGCGACGAGGCCGAGGCGCGCCATGCGGGGCAGGTCGCGTCGAGCGACGAGCTGCGCGTGCTCGATGCGATCGCCCGCGGTGCGGCGCCCCGCGGCGGCCGCGCGCTCGAGGGCGTCGATCGCCGCGGTCACGGCCGCGTCGCCGATCGCGTGGATCGAGGCGCCGAGGCCGAGCTCCGTCGCGCGCGCGAGCAGGCGGTCGAGCGCGACGTCGTCGACGTTGCGCACGCCCGTGCCCGCCTCGCCCACGCCGTCGGCGTACGGATGCGCCGTCCACGCCGTGCGCGTGCCGAGCGAGCCGTCGGAGATGACCTTGAGCCGGCCGACGCGCGCGCGCCCGGCGATGGGATCGCCCGTGCGCAGCCCCCGCTCGGCGGCGAGCTCGAGATCCTGCTGGTAGGTGCCCGCCTCCACGCGCGTCGGCGTCGCGCGGCCGGGGCGCTGCCACGCGCCGACGGCGTCGTCGAACTCGAGGTCGACGACGCCCACGACGCCCCGCTCGGCCGCAGCAGCGAGCGCGTCGACGACGTGGCGGTCGAGCGCTTCGGGGTCGAGCATGCCCTCGACGGCCTGCAGCGCGTCGAAGGCTACCTCCTCGCGCAGCAGCGCGTCACCGGGCTCGAGCCCGAGTCGAGCGAGCATCGCGGTGTTGGGCCACGAGCTGTGCACGTCGCTCGAGACGAGGAGGGTCGGCGTCGAGCCGGTCGCGGCGTCGAGCTGCGCGCGCGTCGGCGGGCTCGGCCAGAGCGCGTCGCGCATGCCCACGAGCACGAGCGGCTCGGCGCCGCGGTGCCGGTGGGCTGCCTCGCGGGCGATCGCGGCGGCCTCCTCGGCGCTCGCGGCCTCGAGCACGCTCGGGCGCGTGCGGTGGCGCGCCCACTGCCCCAGGTGCGTGTGCTCGTCCCACAGCCCGGGGACGACGGTCGCGCCGGCGAGGTCGACGCGCTCGTCGGCGCTCGGCGTCGTGCCCGCCGGGCTCACCCGCTCGGTCTCGCCGGCGACGATGTCGATGTCGGTCAGGGAGTCGGTGCCGAGGAGCCGGGCGTTCGCGAGGCGCATGCTCGCACGCTACCGGGCGTGCGAGCATGCATCCGCATCGTCGCGCGACGCGCCAGCGTCGCTCGGTCGCCGCGGCGCCACGCTCGACCTGCGGGGCGCGCCGGGCTCAGATGCCGCCGGCCCAGAGGCGCTCGGTCGTCGCCTGCGGCGTGCGCTGCGGGGCCGAGCCGCGCGCGAGGGGCTCCTCGGCGACGCGCTCGTCGACCCGCTCGTGCAGCTGTCGCGCCTCGCGCTCGGCGATGCGGTCGCGAAGGCGCGCGAGCCCCTCGGGATCGACGCTCGCGCGGGGGGCGCGCTGCCGCAGCAGCGTCACGATCGTGCTGGCGGAGGCGACGAGGGCCACGAGTCCCAGGAGGATGATCCAGGTGGTGTTCATGGCAGAAAGTGTGCGCTTGCCAAGATCCCGCCACCAGTGGCAGGATGGTCATTGCTGAGCAAGATCCTGCCAATGCTGCGCGGCCCCGCCGCAGCGAGCCGGCGGGCCGACGCATAGGAGGCCGCGGTGCTCACGATCGCCTGCATCGTCGACGACGACGTCAACGCGTTCGAGCTCGGCGTCGCCGCCGAGGTGTTCGGCATCGACCGCACCGACCGCGGCGTGCCTCGCAACGACTTCCGCGTCGTGACGGCGACGCCCGGGCCCGTGCGCATCTCCGGCGGCCTGGGGCTGCCGGTCATGGTCGAGGAGGGGCTCGGCTTCGCCGACGAGGCCGACGTGCTCGTCGTCGCGCCCTACGAGGAGTGCAGCACCGACGTGGAGTGCAGCCTGCCCGTCGCGCGCGCCCTGCAGCGCGCCGTCGCGCGCGGCGCCCGCGTGCTCACGATGTGCACGGGCGCCTTCGTGGCGGCCAGGGCCGGCGTGCTCGATGGGCGACGGGTCGCGACGCACTGGATGCACGCCGACGAGCTCTCCAGGCAGTTCCCGCAGCTCACGGTCGAGCGCGACGCCCTGTGGGTCGACGACGGGCCGATCACCTCGAGCGCGGGCACCGCCGCCGCGATCGACGCGGCGCTGCACGTCGTCCGCGAGCTGCAGGGCGCGCAGGTCGCCGCTCGCATCGCTCGCTCGATGGTCGTGCCGCCGCTGCGCGACGGCGGGCAGAGCCAGTTCGCGGTCGGCCCGGTCGCGGAGCAGCGCGCCGACACCCTCGCGCCGCTCATCGCCTGGGTGGTCGAGCACCTCGACGAGGAGCACTCGGTCGCGGCGCTCGCGCGGCGCGCCAACCTCTCCGAGCGCACGTTCGCACGCCGCTTCCGCGAGGAGCTCGGCGCGACGCCCGCCGCGTGGCTGACGTCGCAGCGGGTGCGGCGCGCGCAGCAGCTGCTCGAGGCGACCGACCTGGGGCTGGATGCCGTGGCGCAGCGATCCGGCTTCGGCACCGCTGCGCTGCTGCGCCACCACTTCACGCGGCAGCTCGGTGTCTCCCCGTCGGCCTACCGGCGCCGCTTCGCCGTCGCGGAGCACGCCCCCGCCTGATCCGCGCGCAGCGCGACGGCCAGGTCGCGCCGATGTGACGACCTTCTCCACGAGCACGCGGGGTGGCCGTCGGATGTGGGCGGCCGGGCGCAGGCTGGCGCTCGACGGCCGCGGAGGGTCCGGGCCGGGGAAGGCCACCATGCTCCGTGGATTCGCGAACCTCAACCTCGTCGCCGACGACATCCCTGCCGCGATCGACTGGTACTCGACGGTGCTCGGCCGGCCGCCGTACTTCGTGCGGCCCGAGAGCGGTGCTCCGGAGTACGCCGAGTTCCGGTTCGGCGACGACGAGGACGAGCTCGCGCTCATGTCGAGCGCCTACCGGCCGGCGCTCGCCGAGCCCGGGGGCGCCGTCATGTCGATGCACGTCGACGATGCCGCGGCCGCCCTCGAGCGGCTCCTCGAGCTCGGCGCGACCGTGCAGCAGCCCCTCGTCGAGCGCGGCGAGGGCTGGTGGAACGCCGTCGTCGCCGACCCCTTCGGCAACCTGCTCGGCATCATCCAGAGCCCGCACTGGGCCAGTCGCCACTGAGCGTCGGCTCCCCGGTGCGCCGCGAGGAGTGCGAGCGCGACGCGATCAGCCCAGCAGGCTCCAGCCGGGCGGCATGTAGCCCTCCGGCTCGAGCACGAACCGGCCGATGGGCGTCGGCGGGCGCTTCTGCACCTTCGCGACCGACGACCGCAGCTCCTTGAAGGGCTTGCCGTAGACGGTCACCTCGCGGCGATCCCCGAACGCCTGATCGGGGCGCTCGCGCGGGATCGTCAGCACGCGCCCCGCCGCCCAGTCGGGCTCGACGGGCATGACCGGCTCGAGCTCGACCTCGCGCTTCGAGGGAGCGAGGAAGCCGCCGAACGCCACCGGATCGCCTCCGTCGACGGGGGTGAGCCAGCGCATCCACGCCCCGGGATCGAAGTCGGGCAGCGGCTGCGGCGAGGCGGCCTCGATCGCGCGACGCGTGCCGATCCGCCACCGCTCGTAGGGGCGGTCCTCGGTGCCGTCGAACGCGTAGAGCTGCACGTCGAGCAGCGCGTCGGGCGACTCGAGCGCGTGCGGCTCGATCGCGAGCGTGTCGGCGCGCACCGCGCCGTACGCCCACGGGTGCAGCGCCTTCCCGAAGCGCGACGCGGCCTCGACCACGAGGCCACCGCTCTCCTCGTCGAGCTCCACCTCGACGCGGAGCGCCGCGCCCTGCTCGTCGAGCGCCCAGAGCCCGAACGGGTTGACGGGCTGCTCCCCCTCGCGCTGCGGGGGCGACGGCTCCTCCGGCAGGAGGTCGCGCGCCGAGGCGATGAGCAGGTCGCGGTCGTCGGACTCCCACTCGTCGTCGAGCGTCGCGTCGACGCGCACCTCGGCATCCTTCGCCTCGGGCTCGAGATCGACCTCGACGAGCCAGTCGCCGTCGTCGAGCAGCTCGACGACCTGCTTCACACCCGTGCTGTAGATGCCGGCCGGGATCTCGCCCGCGCCGTCCGGCACGAGCACGTAGGTGCGCGCGAGCCGCGTCGGCGCGTTCGAGAGCGCGATCTCGACCACCGGCCCGCGACGCGTCTCGAGGTAGCCGTGCAGGGGGAAGTCGAGCTCGCCGACGGTCTGGGTCACGCCTCAACGCTAGTCGTGCCCGCGCCGGGGTGCGTCGGGCACGGCCCGCTCCAGGATCGCCGGAGTAGCGTGTCGCCACGCCGAGCAGAGGAGTGCGCATGCGCATCGTCGTGACGGGAGCGACCGGCAACGTCGGCACCGCGCTGCTTCGCCGCCTGCACCGGGCGCCGGAGGTCGACGCGATCGTCGGCATCTCGCGGCACGGGCCCGAGCGCGGCGGCGAGCCCTACGAAGGGGTCGAGTGGCACCGCATCGACGTGTCGCGACCCGCGGCATCCGCCGAGCTCGAGCACGCCATGCGAGGCGCCGACGCGGTCGTGCACCTCGCGTGGATCATCCGCCCCAATCGCGACGAGGAGCTGCTGCACCGCATCAACGTCGAGGGCTCGCGCCGCGTCTTCGAGGCGGCCGCCGCCGCGGGCGTGCCGCACCTCGTGCACGCCTCGAGCGTCGGCGCCTACGGCCGCCCCGACAGCGCGCAGCCCGGCGCCGAGCGCGAGGACGAGTCGTTCCCGCGGCACGGCGCCCCGAGCTCCCACTACGGGCGGCAGAAGAGCGCGGTCGAGCGCATCCTCGACGACATCGAGGCGGCGCACCCGAGCATGGTGGTGTCGCGGCTGCGGCCGGGGCTCATCTTCCAGGCGGAGGCGGCGCCCGAGATCCGCGACTACTTCCTCGGCGCTCTCGCGCCGCGCCTGCTGCTGCGCGCGCTGCCCGCGCTGCGCCTGCCCCTGCTGCCCTGGCCCGGGCGCGTCGTGGCGCAGGTCGTGCACGCCGACGACATCGCGGACGCGTACTGGCGCGTCGTGCGCGAGCGCGCCGCGGGCGCGTTCAACGTCGCCGCGGAGCCGCCCGTCGACCCGCGAGCGGTCGGCAGCCTCGTCGGCGCGCGTCGCTGGGTGCCGGTGCCGCTCCCGCTCGTGCGCGCCGCGGTCGCGGCGCTCTACCGCGCGCGCCTCATCACGACCGATCCGGGGTGGGTCGACATGGCGGCGGTGACGCCCGTCATGGCGACCGACCGCATGCGAGCGCTCGGGTGGCGGCCGACGCGCTCGTCGACCGCGACGCTCCGCGAGCTCGTCGCGCACCTCGGTGACCGCGGCGGCCTCGGCAACGCCCTCACCCGCCCGCGCAGCCCGTTGCGCTGACGGTCGAGGCTCAGGTGAGCAGCGCGCCGCTGCCCGGCGGCAGCGAGAGCTCGCCCGAGATCGCGACATCCGGGTGCGTCTGGAAGCGGATGCTCCGACGCGTCACCGGCACGGCCTGCGGCGCGTCGCCGAAGTTGATGACGATCTCGGCAGCTCCGCCGCGCTCGATGCGCAGCACGCCGGCCTCCTCGAAGCACTCGACGCGGTTGCGGCTCCAGTGCGGGTCGGTGAGCGCGGGCAGCTCGCGACGCAGCCGCGCGAGCTGGCGATAGCCGTCGAGCACGCGCGCGTGCCGCTCGCGCCGCAGCTCGGCCCAGTCGAGCTTCGAGCGCTCGAACGTCTCCGGGTCCTGAGGATCCGGCACCACCGACTCGTCCCAGCCCATCCGCTCGAACTCGGCGAGTCGCCCCTCGCCCGTGAGCCTGCCGAGCTCGGGCTCGGGATGCGAGGTGAAGAACTGGAAGGGGCTCGACGCGCCCCACTCCTCGCCCATGAACAGCATCGGGGTCGAGGGGCCCGCGTAGAGCAGCAGGGCAGCGCACAGCAGCTGCGACTCGGAGAGCACCTCGGTGATGCGATCGCCGCGGGCCCGGTTGCCGATCTGGTCGTGGTTCTGGGCGCTGACCACGAGCCGCCACGAGAGCGAGCGCTCGGTGTCGATGGGATGCCCGTGCTCGCGCTCGCGGAAGGACGAGTAGGTGCCGTCGTGGAAGAAGCCGCGCTCGATCGTCTTGGCGAGGGCCTGCAGCGGCGCGAAGTCCTCGTAGTAGCCGTGCGTCTCGCGCGTGAGCGCGACGTGCAGGCCGTGGTGGAAGTCGTCCGACCACTGCGCGTCGAGCCCGTAGCCGCCGCCCTCGCGCGGGGTGATGAGCGTGGGGTCGTTCATGTCGCTCTCGGCGATGAGCTCGAGCGGGCGGCCGAGGTGCGCGGCGAGCGCCGCCGTCTCGATCGCCATCTGCTCGAGGATGTGCACGTCGGAGTCGTCGTGCAGGGCGTGCACCGCGTCGAGCCGCAGCGCATCCACGTGCATGTGCTCGAACCAGTAGCGCACGTTGTCGAGCACGTAGCGGCGCACCTCCGGCTCGGCGAGGTTGACGTGCTCGCCCCACGTCGAGCGGCCCTCGCTCGAGAGGTAGGGGCCGAACTGCGGCAGGTAGTTGCCGGAGGGGCCCAGGTGGTTGTAGACGACGTCCTGCACGACCGCGAGGCCCGCGGCGTGCGCAGCGTCGACGAAGCGCTGGTACGCGGCGGGCCCGCCGTAGCCCTCGTGCACGGCGAACCACGCGACGCCGTCGTAGCCCCAGTTGTGGGTGCCGTTGAAGCCGTTGACCGGCAGCAGCTCGACGTGGGTGACGCCGATCTCGAGCAGGTGGTCGAGGCGCTCGGCGGCGGCGTCGAGCGTGCCCTCGCGCGTGAACGTGCCCACGTGCAGCTCGTAGATCACGCCGCCGGCGATCGGGCGGCCCGTCCAGTGCGCGTCGCCCCACGCGTGCTCCGAGGCGTCCCACAGGCGCGAGCGCTCGTGCACGCCCTTCGGCTGCCGCAGCGAGCGCGGGTCGGGCAGCACGGCGTCGTCGTCGCCGACCTGGAAGCCGTAGTCGCCGGCGGGCGCGGTCGCATGCCACCAGCCGCCCTCCTCGCGCACCATCTCGACGGATGCGTCGCCGACGGCGACGCGCATGCGCTCGGCCTGCGGCGCCCAGACGCGGTAGTCGTGCTGCTGGTTCATGCAGCGATCGTGGCACCCGCACCTGGACGCGGGCCCAGGGTCGGCGGTCCGCGTCAGCGCGAGCGGTCGGCGGCGCTGTACCAGGCGTTGGCGTCTGGCAGGAACAGCAGCACGACCGCGACGACCGACACGATCGTGCCGAAGTTCACGCCCTGCCCGGAGACGAGCGAGATGACGAGGCCGATGGCGGCGACGACCGCGAGCGCCCAGCGCGCCCAGTTGCGGCCCTTCGTCGCGAAGATGAGGAACAGCACCTGCACCGCGACGAGCACGAGGCCGACGGCGAGCATCGCGATCGCGATGCCGACGAGAGCCGAGGTCTCGCTGCTGTCGGCGCCCACGCCCGCGAGCACGGCGATGCCGGCGAAGCCGATGAGGATGAGCAGGGCTGTGAGCGCGATGCCGACCCACTGGATGCCGAGGCCCCACTTGACGACGGCGGGCATCGGCGGGCGCCCGCCGGCGCCGGGCTGCGGCGCGGCGAAGGCGCCCTGCTGCGGGGCGCTGTAGCCGCCCTGCTGCGGGGCCTGGTAGCCGCCGGGCTGCTGCGCGGGATCCCGCGACGGCTCGTGCGCGGCAGGGTCGTGCGATGTCGGCTCGTTCGGCTGCATGGGCACAGGCTATGCGCATGCTGTGCCTCGCGCTAGTGGACAGCTCCCAAGCAGCGGCGCGGAACCCGGGGCCGGGCGCGCTCGCAGCGGAGCCGACTCAGCGCGCTGCGGCGGCCGCGGTGCCGACGGGCGTGAACCAGCCGCTCGACGCGGGCAGCGCGAGGAGCACGCCGCCGACGATGGCCGCGAGGCTCATCGCGACGGTCGTGGGCGACGGCGAGAGCGTCACGAGGAGCACGAGCAGGCCGAGCACACCGAGGCCGATGCCGAGCACGACGACGACCCAGCGCGCCCATCGCACGCGCAGCGTCGCGCAGACGAGCAGCGCGAGCACCGCGACCGAGGGGGCGACGATCCCCAGCAGCTCGAGCGGCGCGATCGTCTCGGCGGTGCCCGTGTAGAGGAGCGTGAAGGTGATCGTGAAGTAGCCGACGGCGACGAGTGCCGCCCAGAGCAGGATGAGACCGACGACGGCGGTCCACGGGGCTCCGCCCCGAGCGGTCTTGTGCATGGCTGACGATAGCGCGGATGTCGTGGCCTCGCCCCTACGGCACCGGAATCACGCGCTCGTCACGCGGCGGGGCTGAGCAGTGCGACCGGCAAGGTGTCGAGCAGCTGCGCGAGCCGCACGTCGCCGCCATCGACGTCGCGGCCGGTGAGGTGCTCCCGCCAGCGTCCGTCAGGCAGCTGAATGGTCGTGTCGCCCCAGCCGCCGCGCGCCGCGAGCCCGATCGGGAGCCGGGTCGCGATCGCGACGGCGCCGCCGCGGTCGAAGGCGATCGCGTGCTCGGCTGCCTCCCCGTGCGCGAGCAGCGGCGCGTACGCCGAGAAGCGCTCCGGGTGGTCGCGGCGCAGCCGCAGGGCCTCGCGCACGAGGCGGGTCTTGGCGACCTCGAGATCCCACTCGCCCGACAGCGGCTCGCGCGCGCGCTCGCGCAGCGCATCCATCCGGTCCCAATCGATGGGGCGCCGGTTGTCGGGGTCGACGAGCGACTGCTCGAGCGCCTCGGAGCCCTGGTAGACGTCGGGGAAGCCGGGGATCGTCAGGTTGAGCAGCTTGGCCGAGAGCACGTTGACGCGGAAGCCCGCCTCGGTCGCGGCCAGGAACGCCTCGACGGTCGAGCTCGCGGGCGGCCGCAGCACGCCGCGCACGAGCTCGGCGAGGCCCTCCTCGAACGCCGTGTCGGGCGCGGTCCAGTGCGTGTGCTCGTCGCCCTCGCGCGAGGCCTTCTGCATGTAGTCGAGCAGCCGATCCTCGCTCGCGGGCCACGCCCCGACCACCGCCTGCAGGAGCAGGTTGGCGAAGGGGCGGCCCTCCGCGGGCGCGAGCTCGAGCAGCTCGCCCAGCAGCGCATCCCACGCGTCGGGGAGCTCGGCGATCGTCGTGATGCGCGCGCGCACGTCCTCGCCGCGCTTCGTGTCGTGCGTCGAGAGGGCGTTCATCGCGTGCGGCCACTCCGCCTGGCGGCGGCCCATGAGTGCGTGGAAGTCGCTCGGCTCGATCGCGAAGACCTCGGGATCGCCGCCGACCTCGTTGAGGCTCGTGAGGCGCGAGTAGCGGTAGAAGGCGGTGTCCTCGACGCCCTTCGCCATCACCATGCCGCTCGTCTGCTGGAAGCGGAGCGCCGCGGGCTCGCGCGGGTTGCCGAGCACCGGCAGGAGCAGATCGATCGTCTCGGCGAGGTCGGAGCGGAAGTCCTTCGCGCGCTCGGCTGCGGCGCCGAGGTGCTCGCGGCCCTCCGGCAGGTACGAGCGGTAGACGGGGAAGCACGCGAGCAGCTCGGCGATCGCGTCGGCCGTGTCGGCCGGCGCGCCCTCGTCGCCCCACGCATCCGACGCGCGGAGCTCGCGCTCGAGCCGCAGCACCTCGGCGCGGAGGATCGTGTCGGCGATGCGGCGCTTCGTGCCGTGCGTCATCTCGACCCAGTCGACCCGCTCCCCGCCGCGCAGCCGCGCGTCGATCGCGTCGAGCGCCTCCGCTGCCCGGCCGTCGGTCAGCACGCGGTCGATCGTGCCGAGCGTGTCGTAGCCGGTCGTGCCGGCGGTGGCCCAGCGCGGCAGCTCCTCGCCGGGCTCGAGGATCTTCTCGACGAGCACGAAGGCGCCGCCGGTGAGCCGCTCGAGGTCGTCGAGGTAGCCGCCGGGGTCGCGCAGCCCGTCGGGGTGGTCGACCCGCAGTCCCTGCACGAGGCGATCGTCGAACCAGCGCTGGATCTCGGCGTGCGTCGCCTCGAAGACCTCCGGCAGCTCCACGCGCAGGGCCGCGAGCGTCGTGACGGCGAAGAAGCGGCGGTAGTTGAGCTGGTCGTCGCCCTGCCGCCAGTGGCCGAGGCGGTAGTGCTGGCGCTCGAGCACCTCCTGCGGGGAGCCCTCGCCCGTGCCGGGCGCGACCGGCAGCCGGGTGTCCCAGTAGCGCAGCGCCTCGCGGTCGTCCTCGAGGCTGAGGTGCGCGACCGTGCCGTCCTCCGACCAGTCGCCGTCGCCCACGATCGGCAGCAGCAGCTTGCCGCCGCCAGCCTCCCAGTCGATGTCGAACGCGTCGGCGAGCGGGCTCTCGCGCCCGTCCCGCAGCACCTGCCACCACCAGTCGTTGTGCTCGGGCGTCGCGACGCCTACGTGGTTCGGCACGATGTCGACCAGGACGCCCATGCCGAGCCGGCGCGCCTCGGCCGCGAGCGCGTCCAGCCCCTCTCGACCGCCGCGCGCCGGGTCGACCCGGGCGTGCGAGACGACGTCGTAGCCGTGGTCGCTGCCGGGCTCGGCCTCGAGGATCGGCGAGAGGTAGACCCAGTCGACGCCGAGGTCGGCGAGCGCCTCGAGCCGCGCGGCCGCGTCGAAGAGGGTGAACGACGCGGTGATCTGCAGTCGGTAGGTGCTCTGCGGCGTGCGCACGTGGTCTCCTCAGGCGTCGGTGGCGAGGGGGCGGTCGGGGTGCGAGCCGTTCGCCTCGACGCTCGCGCTCGCGGCGGCGATCGACGCGGCGACCGAGTAGTCCTGGTCGACCGGCGGCACGTGCTGGCGCAGCAGGGCGAACGAGCGAGGCGCGAGCCGCACCGTGCCGCCCGCCTCCACGGGCTCGTCGAGCTCCGCCTCCGCGCCCGTGTCGATCACGACGTCCCACGCCTCTGCATACTCCTCGGGCGGCAGCGCGATCTCGCGCTCCTCCTCCGAGGCGTTGCAGTAGATGAGGAAGTGGTCGTCGACGATGCGCTCGCCGCGCGTGCCGAGGCCCGGGATGCCGTCGCCGTTCAAGTACATGCCGAGCGTCTTCTCGGCCTCCATGGCCTGCCAGTCGTCAGCCTCCATGGGCGTGCCGTCGGGGCGCAGCCAGACGATGTCGTTGAGCCGCTCCCCCGGTCCCGTGCGCACGGTCCTGCCGGTGAAGAAGCGCTTGCGGCGGAACGTCGGGTGCTCGTGCCGCAGCCGCGCGACCGCCGCGGTGAACTCGATGAGCGGGTGGTCGACGTTCGCCCAGTCGACCCAGCTGAGCTCGGAGTCCTGCGCGTACGTGTTGTTGTTGCCCTGCTGCGTGCGGCCGAGCTCGTCGCCGTGCAGCAGCATCGGCACGCCCTGGCTCAGCAGCAGCGTCGCGAGGAAGTTGCGCTGCTGGCGCGCGCGGATCGCGAGGATCTCGGGGTCGTCGGTCGGCCCTTCGAAGCCGTGGTTGTAGGAGCGGTTGTGGCTCTCGCCGTCGTTGCCGTCCTCGCCGTTGGCGTCGTTGTGCTTCTCGTTGTAGCTGACGAGGTCGCGCAGCGTGAACCCGTCGTGGGCGGTGACGAAGTTGATGGATGCGACGGGTCGGCGCCCCGAGTGCTCGTAGAGGTCTGCCGAGCCCGAGAGCCGCGTCGCGAACTCGCCGAGCGCCGAGGGCTCGCCGCGCCAGAAGTCGCGCACCTCGTCGCGGTACTTGCCGTTCCACTCCGCCCACACGGGCGGGAAGTTGCCCACCTGGTAGCCGCCGGGGCCGATGTCCCACGGCTCGGCGATGAGCTTGACCTGGCTGATCACCGGATCCTGCTGCACCATCTCGAAGAAGGTCGCGAGGCGGTCGACGTCGTAGAACTCGCGCGCGAGCGTGGCGGCGAGGTCGAAGCGGAAGCCGTCGACGTGCATCTCGGTCACCCAGTAGCGCAGGCTGTCCATGATCATCTGCAGCGAGTGCGGGTGGCTGACGTTGAGGCTGTTGCCCGTGCCCGTGTAGTCCATGTAGTGCTGCTCGTCGCCCTCGACGAGGCGGTAGTACGCCTGGTTGTCGATGCCGCGCCAGCTGAGGGTGGGCCCCATGTGGTTGCCCTCGGCGGTGTGGTTGTAGACGACGTCGAGGATGACCTCGATGCCCGCCTCGTGCATGGCCTTGACCATGGCCTTGAACTCCTGCACCTGCTGGCCGCGCTCGCCTGCGCTCGCGTACTCCGCGTGCGGCGCGAAGAAGCCGAGCGTGTTGTAGCCCCAGTAGTTGCGCAGGCCGCGCTCGAGCAGCACGGCGTCGTGCACGAACTGGTGCACGGGCATGAGCTCGATCGCCGTGATGCCGATCTTCTGCAGGTGCGCGATGATCGCGGGGTGCGCGAGGCCGGCGTAGGTGCCGCGCAGCGCCTCCGGCACCTCGGGGTGCGTCTGCGTGAGGCCCTTGACGTGCGCCTCGTAGATGATCGTCTCGTCGAGCGGAGTGCGCGGATGCCGGTCGCCCGTCCAGTCGAAGAAGGGGTTGATCACGACGCCCTTCATCATGTGGGGCGCCGAGTCCTCCTCGTTGAGGCTCAGCGGGTCGCCGAAGTTGTAGCTGTGCAGCGGCTGGCCCCACTGGATCGTGCCGCTCGTGGCCTTCGCGTAGGGGTCGAGCAGCAGCTTGGAGGGGTTGTGCCGCAGGCCCGCCTGCGGCTCGTAGGGGCCGTGCACGCGGTAGCCGTAGCGCTGGCCGGGCTGCACCGTCGGCAGGTACGCGTGCCACACGAAGGCGTCGACCTCGCTCAGCTCGATGCGCGTCTCGACGTCGTGGTCGTCGAACAGGCACAGCTCCACCCGCTCTGCCGACTCCGTGAAGATGGCGAAGTTCGTGCCGGTGCCGTCGAAGGTCGCGCCGAGGGGATAGGGCTCGCCCGGCCAGACCTGCAGATCAGGGTTCGTCGCAGTCACGCGGCTGAGTGTATGGGCGACGCATCCGCGCTGGCTGAGCGTTCTCCGCCTCCCCTTGTCGTCGCTCGAGCCGCGGGATATCTTGACGTCAAGATTGTTCTAGGAGGGCCCGTGGCGCATCGGTGGGATCCGCAGCAGTACCTCACCTACGCCGATGAGCGCGGGCGACCGTTCCTCGACCTCCTCGCGCGCATCCGCGCCGCGGCGCCGAAGCGGATCGGGGATCTCGGCTGCGGGCCCGGCAACCTCACGCGGCTGCTCCTCGAGTGCTGGCCCCAGGCGAGCGTCGCCGGCGTCGACTCGGCCGCCGAGATGCTCGAGCGGGCTGCGGCAGCGCACGCCGGCATCGACTGGCAGCGCGCCGACGTGCGCGACTGGCAGCCGCCGGAGCCGCTCGACGTCGTCGTGACGAACGCGACGCTGCAGTGGATCCCCGGCCACCTCGAGCTGCTGCCGCGGTTCGCGGCGATGCTCGCGCCCGGCGGCTGGTTCGCCATGCAGGTGCCGGGCAACTTCGACGAGCCGAGCCACACGCTGCGCGACGACGTCGCCGCGCTGCCGGCCTTCGCCGAGCACACGCGCGACGCCGCCCGCCCGGCATCGCACGACGCCGCCGACTACCTCCGGGCGCTCGCTGCCCTCGGGCTCGACGTCGACGCGTGGGAGACGACCTACCTGCACGTGCTGCAGGGGCCCGATGCGGTCTTCGAGTGGGTGCGCGCGACCGGTGCGCGGCCCGTGCTCGAGGCCCTGCCCGACGATCTGCGCCCCGCGTTCGAGGACGAGTTCCGCGCTCGGCTGCGGGAGGCCTATCCCGCAGATGCGAGCGGCCGGGTGATCCTGCCGTTCCGCCGCGTCTTCGCGGTCGCCCACCGCTGAGCGGCTCGGCCGCGCGTCGCGGCGGCGCTTCCCGCGCGGGGCGTCCGCCGGAGGAGAGCGCGCGGAGCGACGGCACGGCGGCGCATCGCGCCCATGTGGCCGCTCAGCGACCACCGCTCCGGGACCGCCCCGCTGGCTCCCGCCCGAGCCATCCCCGAACGGGGCGCGCGGTCACTCGCCGACGACGCGCTCCTCGCCGTCCGTGATGCGCAGCAGCTCGTCGTAGCTGAGCATGAAGACCGTGTCGGGCGTGCCCGCGGCGGCCGACAGCAGCGGGTAGTCGCGCAGCGCGACGTCGACGACCGTGCGGATCGGCGCCGGGTGCCCGAGCGGCGCGACGCCGCCGATCACCTGCCCGGTCGCCGCGCGCACCTGCTGCGGCGTCGCGCGCTCGATGGGCCCCTCGCCGAGCTCGGCGGCGAGCGCGGCCGTGTCGACGCGGTGGCGGCCAGAGGTCATGACGAGCAGCGGGGCGTCCGCCATCCAGAAGATGAGCGAGTTCGCGATCGCGCCGACGTCGATGCCGAGCGCCGCGGCCGCCGCCTTGGCCGTGTGGACGCCCTCGTGGAAGTGGATGATCTCGCGCTCGATGCCGAGCTCGCGCAGCTGCGCCTGGATGCCGGTTGCCTTCGTGGGAAGCGCCATGCGCCCATCCTGCCCGAGGAGGCCACGGTTGCTACCGCTCGACGCAAGCCCGCGCGCGACGCGCTGCCGCCGCACAGCGCAAGCCCGAGCGCGCCGCGCTGCCGCCGCACACCGCGAGCCCGCGCGCCACACACTGCCGCACAACGCAAGCCCGCGCGCGACGCGCTGCGGGCAGCGAGGCACCTGGGCGCGACGCGGCGCCCGCGAGGCACCTCGGGCTTGCGTTGTGCCGGCGACGCCGCACGGGTGGAGCGCGCCGCGACCGCGGTCGGGCGCGGCGGATGCGGCGCTCGCGTCAGGCGATGCGGCTGCCGGGCGCGAGCGTGCGGGCCGGGGTGCGCGCCGCGGCGACCGCACCCCAGGTCGCGAGCGCCGCGAGCGCGACGTGGATCGCGAGCCCCACGAACCAGCTCGGCACGGTGCGCTGGTAGACCTCGCGCGGCGTGTCGCCGGCCCAGATGCCCCGCGGGTCGTAGTCGGCGCACGACTCGACGTGCGGCGGCTCCTGCGCCATGCGCACCGCGAGCCCGATCTGGCCGAACACGTCGTCAGGGTGGCCGTCGTTGCCGAAGCCGGGCGGGATCGCGTCGGCGAGGATGACGTAGGGGTTCGCCGCGAGCATCCACCACACCCGATCGGGCCGCACGACGACCGCCTCGTACGTGCGGTCGGTCTCGATGCACGTGCTGATCCCCGTGCGCTCGTCGTACTCCCACCCGAGCTCGGGCCGCGACTCCTCGCTCTGCGACGCGACCGTCGCGACCCCGAAGCCGATGAGGGTGCCGAGCGAGAGCATCGCGACGAGCAGGTAGCTCACCGCCGTCGAGAGCACGGGCCTGCGGATGAGGCCCGAGAGGCCGACGCCGATCGCCGAGATGACGCCGATCTCGAGCACGACGAGCGGGATGGCCACGAGCACGGCCTCGAGCCGCAGACCGCCGAGCATCGCGGAGCCGACCATGAAGGGCACGCAGACCGCGAGGAAGCCGAGCGAGGCGATCCACGCGCCGAGCACCTTGCCGAGCACGAGCTGCGTCGCCGACAGCTGCGTGACCTGCGTCGAGGCGAGCGTGCCGCCGTCGCGGTCGCCGTTGATGGCGCTGCCGCTCAGCGCCGGAGTGACGAGCGAGGTGACGAGCATGACGAGGAAGATCGTCGTGGCGAAGATCGCGCCGCCGAGGTCTCGCTGCACGCCCTGGAGCGCGACCCACAGCACCACGATGACGCCGCCGACGACGAGCGCGACGACGCCGAGCAGCACGTACCACGCGACCGAGCGCACGCGCTGGCGGAGCTCGAGCCCCACCACGACGCCGAGCATCCCGAGCCAGCCCGCCGCGCCGCCCGCTCGCGCCGCGGCGGGTGCCGTGGGCGGCGCGGTCGGCTCCGCCGCTTCGATCGTGCGCGTCATCGCACCCCTCCCCGCTCCGGACGTCCGTGCCCGCCCTGAGCGGCGGAGAGCTCGAGGTAGGTGCGCTCGATGTCGCCGACCGCGGGCGCGAAGTGCGCGATGGGCACGCCAGCGCGCACGAGCCGCGCGAGCACGTCCGCGGCATCCTCGTCGCGATCGAGCGCGACGAAGGCGAGCTCGCCCTCGATCCGCACGCGGTCGAAGGCGACGCCGATGCGCGCGAGCTCGTGGCTGAGCGCTGCCGGGTCGAGGGCGCGGATGCGCCACTCGCGCGCCGCCTGCCGCGCGAGCACCAGCCGCTCACCGCCGACGACCTCGCCGCGATCGACGAAGACCGCGTCCTCGGCGAGCTCGTCGAGCTCCGACAGGTCGTGGCTCGAGATGAGCACGGTGCCGCCCTCGGCGGCGAAGGCGCGCAGCCGCTGCCGCAGCTCGAGCCGGCTCGTGGGGTCGAGACCGGCGGCGGGCTCGTCGAGCAGCAGCACGCTCGGCCGGTGCACGAGCGCGCGAGCGAGGCCGAGGCGCTGCTGCTGGCCGCGCGAGAGCACGCGGCTCGGCCGGTCCGCGAGCTCCTCGAGGCGCGCCTCGACGAGCAGCTCGTCGGCCCGCGCCGCCGCCGCGGCGCGCGGCACCCCGTGCAGGCGGCCGACGGTCGTGAGGATCACCCGCGGACTCAGGGTGCGCCAGGTGCCGAGCACGTCGGGCATCCACCCCATCGCGCGCCGCACCGCGCGCGGTTCGCGCACGGGATCCGCGCCCGCGATGCGGATCGCGCCGGCGTCGGGCGCGAGCAGCGACGCGAGCATGAGCAGGAGCGTCGTCTTGCCCGCGCCGTTCGGACCGATGAGCCCGGTGACACGACCGGGCTTCGCGTGGAAGGTCATGCTGCGCACCGCGTGGACGGCGCCGAAGCTGCGCGCCACGGCGTCGACGACGATGCCGCCTGCGGCGAGGTCGACGCGCGTCGCCGCCCCCTCGAGCGGGTCGACGAAGGCGGGGTGGGATGCGCGCACGGGCTCGGGCGCGCCGAGCGCCGGCGGCGGGCTTGCGTGCGGCACGACGGCGCGCTCGGACTCCATGCCTCGATCCTGGGGGCTGTCGCTCAGGTTCGGGTCGTCGCGCGCTCAGGATCATCCTCGCGGATGAGGGCCGAGCCGCCGCTCGCATCCAGTAATATATTACCCATGGGCCTCTTCGACGCGCTCCACCTGTTCGACGCGGACGACATCCGCGAGCGCATCCCCATGCGAGCGGCGGTCGAGCGGGTGCAGCGAGTGCTGCGCGACGGCTTCGACCCCGATGCCGATCCCGCGCGATCCATCGTCGACGTGCGGCACGGCCAGCTGCTGCTCATGCCGGCCGATCTCGGCGCCTACTCCGGGCAGAAGCTCGGCATGGTCGCGCCCGGCAACCCGGCTCGCGGGCTCGAGCGCATCCAGGCGATCTACGTGCTGCTCGACGCCGAGACCCTCGCGCCCGTCGCGCTGCTCGACGGCACCGAGCTCACGAGCATCCGCACGCCGGCGGTGTCGGCGGCGGCCGTCGACGCGCTCGCCGAGCCCGACGCCTCGCAGCTCGTCGTGTTCGGCTCCGGCCCGCAGGCCATCCGCCACGTGGAGGCGATGGTCGCGATCCGCCCCATCGAAGCGGCGGTGATCGTCGGTCGCGATGCCGACCGCGCGTCGCGAGCGGCATCGCTCGCGGCGTCGTACGGGATCGAGGCGCGCGTCGGCACGGCGGCCGACGTCGCGGACGCCGACATCGTCGTGTGCGCCACGACGGCTCGAGCGCCGCTGTTCTCGAGCGATGCGGTCGCCGACGGCGCCACGGTCGTCGCCGTCGGCTCGCACGAGCCCGAGGCGCGCGAGCTCCCCGGCGCGCTGCTCGGCCGCGCGCAGGTCGTCGTCGAGACGTCGCGGGTGGGGATGCGCGAGGCGGGCGACGTCATCCAGGCGATCGCCGAGGGGCACCTCGCCGAGCGCGACCTCGTCACGATGCGGCAGGTCGTCACGGGCGAGGTGCCACCGGCTCGGGATCGGCCGCGCATCGTCAAGACCTGCGGCATGGGGTGGCAGGACCTCGCCGTGGCATCGCTGCTGGGAGGCGCCGCATGAGGATCGAGACCGAGGACTGGCACACCGCGGGCGAGCCGTTCCGCATCGTCACGAGCGTCGCGACCGAGGGAGCGAGCGTGGCCGAGCGCCGCG
>JAPSIA010000025.1 GCA_031179215.1 Agrococcus sp.
TGCGCTCGCGGCGCCCCCTGCCCTCGGCGGGGCGGCGCCGCGAGCGCTCGTGGCGGCGGCGCCGCCGCGCTCGCCGAGCGCCGCCGCGCTCGCCGAGCGCCGCCGCGCTCAGCCGCGGAACTGCTTCTTGATCGCCTCGACCACGCTCTGATCGGCGAGCGTGGTGGTGTCGCCGAGCGCGCGCCCCTCCGCGAGGTCGCGCAGCAGCCGCCGCATGATCTTGCCCGAGCGCGTCTTGGGCAGGTCGGGCACGATGAACACCTGCCGCGGCCGCGCGATCGCGCCGATGTCCTTCGCGACGTGCTGGCGCAGCTCGGCCTCCGATTCCTCGACCGACTGCGCGTCGGCGAAGCGCTGCTTCAGGATGACGAAGGCCACGACAGCCTGGCCCGTCGTCTCGTCGCTCGCGCCGACGACCGCGGCCTCGGCGGTCGACTCGTGGGCGACGAGCGACGACTCGATCTCGGCGGTCGAGAGCCGGTGGCCGGAGACGTTCATGACGTCGTCGACGCGGCCGAGCAGCCAGATGTCGCCGTCCTCGTCCTTGCGGGCGCCGTCTCCGGCGAAGTAGCGGTCGCCGAACTTCTCCCAGTACGTCTCACGGTAGCGGTCGTCGTCGCCCCAGATGGTGCGGAGCATCGACGGCCACGGCTCCGAGACGACGAGCAGCCCGCCGTCGCCGTCCGGCACCGGCGTGCCCGCCTCATCCACGACATCCACCTCGATGCCGGGGATCGGCACTTGCGCGGCCCCGGGCTTGAGCGCCGTGACGGAGGCGAGCGCCGAGACCATGATCGCGCCCGTCTCGGTCTGCCACCACGTGTCGACGACGGGCGTCCTGCCGCTGCCGATGACGTCGCGGTACCACATCCACGCCTCGGGGTTGATGGGCTCGCCCACCGTGCCCAGCACCCGCAGGCTCGACAGGTCGCTCGAGCGCGTGTGCTGGCGGCCGAGCTTCATGAAGGTGCGGATGGCCGTCGGCGCCGTGTAGAAGATCGTCACGCCGTAGCGCTCGACGATCTGCCACGGCCGCTCGGGCGTCGGGGTGTCGAAGGTGCCCTCGTGCATGACCTGCGTCGTGCCGTTGGCCATGGGGCCGTAGACCGTGTAGCTGTGGCCCGTGACCCAGCCGATGTCGGCCGTGCACCAGTAGACGTCCGACTCGGGCTTGAGGTCGAACACGTGCCGGTGCGTGAACGACGTCTGCGTCAGGTAGCCGGCGCTCGTGTGCAGGATGCCCTTGGGTCGCCCGGTCGTGCCGGAGGTGTAGAGGATGAACAGGGGGTGCTCGGCGGGGAAGGCCTGCGCCACGTGCTCGGCCGGCGCATCCGCCATCGCCTCGTGGTACCAGATGTCGCGGCCAGGGGTCCAGTCGATCTCGTTCTCGCCGCGCTTGACGACGAGCACGTTGCGCACCTCGTGGCCCGGCTCGCGCAGCGCCTCGTCGACGGTGGGCTTGAGCGGGAAGACCTTGCCCTTGCGCCAGGCGCCGTCGGTCGTGATGACGAGCGTCGCGCCGGCGTCGTCGATGCGGCCGCGCAGGTTCGAGGGGCTGAAGCCGCCGAAGACGGCGGTGTGCACCGCGCCGATGCGCGCGCACGCCAGCATGGCCGCGACGGCCTCGGGCAGCATCGGCAGGTAGATCGCGACGCGGTCGCCGGCCCTGACGCCGAGGCCCTCGAGCACGTTCGCGAGCCGCTTGACCTCTGCCGTCATGTCGGCGTAGGTGAGGGTGCGGGTGTCGCCGGGCTCGCCCTCCCAGTGGAAGGCGACGCGATCGCCGTTGCCCGCCTCGACGTGCCGATCGAGGCAGTTGACGGCGACGTTGAGCGTGCCGTCGTGGAACCACCGCGCGTGCGGCGGCTGCCAGTCGAGCACCTCGGTGAACGGCGTCTCCCACTGCAGCTGCCGCGCCTGCTCCGCCCAGAACTCGAGCCGGTCCTCGCGCGCCTGCTCGTAGAGCGCGGCGGTTGTGGCCGACTCGCGCGCGAGCGCCTCCGGGGGCGCGAAGCGGCGGGTCTCGGTGAGCAGGTGGTCGATGCGATCGGACACGGTTCCTCCAGACTTCGTCGTCGGGGCGAGCCTACTCGCGAGGCGCTGTCAGATCGCGTCGTGTTGCGCTCGCTCGCCGAGCGCTTCGGCCTACCATGGTCGTCGTCGGCCACGCCGACGTGAGCAGGTGCACGGCGGATCCCCCATTCGCCCTTCCTGCGGCGGCGCCCCCTCCCCCCAGGCGGGCGCCGCCTCCTCGCTCGTCAGGAGCCGCGCTGTCCCGCTCGGCCGAGGTGGGCATGGCTGCCGGAGGATCCGCTCGCCAGCGGCGACATGGCCGCGCATGGCGGACGTGCGCGCGCTCAGCGATCACCGCTCCGGGCACGCGCTGTGCGATCACCGCTTCTGGCACGCGCGGCGCGACCCCACCGCTCCGCGCGCTGCGCGACCCCACCGCTCCGGGCGCGCGCTGCGCGACCACCGCTTTGGGCACGCGCGCTGCGGCCGCGTGCTGCGCGCGGCTGAGCGCTGCCCCCGCTCGGCAGCGGTGGGGACGGGCGCGGCCTTCCGCGGGCGGTTGCCGGCGCCCGCTGTCCACAGTGGTACCGCTCGCGAGCGCCGGTGCTGGGGGCCTCGCGTACCGTGCCCGCCATGAGCGCACGAGCTGGCCCCGCGCCGGGTCGCGGGACGGGCATCCCGTTCGTGGCCGGCGGCGCGCGACCGGCTGCGCCTGCGCGCGCCGCCTTCGGCGGGCAGGCGGCCAGAACGGGGGCCGGCGGCGGTGCGCTGCGCGAGTTCGGCGAGCTCGCGCCGCTCGTGGCGGATGCAGCGGTGACGGATGTCTTCGTCACGGCCGGCGAGGTGTGGGTCGACCGGGGCGCGGGCCCGGAGCGCGCGCCGCTGCTGCTCGACGCCGCGAGGGCCCGGTCGCTCGCGGTCGCGCTCATCGCCGCGGGCGGGAGGCACGTCGACGAGGCGACGCCGTGCGTCGACGTGCGCCTCCACGACGGCATCCGCGTGCACGCGGTGCTGCCGCCCATCGCGGTCGCCGGAGCGCAGCTCTCCATCCGGCTGCCGCGCGTGGCGGCGCTCTCGCTCGCCGAGCTCGCCGAGGGCGGCGCGTTCGCGCGCGTGCCGCTCGAGCGCGTGCACGGCCTCGTCGCGCAGCGCGCCAACGTGCTCGTCACGGGGGCGGGTGGCTCGGGCAAGACGACGCTCCTCGGCGCGATGCTCTCCGAAGCGGCCGCGAGCGAGCGGATCGTGACGATCGAGGACGTCGCCGAGCTGCGCATCCGCCACCCCCACGTCGTCGCGCTCGAGGCGCGGCAGGCCAACGCCGAGGGCGCCGGCGGGATCGGCCTCGAGCAGCTGGTGCGCGAAGCGCTGCGCATGCGGCCGGACCGCCTCGTGCTGGGCGAGTGCCGGGGAGCGGAGGTGCGCGAGCTGCTCTCCGCGCTCAACACCGGGCACGACGGGGGCGCCGGCACCCTGCACGCGAACTCGCTCGACGACGTGCCCGCGCGGCTCGAGGCGCTCGGCGCGCTCGCCGGGCTCAGCCCCGCGGCGCTCGCCCGGCAGGCGGTGAGCGCGATCGGCGCCGTGCTGCACGTCGAGCGCACCGCGGTCGCCGGCGGGGTGGCGCGTCGCGTCGCCGCGATCGGCGAGCTCGCGGTGCAGGGCGACCGGCTGACGGTGCGAGCGACGTGACCGTCGGCGACGACGACGCGGCCGCCACGGTGCATCGGGTCGCCGCGCTCGTCGCGGGCGGCCTCTCGCTCGAGCGGGCGTGCGCGCTGCTCGGTGACGAGGCGGCGTGGCTCGACGGGCGCCGCGGCGCGACGGCGGGGCTCATCGCGGCGGTGCTGGATGTGGCGCAGGAGACCGGCGCGCCGATGGCGCCGACGCTCGAGCGCCTCGCGGGCCTGCTGCGCGAGCAGGCAGCGCAGCGGCGCGCGCTCGAGGCGGCGCTCGCCGGACCGCGCGCGACGGCCCGCCTCGTCATGGTGCTGCCGCTCGTCGGCCTCGGCTTCGGCTTCGCGCTCGGGCTCGACGTGCTCGGCGCCGCGTCGAGCGGCGGCATCGGCACCTGGTCGGTGCTCGCGGGTGCGGCGCTGCTCGTCGCGGCGTGGGGCTGGTCGCGCGCCATCGTGCGGCGGGCGGCGCGAGGGGAGGAGGCGCCCGGGCTCGCGCTCGACCTCGTGGCGGTGGCGCTCGCTGGCGGTGGCGCCGCCGACCGCGCGCGCGAGCTCGCCGCGAGGGCGCTCGAGCGCGCCGGCGTCGCCGCGAGCGGCTGGGGCGAGGTCGATGCGGCGCTCGACCTCGCGCGGCGCGCGGGCGTGCCGGTGCGCGGGCTGCTGCTCGCCGAGGCTGCCGCGGCGCGCACGCGGGCGCGGCTCGACGGCGAGGCGAGGGCGCAGCGCGCGGCGGTGCAGCTCTCGCTGCCGCTCGGCGCGTGCGTGCTGCCGGCGTTCTCGCTGCTCGTGATCGTGCCGCTCGTCATCTCCATGCTCCAGGGCGCGCTCGCGCCGCTCGCGTAGCGAGGCTGTGTCGCGCTCGCGCCGTTCGCGGAGCGAGGCTCCGTGCCGCGCTCGCGCCGCTCGCGGGGCGCGGCAGCGCGAGGGGCCGCGTCCGGGCGGGCCGCCGCGACGGAGGCGACGCGTCGACTCGCCGCTCGACCATGGCGTGGCGGCGATCCCTCCACAGGCAGCATCGAGTGCGCCACGCGCTCGAGCCCTCGTGGCGCACCCTTGGGGCCCCGAGGGAAGGAGGGCGAGCATGAGGATGCTCGAGAGGCTGGTGCACGAGGAGGACGGCGCGGCGACGGCCGAGTACGTCATCGCGACGATGGCGGCGGTCGGCTTCGCCGGACTCCTGGTGGTGATCCTGCGATCCGACGAGGTGCGCGGGATCCTCACCGACATGGTCCAGCGTGCGCTCACGGTCCAGTAGGAGCCGTCGCGGCGAGCTCGGTGCGGTCACCGCCGAGCTCGCCGCGGCGCTGCCCGCGGCTGTGCTCGCGCTGGGCATCGCGATCGCGGCGGTCGCCGCGACCGCCGCGCAGGTGAGCCTCGAGCAATCGGCAGGCGCCGCGGCGCGCGCCGCCGGTCGCGGCGACGACCCAGCCGCGTACGCCGACGGAGCGGCGCTGCGGCTCGAGCGGCACGGCGACCTCGTGTGCGCGCTGCTCACCCGGGAGGCGCTCGGGGGAGCGCTCGCGCTCACCGCGCGCAGCTGCGCGCACGGAGCCGGCCGGTGATCGAGGAGCCGGTGGCGCGAAGCGGCTCGCGTGCGCGCGGTCGTGATCGCCGCCGACCGCTCGGTGCGGACCGCGGCGCGGGCACGGCGCTCGCGCTCGCGATCGCGACGGCCGTGCTGTCGCTCGCGCTCCTCGTGGCCGGCGCCGGCACCGCCGCGATCGCGCAGGCGCGAGCGGCCGCGGCCGCGGATGCCGCGGCGCTCGCGGCGGCCGACGCGCTCTCGGGCTTCGTCGACGGGAGCCCGTGCGAGCTCGCTCGCGCGGTCGCGACGGCGAGCGGCGCGGAGCTCCCGGCGTGCTCCGTCGAGGGGCTCGAGGCGCTGGTCACCGCCGCCGTGCCGGTCGGACCGCTGCACGCGACCGCCGACGCCCGAGCCGGACCACCGCGCTGACCCGCGCCCCGCAGCCGCCGTCGCGGTCACGCCGCCGACTCCTGCGCGTCACGGACCGGCACTACAGTGCGGCGAGTGGAGCCATCCCCTCCACGCATCCCCAGCACCAGAAGGACCAGCATGACCTACGAACCCCCCGCCGGCGGCGACGCGCAGCACTCCGGCCAGCCGCAGCCGTACGGCGCGCAGCCGCAGCCCGGCGGCCAGCCCCCGCACGACGCGCAGCAGTACGGCGCGCCCCAGCAGTACGGATCGCAGCCGTACGGCGCACCGCAGTACGGCACCCAGCAGCCGTACGGCGCGCAGCCCCCGTACGGCGCGCAGCTCCAGCAGCCCCAGAGCAACGGGCTCGCGATCACCGCGCTCGTGCTCGGCATCGTCGCCATCGTGACGTGCTGGCTGCCGCTCCTCGGCGGCCTCGTCGGCATCGCCGCGATCGTGCTCGGCGCGGTCGCGCTGCGCAAGCGCCAGTCGAAGGGCATGTCGATCACCGGCGTCATCACGGGCGTCGTCGGGCTGCTCGCCTCCATCGCGCTCTTCATCGTCGGCATGCTCGTCGCCACGGCCGCCCTCAGCGCCGCGAACCAGGCGAGCCAGGAGTTCGACGAGATCATCGCGTCGCAGGAGGCCGTCGACGGCGTGGAGCACTCCGTCGAGTTCGTCGTGACCGTGAGCGCCGGCGAAGCCACCGTGACCTTCGGCACGGGCGCGAGCACCTCGACCGCCGACGTGAGCGGCGAGTGGCGCGAGGCCGCGACCTTCACGGGCCAGGACATGGCCGTGCTGTCGGTCGTCGGCGACTTCGGGGCCGAGGACCAGCAGCTCACGTGCGAGGTCCTCATCGACGGCGAGAGCGTCGACCTCCAGGAGGGGACCTCGATGGTCAGCTGCACGGGCGACACGTTCGACTTCTGAGCCCCGCCGGAGGGGCCCGCGCCTCGGCGCGCGGCCCCTCCGCCGTCGCTCGGCCGCCTCGACGCGGGATCGAGAGCGCAATGACACCGTGTGTATTGTGTCGAGTCGTGATCCAGTCGGATCCATCGATCCCCAAGAAGCAGTGAGCGTGAGCATGGGCAAGAAGCTCGTCATCGTCGAGTCCCCGGCGAAGGGCAAGACGATCGAGCGGTACCTGGGCGAGGACTACCAGGTGCTGGCCTCGGTCGGGCACATCCGCGACCTCGTGAGCCCGCGCGACCTGCCGGCCGACCTCAAGAAGGGCGCGTACGGCAAGTTCGCGGTCGACGTCGACCACGGCTTCGCGCCCTACTACGTCGTGAGCGACGAGAAGAAGAAGACCGTCGCCGAGCTCAAGAAGGCGCTCAAGGACGCCGAGGAGCTCATCCTCGCGACGGATGAGGACCGCGAGGGGGAGGCCATCGCCTGGCACCTGCTCGAGGTGCTCAAGCCCAAGGTGCCGGTCAAGCGCATGGTGTTCCACGAGATCACCGAGGACGCCATCCAGCAGGCCAAGGACCAGATGCGCGAGCTCAACATGCCGCTCGTCGACGCGCAGGAGACCCGCCGCATCCTCGACCGCCTCTACGGCTACGAGGTGAGCCCGGTGCTGTGGCGCAAGGTGCGGCAGGGCCTCTCGGCCGGCCGCGTGCAGTCGCCCACCGCGCGCCTCATCGTCGACCGCGAGCGCGAGCGCATGGCGTTCGTCGCCGCCGACTACTGGAGCCTCACCGCGGAGTTCGACGCGTCGCAGTCCGCAGCGCAGGGCGGCCGCTTCCGCGCCCGCCTCGTGCGCCTCGACGGCGCGAAGGTCGCCACCGGTGCCGACTTCGACGACCGCGGCCAGGTCAAGGGCGTGCGCACGATCCTCGACGGCGAGGGCGCGGAATCGCTCGCCCGGGAGCTCGAGCAGACCGGCTTCAGGGTCGCGGGCGTCGAGTCGAAGCCCTACCGTCGCCGCCCCTCGGCGCCGTTCACGACGTCGACGCTGCAGCAGGAGGCGGGCCGCAAGCTCAAGCTCTCCGCGAAGCAGACGATGTCGGTCGCGCAGTCGCTCTACGAGCAGGGCTACATCACCTACATGCGCACCGACTCGCCCTCGCTCTCGAAGCAGGCGATCCAGGCGGCGCGCGCGCAGGCGACCGCGCTCTACGGCGCGGGCAGCGTGCCGCAGGCCGCTCGGCACTACGCGGGCAAGTCGAAGTCCGCGCAGGAGGCGCACGAGGCGATCCGCCCCTCGGGCGAGAGCTTCCGCACCCCGAGCGAGGTGCGCTCCTCCCTCACGCCCAACGAGCAGCGCCTGTACGAGCTCATCTGGAAGCGCACCGTCGCGAGCCAGATGATCGACGCGACGGGACAGACCGCGACGATCACGATCGCGTCCGAGAGGACGAGCCGCGGCGTCGCCGAGTTCACGGCATCCGGCACCGTCATCACCGAGCCCGGCTTCCTGCAGGCCTACGAGGAGTCGAAGGACGCCGCCCGCTACGCGGACGAGGCGGATGCGTCGGCCGACGAGTCGAGGCTGCCCGACGTCAAGCAGGGCGACGCGGTCGCGCTCGCCGAGCTCGAGCGCAAGGAGCACGCGACGACCCCGCCGCCGCGCTACACCGAGGCGAGCCTCGTGAAGGCGCTCGAGGAGCTCGAGATCGGCCGTCCCTCGACGTACGCGTCGATCATCGACACGATCGTGCGGCGCGGCTTCGTCACGCAGCGCGGCGGTGCGCTCGTGCCCAACTGGATCGCGTTCTCCACCATCAAGCTGCTCGAGGACAACCTCGGCGACTACGTCGACTACGACTTCACGGCCGAGATGCTCGCCGACCTCGACCGCATCGCGGATGGCGAGCTCGACCGGGAGGAGTGGCTGCGGCGCTTCTACTTCGGCTCCGACGAGCGGCCGGGGCTGAAGTCGACCGTCGAGAACCTCGGCGACATCGACGCTCGCGCCGTCAACTCGATCCCGGTCGCCGAGGGCGTGACGCTGCGAGTCGGCCAGTACGGGCCGTACCTCGAGGGCGAAGGGCCCGACGGCGAGGTCAAGCGCGCCAACATCCCCGAGGACCTCACGCCCGACCAGCTCACGCCCGAGAAGGCGCAGGAGCTCTTCGCCGCTGAGCCCGTGCAGGATCGCGTGCTCGGCCAGCATCCGGAGACGGGCCTCGACGTCGTCGTGAAGAACGGCCGCTTCGGGCCCTACATCGAGGAGTCGCTGCCGGTCGAGCTCGACGACGAGGGCAAGCCCGTCGCCCCGAAGAAGGGCAAGGCCGCGCCGAAGCCGCGCCGCGCGTCGCTGTTCAAGACCATGGAGCCGGAGTCGGTCGACCTCGAGACCGCGCTCAAGCTGCTGAGCCTGCCGCGCGTCGTGGGCACCGACCCCGAGTCGGGCGAGGAGATCACCGCCCGACCCGGCCGCTACGGCCCCTTCCTGTCGAAGGGCACCGACACGCGCTCGCTCGAGGCCGAGGACCAGATCTTCACGATCACGCTCGAGGAGGCGCTCGAGAAGTTCGCGCAGCCGAAGTACGGTGCGCGGAAGGCCGCCTCGGCGCTCAAGGAGTTCGACGCGGACCCCGTGAGCGGCAAGCCCGTGAAGGTCCGCGACGGCCGCTTCGGGCCCTACGTGACCGACGGCGAGACGAACGCGACGATCCCGCGCGGCGAGGACGTCGAGGCGATCACCTTCGAGCGCGCGATCGAGCTGCTGCAGCTCAAGCGCGAGAAGGGGCCCGCCAAGAAGCCCGCGCGGAAGCCGGCCGCGAAGAAGCCCGCCGCGAAGAAGCCGGCCGCGAAGGCACCCGCCAAGAAGACCCCGCCGAAGGCATGACGGCGGGAGGGGGCGCGAGCGGCGCGTTCATCACGCTCGAGGGCGGCGACGGCTCGGGCAAGTCGACGCAAGCGGCGATGCTGCAGGCGTGGCTCGAGGGCGAGGGCCGCACGGTGATGCGCACGCGCGAGCCGGGCGGCACGCCGCTGGGCATCGAGATCCGCCGCCTCGTGCAGCACACCGAGGGGCACGTCGCGCCGCGCGCCGAGGCGCTGCTCTACGCCGCCGATCGGGCGCACCACGTGGCGACGCTCGTGCGACCCGCGCTCGAGCGCGGCGAGGTCGTCGTGCAGGACCGCTACCTCGACTCCTCGGTCGCCTACCAGGGCGCTGGCCGCGAGCTCGACGGCGCGCAGATCCGCGACCTGTCGCTCTGGGCGACCGACGGGCTGCTGCCGACCCTCACGATCCTGCTCGACATCGACCCTGCCGTCGGCCGCGAGCGCATGGCGCGCCGCGCCGACGCGCCCTACGACCGGCTCGAGGAGACGGGGCTCGAGTTCGCCGAGCGCGTGCGCGCCGCCTACCTGCGGCTCGCCGAGGCCGAGCCGGCCCGCTTCGCCGTCGTCGACGCATCCGGCACCCCCGACGAGGTGCACGCGAGCGTCGTGTCGCACGTGCGTGCGATCCTCGACGCGCAGCGCTGAGTCGCAGGACGAGGGGGAGCGCGTGACGAGCGGGTGGAGCGAGATCGTCGGCCAGGCCGACGCGGTCGCGACCCTGCAGCGCGCGGCGAGCGACGACGGCGGCGTCGACGGCAACGGCGCCATGACGCACGCATGGCTGCTCACCGGACCCCCGGGCTCGGGCCGCTCGAACCTCGCCTACGCCTTCGCGACGGCGCTGCTCTCGCCGCCGGAGGGCATCGAGCCCGAGGTCGCCACGCTCGTCGAGGCGCGCACGCACCCGGATCTCGTGACGCTCGCGACGGAGGGCGTGCTGATCACGATCGCCCAGGCGCGAGCGGTCGTGCAGCGCGCGTCGCTCGCGCCCTCGAGCGCGCGCTACCGGGTCGTCGTGGTGGAGGACGCCGACCGCATGGCGGAGCGCACGTCGAACGCGCTGCTCAAGGCGCTCGAGGAGCCGCCGCCGGAGACCGTCTGGATCCTGTGCGCCCCGAGCGAGGCCGATCTGCTGCCCACGATCCGCTCCCGGGTGCGCACCGTCAACCTGCAGGTGCCCGATCCAGCCGAGGTCGCGCGGCTGCTCGTCGAGCGCGACGGCGTGGATCGCGATGTCGCCGAGCGGGCGGCGCGCGAGGCGCAGAGCCACATCGGGATGGCGCGCCGGCTCGCCACCAGCGAGGAGGCCCGCTCCCGCAGGACCGAGACGCTCGAGATCGCGATGCGCGTCTCGACCGCCGCCTCCGCCGTGCTCGCCGCGGCCCGATTCGTCGAGATCGCGACCGCTGATGCCGACGCGCTCTCGGCCGAGCGCGACGAGGCCGAGCGCGCGCAAGCGCTCCACCAGCTCGGCATCGAGCCGGGCGGCACCGTGCCGCCCGCGCTGCGCCGCCAGCTCAAGGAGCTCGAGGAGGCGCAGAAGCAGCGGGCCAAGCGCGGCATGCGCGACGGCGTCGACCGCATCCTCGTCGACCTGCTCTCGCTCTACCGCGACATCCTCATGACGCAGCTCGGCGTCGGCCGCGAGCTCGTCAACGAGGCGATGCGCCCCACGGTGCAGGCGGCCGCCGACTACCTCGAGCGCGCGGCCGTCATCGAGGTGCTCGACGCGATCCGCATCGCGCGCGAGCGCATCGAGGCGAACGTGCCGCCGCTGCTCGCGCTCGAGGCGATGCTCGTGCAGGCGGCGCGCGCCGCGCAGCGACGCTGACGTCGTCAGCGGAGTCGCCGCTCGCGCGGCCTGCGGCGTGCGCAGCTCGCCGCTCGTCGCCGAGGCGGCGCGCGCCCGGCTCGCCCCGCCCGCCGACGACCAATAGCGTTGACGCATGCGCTCCTCCCGTCGCGGCCCCGCCGCGCTCGCCGTCATCGCCGCCGCGGCACTCGCACTGACCGGCTGCATCCTGCCGCCGCCGCTGCCGGGCGAGCCCACGAGCCCAGGCGGGCTCGGCGAGCCGCAGTGGAGCGCGACGGAGGAGCAGGTCGCGCCCGAGCTCGAGCCGTTCTACGGGCAGCAGGTCGAGTGGGCCGAGTGCCAGGGCCTGTGGTGCGGCACCGTGACAGCCCCGATGGACTGGGAGGACCCGTCGACCGACACGATCGAGCTCGCCGTCACGGTCGCCCCGGCCACCGGGGAGCGCCACGGCGCCATCTTCTACAACCCGGGCGGACCCGGTGCCTCGGGCGTCGAGTACGTGCGCGACTACGGCGACTACCTCCTGCACCCGCAGGTGCGCGAGCACTACGACCTCGTCGGCTTCGACCCCCGCGGGGTCGGCGGCTCGACGCCCATCTCCTGCTACGACGACCCGCAGGAGCTCTACGACTGGCTGTGGGAGCTCCCGCCCGCTCCCGCGCCGGAGCCGCTGAGCGACGAGGACCTCGAGCAGCAGCTCGAGTCGGCGCAGTGGTTCGCCGACTCGTGCCTCGAGCACACGGGCCCCTTCCTCCAGTTCGTCGGCACCGAGCAGGTCGCCGCCGACCTCGACCTGCTGCGCGCCATGCTCGGCGAGGAGCAGCTCGACTACCTCGGCGTCTCCTACGGCACGCTCATCGGCTCGACCTACGCCGACCTGTTCCCCGAGCACGTCGGGCGCATGGTGCTCGACGCCGCCGTCGCCCCTGACGCGACCGACTTCGAGGGCACGCTGCACCAGGCAGCGGGCTTCGAGCTCGCCTACGGCAACTTCGTCGCCGACTGCCTGCAGCAGCGCGACTGCCCCTTCGACGGGGACGAGGCGGATGCGCTCGAGCAGACCCGCGAGCTCATCGAGTCGCTCGACGAGCGGCCCATCCCGGTCGCCGACGGGCGCGAGCTGGGCTCGGGGGCGCTGTTCATCGCGATCGCCGCCAACCTCTACAGCGACGCCCAGTGGCCGACCCTGCGGCAGATCCTCGCCGACGTCGCCTCCGGCAGCGGCGAGCGCGCCTTCGCCGCGGCCGACGAGTACTACGGCATCAACCCCGACGGCACCTTCGCCGACAACTCGCTCGAGGCGCTCATCGCCGTGAACTGCCTCGACCAGCCGGCGACGACCGACTTCGACCAGGTGCGCGCGAATGCCGAGCAGATCATGGCGGCGGCGCCGACGCTCGGACCCGACTTCGTCGGTCTCGGCTCGTGCGCCGCATGGCCCTTCGAGGCCACGCGCGTCCCGCACGAGATCACGGCTCCCGGCGCCGAGCCGATCATCGTCATCGGCGGGATCAACGACCCCGCGACCTCCTACCAGCAGGCCGTGGACCTCGCGACGATGCTCGAGTCGGGCGTGCTCATCTCGGTCGACGACGAGGGCCACGGGCAGTACAACGGCGGCAACGCGTGCGTCGACGGGCCGGTGAACCAGTACTTCCTCACCGGCACGGCGCCGACGGCGGACCTCGACTGCTGAGCGGGCGGCGCGCTCGCGCTGGCCTGCGACGCGTCGGCCTGCTCCCGGCAGGCGGGCGTATGGTGTGCGCCATGAGCGACACGACGCGTTCCACCGACAGCGACACCCGCTTCAGCCCCCGCCGCGCGATCGTCACCGCCTCCGACTCCGGCATCGGGCGCGCGACCGCCGTCGCGCTCGCCGCCGCCGGCATGGACGTCGGCATCACGTGGCACGAGGACGAGCAGGGAGCCCTCGACACGGCCGAGGAGGTGCGCGCGCTCGGGGTGCGCGCCGAGGTCGCGAGGCTCGACGCCACCGACATCCCCGGGTGCGGCGACGTCGTCGACCGGCTCGCCGACGAGCTCGGGGGCCTCGACGTCTTCGTCAACAACGCGGGCACCGGCGGCTCGACCCCGCTGCTCGAGCTCGACTACGCCGAATGGGACCACATCCTCACCACCGACCTCAGCGGTGCGTTCGTGTGCATCCAGCGCGCGGCGCGACGCATGGTCGCGGGCGGCGCCGGAGGCCGCATCGTCGCGGTCTCGAGCGTGCACGAGCACCAGCCCCGCGTCGGGTCGAGCGCCTACGACGCCGCCAAGCACGGCCTCGGCGGGCTCATCAAGACCGCGGCGCTCGAGCTCGGCGGCCACGGCATCACGGTCAACACCGTCGCGCCGGGCGAGATCGCGACGCCCATGACGGGGCAGACCGACGAGGACCCGCACGACACCGACCGGCCGGGCATCCCGCTCGGCCGCCCCGGCGACGCGCGCGAGGTCGCATCCGTCATCGCGTTCCTCGCCTCGCCCGCGGCCTCCTACGTCACGGGAGCCTCGATCGTGGTCGACGGCGGGATGCTGCAGATGGGGCCGCAAGCGGGCTCGCACCTGCAGAGCGACGACTGGCGCTCGGCCTAGCGGCGCCCGCGGCGCCGAGCGGCGGCATCAGCCGCGCGCCTCGCCCCGCCAGACCCAGTCGGCGACCTCGGGGATGTCGACGCCGTGCTCGCGCGTGTGCGCCTTCGCGCGATCGCGCGCGGCCTCGAGCTCCTCGCGCACGCTCGCGTGCGAAGCCGCGAACCCCGCGCGGTCGATGACGTCGATCGCGAGCGTGTAGCGGTCGAGCTCGTTGAGCATCACCATGTCGAACGGCGTCGTCGTCGTGCCGCGCTCGAGGAAGCCGTGGACGTGCAGCTGGTCGTGGCCCGCGCGCTTGTACGTGAGCCGGTGGATGAGCCACGGGTAGCCGTGGTAGGCGAAGACGACGGGGCGGTCGCGCGTGAAGACGCGGTCGTACTCGGCGTCGGGCAGCCCGTGCGGGTGCTGATCCTCGCGCTGCAGCCGCGCGAGGTCGACGACGTTCACGACGCGCAGCGCGAGCTCCGGCACGCGCTCGCGCAGCAGCGAAGCGGCGGCGAGCGCCTCGAGCGTCGGCACGTCGCCCGCGGCGGCGAGCACCGCATCCGCCGGTCGGTCCGGCGTCTCGGTGCCCGCCCACGGCAGGATGCCGAGGCCGCGCTCGCAGTGCTCGAGCGCCTCGTCCATCGTGAGCCACTGCGGCTCGGGCTGCTTGCCAGCGACGATGACGTTCACGTGCCCTGTCGTGCGCAGGCAGTGCTCGGCGGTCGCGAGCAGCGTGTTCGCGTCGAAGGGCAGGTAGACCCGCACGACGTCGGCGCTCTTGTTGAGCGCGACGTCGATGAAGCCGGGATCCTGGTGGCTGAAGCCGTTGTGGTCCTGCCGCCACACGTGGCTCGAGAGCAGGTAGTTGAGGCTCGCGATCGGCTCGCGCCACGGCACCTGCAGCGCGGATTCGAGCCACTTCGCGTGCTGGTTCAGCATCGAGTCGACGATGTGCGCGAACGCCTCGTAGGTGTTGAGCAGCCCGTGCCTGCCCGAGAGCAGGTAGCCCTCGAGCAGCCCCTGGCACACGTGCTCGCTCAGCAGCTCGATGACGCGCCCCGTAGGTGCGAGGTGCTCGTCGACGGGCAGCGTCTCAGCGTTCCACTGCTTCGCCGTGACCTCGTAGACGGCGGGGGCGAGGCGGTTGGATGCGGTCTCGTCGGGCCCGAAGATGCGGAACGAGTCGGGGTTGTCGCGCAGCACGTCGGCGAGCCAGGCGCCGAGCACGGCGGTCGAGCTCGTGCTCTCCGCGCCCCGGGACGTCGGATCCACCTCCTGCGCGTGGTCGGCGATCGCGGCGAGCGCGAGGTCGCGGCGGAGCGCACCGCCGTTCGCGACCGGCGTCGCGCTCATCCGCAGGTCGCCCTCGGGCGCCGCATCCGTGACGATCGCCCGGGGCGCTCCGTCCTCGTCGAAGAGCTCCTCCGGCCGGTACGAGCGCAGCCACCCCTCGAGCAGCCGCCGGTGCGCCTCGTCCTCCCGCACGCGCTCGAGCGGCACCTGGTGCGCGTGCCACGTGCCCTCGATGCGCGTCCCGTCGACCTCCTTCGGGCACGTCCAGCCCTTCGGGCTGCGCAGCACGAGCATGGGCCACGCGGGGCGCGCGTCGAGGGCGCCGGTCGACGCATCCGCCTTGATCGCGGCGATGCGGTCGAGCGCGTCGTCGAGCGCGGCCGCGAAGCGCTCGTGCGCGGCCATGGGCGGCTCGCCCTCCTCGCCGACGGTGACGACGATGGGGTCGTGCCCGTAGCCGCGCAGGAGCGAGAGGAGCTCGGCCTCGGGGATGCGCGCGAGCAGCGTCGGGTTCGCGATCTTCCACCCGTTGAGGTGCAGGATCGGCAGCACGACGCCGTCGCTCGCGGGGTTGAGCAGCTTGTTCGCGTGCCAGCTCGCGGCGAGCGGGCCCGTCTCGGCCTCGCCGTCGCCGATGACGCACGCGACGAGCAGCTCCGGGTCGTCGAGGGCGGCGCCGTAGGCGTGCGCGAGCGAGTAGCCGAGCTCGCCGCCCTCGTTGATCGAGCCCGGCGTCTCGGGCGCGGCGTGGCTCGGGATCCCGCCGGGGAAGGAGAACTGGCGGAAGAGCCGCTGCATGCCCCGCTCGGATCGCTCGACGTGCGGGAAGCGCTCCGAGTAGGTGCCCTCGAGCCACGCGCACGCCACGCCGCTCGGGCCGCCGTGGCCGGGACCCATGACGAAGAGCGTGCGCTGCTGCCGGTCGCGGATGACGCGGTTCAGGTGCCCGTAGACGAAGTTGAGGCCCGGCGTCGTGCCCCAGTGGCCGAGCAGCCGGCGCTTGAGGTGCTCGGGCGCGAGCGGCTCGCGCAGCAGCGGGTTCTCGAGCAGGTAGATCTGCCCGATGCTGAGGTAGTTCGCCGCGCGCCACCACGCGTCGACGTGCTCGAGGTCGCTCGCCGAGGCGGGTCGAGTGCGCTGCTGCCAAGCGGAGGCCGTCATGCCTCGAGCCTGCTGGCGGGCGCCGACCCCGTCAAGGCGACGATGCCCCTCCGAGCGCCGGCCGCGGTCGTGCGGCGACTCCGGCATGCGCTATGATCGATGATCGTGCCTCGGCACGCCGCCTTAGCTCAGTCGGCAGAGCGATTCACTCGTAATGAATAGGTCGGGAGTTCGATTCTCCCAGGCGGCACCACCACAGGAAACGGCCTCTGACCGGGACTTCTGCACGAAGCCCGGGTCGGGGGCCGTTTCGTCGTCCCGAGGCGAGCGACGCCCCATCCGACGCCCCCCTGCCGCGAACCGCTCCGACATCCCGCGCGCGAGCCGCGCTCCCGCGTGTTCAAGAGGGTGGAGGTGCGATAGGTGCGCCCGGCGCAACCAGCGCTGCGTTCGGCTATCGTGCGGGACAGGTTGAGGAAGGGCGGGGAACGGTGATCGAGCTCGTGCAGCAGCCAGCACACGTGGTGATCGGGGTGCCCGTGCTCGCTCCCTTCGATCGTCTCTCCGCGCTCGTTCCGGAGGCATGGACGACAGCGTTCGAGCGCTTGCAGGGGGAGGGACGGGTGTTCGCGGAGGCGAGCGTCCGGATCGGCGCCCAGTACCACGAGGTCGTCGGGGTGCTCGCGCGCACCGATGAGCGGATCGATGGTCTCGTGCACGTCTTGGTCCCGGAGGGCGACTATGCGCACCTGCGCCACGAGGGGCCAGCCGCGGGCATCGCTGCGGCCTTCGGAGAGATCGAGGCGTGGCTTCGTTCGACCGGGCGGCGGCCCGGCGCCGCCAAGCTCGACATCGGGTACACGCCGGATGGGACCGACACCGTGCACGACCTGTTCGTCTCCCTGGGATAGGTCGGCTCGCGAGATCCGAGCGCGGCTCGGCTGCTCGTCGACGCGCTCCTACCAGCGCCTCGACGCGCTCGTGCGCATGCGTGAGGCGATCGCGCCCGCGAGCGCCTGCTGCGCGTCCTCGAGCGCGACGAGCATCCGCATCAGTCGCGCTCGTCCCTGATCTCCCGTCGCGCTTGCCGGATCCCCTTGACCGCCATGAGCGTCAGTCCGGCGCAGGTCACCAAGCCGAGTCCCACGACGAACCAGACCGGCCCCCTTCGCGTGTCGGCATCCAGTGGCACCGTGCTGGCCCAAGCGATCGCGAGCGCCGCGACGACGAGACTCGAGGCGATGAAGGTGCAGCCGACGGCGATGCGCTTGCGCGGACTCATGCCGGAACGCGTCGCTCGCCCGCGGTGGTGCCAGCGCTGGCGCGCGGCCCATTGGAGGTCCCAGGCGCCATCGATCAGGCGCGTCGGCGCTCTCGGCGCTGCGCTTGCTGCTCGAGGAGGATGGACTCGACCTCGCGGCACAGCTCGAGCTGGTGCGCTGCGCGCGGGTCATCGCGGGCCACGGTGGGCGCACGGAGCTCTGCGAGGAGCTGCCGGAGGCGAGCTGCGGTGGCGTCCGCGCCATCGCGAGCGGAGTCCGGGTCGGTCATGCGAGCGACGATAGCCGCCCGCCTCGAGCATCGCTAGGTCCCGTGCACCCTGCGCGGATGGCGACCTGGCCGCGCGATCAGCCGAGCGTCGCGAGCAGCCGCTCGCATGCCTGCTCGCAGCGCCGGCACGCCTCGGCGCAGATCCGGCAGTGCTCGTGCATCTCGGCGTGCTGCTCGCACTCGGCCGCGCACGCCCTGCACGCTGCGAGGCACGCCTCGAGCACGGCCTTCGTCACGCCGGGATCAGCGCCGGTGCGGCGCGAGAGGATCCGGCCGGTCGCCTCGCAAACGTCGGCGCAGTCGAGGTTGTTCCGGATGCACGCCCGGAGATCGGCGACCATGCCCTCGGCGAGGCACGCATCTGCGCATGCCGTGCAGACCTGCGCGCACTCGAAGCACGCCTCGATGCAGGCGGCGAGGGCCTCCCGATCGATGGTGCCGAGGTCTCCGGGGTGGGTGTCGAGCATCGCGGTGATGCGGTGCGTCATCGCTGCCTCCTCCTCCGCGGCGGACGGCCCGCCGCCGCGCACCATGGAAGCGAGCCGCGCTGGAGGGCGCCTGAGAGCGCTGCGCGGCGTAGCCTTGCCCCATGACGCGAGGCATCCTGATCGTCGACGTGCAGAACGACTTCACCGAGGGCGGCGCGCTCGGCACGGAGGGCGGCGCGGCGGTCGCGGCCGCCATCACCGAGCACCTGCGCACGCACGAGTACGCACTCGTGGCCGCGAGCCGCGACTGGCACGACGCGGCCAACGACAACGGCGGTCACTTCGCCGCAGGCGAGCCCGACTTCGTCGACACGTGGCCCGTGCACTGCGTCGCGGGGACGCCCGGCGCCGACTACCACCCGGCGCTCGACGCGCTCGCGATCGACGTGCACATCAAGAAGGGGCAGGGCAAGCCCGCCTACTCGGCCTTCGAGGGCACGAGCGACGACGGCGAGATGCTGAGCGAGGTGCTCGAGGAGCAGGGGATCGACGAGCTCGACATCGTGGGCATCGCGACCGACTACTGCGTCAAGGCCTCCGCGCTCGACGCGGCGGTCGCGGGCCTTCGGGTGCGCGTCCTCGACGGGCTGACGTCCGCGGTCTCGCCGGAGACGCGCGCGGCAGCGCTCGACGAGCTGCGCGACGCGGGCGTCGAAGTCGTGCCGCGCTCGCCGGGCACGGCGGCGTAGCGCTGCGGCGTCGCACGAAGCTGCGAAGCTGCGGCGTAGATGGGTAGGCGGTCTACATGTAGCCTGTCTGGTGCCAGGCTTGCTGGGCCGGGCGCGTCCGTCGCCGAACTCGCAGAGAGGCCGCCCCGTGTCGTCGCGCAACCGCACCGAGCGCAGGGTCCCCACGTGGCTCCGCGTGCTCCTCCCCGCCTTCCTGATCCTCGGCTGGCTCGCCGCCGCCGGAATCGGCGGCCCGACCTTCGGGCGACTGTCCTCCGTGGTCTCCAACGACCAGGCGAGCTTCCTCCCCGCGAGCGCGGAGTCGACGACGGTGCAGGAGGCCCTGCCCGGGTTCCTCGGCGACGACGAGGTGCCCGCGATCGTCATCGCCGTGGGCGAGGACGCGCTCGACGCCGAGGCGCTCGAGCGCCTCGAGGGGCTCCGGGAGCGGCTCGCCGAGCTCGACGGCGTCGTCGAGACCTCGCCGCTCATCCCGAGCGAGGACGGCCGCGCCGCCCAGCTCGTGGCGCTCATGGACAGCTCCGGCAGCGCCGGCGAGGTGCCCGACATCGTCGAGGCGCTGCGCGCGGAGGTCGCGGACGCCGTCGGCGGCACCGACCTCCAGGCGGCGGTGACCGGGCCCGCGGGCTTCAGCGCCGACATCGTCGAGGCGTTCGGCGGCATCGACGGCGTGCTGCTGCTCGTCGCGCTCGCCGCCGTCCTCCTCATCCTCGTGATCGTCTACCGCTCGCCGCTCCTGCCGGTGCTCGTGCTGCTCACCTCGGTCTCGGCGCTGTGCCTGGCGATCCTCGTCGTGTTCGAGCTCGCGAAGGCGGGTGTCCTCACGCTCAGCGGGCAGACGCAGGGCATCCTGTTCATCCTCGTCGTCGGGGCCGCGACCGACTACGCCCTGCTCTACACGGCGCGCTTCCGGGAGGCGCTCGGCGAGGTCGACTCGCGCTGGGCGGCGACCGTGCGAGCGCTGCGCGGATCGTTCGAGCCGATCATCGCCTCCGGCGGCACCGTCATCGCGGGTCTGCTGTGCCTGCTGCTGAGCGACCTCGTCTCCAACCAGCAGCTCGGACCGGTCGCCGCCATCGGCATCGCGACGTCGATCCTCGCGGGCCTCACGCTGCTGCCGGCGCTCCTGCTCGCGTTCGGGCGCGCGGCCTTCTGGCCCTTCGCCCCCACGCCCGCGCGGCCCCGCAGGCAGCAGGAGGGCAAGGGGCTGTGGGCCGGCGTCGCGCGACTGGTCGACCGCCGCACGCGTGCGGTGTGGCTGGCGACGGCACTCGTGCTCGGCGCGGGGGCGGTCGGCGTCGCGCAGCTGCAGGCCGAGGGCGTGCCCTCGAGCGAGCTCGTCGTGGGGGAGTCGCAGGCGCGCGACGGCCAGGCCCTGCTCTCGGCGCACTTCCCCGGCGGCGCGGGCACGCCGACGCAGGTGCTCGCGCCCGAGGCCGAGCTCGAGGACGTGGCGGATGCGCTCGCCGGCGTAGAAGGCGTCGAGAGCGTCGCCGCGGTGAGCGAGGAGTCGCCGGCTGGCACGGTCCCGCTCCCGGTCGACCCCGCGTCGCCCTTCGCCGACGCCGCCCCCACGGTCGTGGACGGTCGCGTGCTCGTGCAGGCGACGCTCAGCGACGCGCCCGACTCGGACGAGGCGCAAGCGGTCGTCCGGGAGGTGCGCGAGGCGGTGCGCGCGGTGTCCGCCGACGTCGCCGTCGGCGGCACGACCGCGACCGCGATCGACACGGACGACGCATCCGAGCGCGACCGCGCCCTCATCATCCCCATCGTGCTGCTGGTGATCTCGATCATCCTCACGCTGCTGCTGCGCTCGATCGTGGCGGCGCTCGTGCTGCTCGCGACGACCGTGCTGTCGTACGGCACGGCGCTCGGCGTCGGCGCCGTCATCCTCGGCTGGCTGGGCATCGCGGCGATGGACCCGGCGGTGCCGCTGTTCGCGTTCGTCTTCCTCGTCGCGCTCGGCGTCGACTACAACATCTTCCTCATGACGCGCGTGCGCGAGGAGGTCGCGCGCAGCGGGCACCGCGAGGGGGTGCTGCGCGGGCTGCGGGTGACGGGCGGCGTCATCACCTCCGCAGGCGTCGTGCTCGCCGCGACGTTCGCGGCGCTCGGCGTCATCCCCGTGCTGTTCCTGCTGCAGCTCGCGATCATCGTCGCGCTCGGCGTGCTCATCGACACGACCCTCGTGCGCTCGCTGCTCGTGCCTGCGCTCGCGCTCGAGCTCGGTCGGGCGACGTGGTGGCCGTCGGCGCTCGCGCGGGGGGCCCGCTGAAGCGCGGCCTCTCCAGCGACCGGGCGAGGCGCGCCAGCGGAGGGTTGCGCTGGGTCGTAATACCGTAATATCGTCATACTGACGAGAGGCGGGACTCATGCTGGAGCGACGAGCGGCACCGCTGCGCGAGCAGGCGGTGGACGCGCTCCGCGCGGCGATCGTGCGGGGTGAGATGCCGCCTGGCTCTCGCATCACCGAGAAGTCGGTGGAGCAGCGCCTCGGCGTGAGCCGCACCGTCGTGCGCGAGGCGCTCCGGCAGCTCGAGAGCGAACGGCTCATACGCATCCAACCCGGTGCGGGACCGGTCGTTGCGGAGCTCAGCCCGGATGAAGCCCGGCAGCTCTACGAGGTGCGCGCTGCGCTCGAGGCCACCGCGGCTCGGCTGGCTGCTCGGCACTGCGATGACGAGCACGTCCGTGCGCTGCAGGCCGCGTTCGCCCTGATCGACGACGAGGCACCCGCCTCGCTCGAAGACCTGCTGGCTGTGAAGAACACCTTCTACGACGCGCTCATCGCCGCGAGTCGTAACCGCATCATCGGCGAGCAGCTCGCCAATGTGCAGGCGCGCATCAGCCAGCTCCGCGCAGTGACGCTCTCTGCCCCGGATCGCCACCAAGCCATGCGTGCCGAACTCGGCGCAGTCGTCGACGCGATCGTGCGCGGCGACGAGGACGCCGCCTACGAGCTATCGGTCGCGCACGTGATGGCCGCATCTGCCATCGCGCTCGACCACCTCCAAGACCGCGAGAACGCACTGGTCTGACTGCCTGCCGAGGGCGGTCGGAGCGGGCGCGAACATGAGAACTGACGAAGGGCAGACGATGGCAGGCATCGATCCGCAGGAATACATCGACGACATGGCGCGGAAGCGCGGATACGTCCTCGACTACCACAAGGTCATGGCCAAGCAGGACTTCCCCGTCCTCCAGGCCGCCAACCAGTTGGTCGGCGCCGCCTACCTCGAGCAGCGCACGCTCGACCGCAAGACGAAGGAGCTCATCTTCATCGTGTCGCTCACCGTCATGCGCGCTTCGAAGGGACACATCCAGTCGCACATCCGGGTCGCGCTCGACCTGGGTCTCACGCCGATAGAGATCCTCGAAGCCATCGAGATCGCGTTGCCGGAAGCGGGCGTCGTCGCGTTCCAAGCCGGCTTCGATGCTTGGCGGGAGGTCGTCGGCGCCGAGGGGATCGAACCGACGCTGACCGTGCACGAGGGCGGTTCCGGCGCCGGTCAATAGCGGCGCAGGCGCGCCGTCGGACACCAAAGCGATCCCGCCCCCGGTGCTGCAACACCGAGGGCGGAACAGGGCATCGATGCCCTACGCGGAAGCAACACAGAGAGGTGACACTTCCCATGACCAGTATCGATGCAACTGCAGCGTCGGGGGCGCAGCTCGTTCCCCTGACCGCTACGGCTCGCGATCGGTTGCTCGCCGACGCACGGCTGATCGAGCTCTCCCGGGGCGCGACGGTCGCCTTCGAACTCTCAGCCCCCGCTGGAGCGACGGTCGTCGCCGCTCATGCAGGAGAGATCGGCTTCCAGGGTGACCCGACGTTCGGTGTCCGTGCTGCTCCACACGTCTGGGCACGGCTGCTTGCTCCCGAGCCCAAGGCCGGTGATCAGAACGTCCACGCGCTGTGTCGAGACGGCGAGGCCGAGCTGTGGGGCGACTCGCTGACCATCGCGCAGCACCTCCATCTGCTCCACAGGGTCATCGAGGTTGCACGGTCGTCGCCGCCATCGCCGGAGCCCGCCGCGCACGAGCATCGCCCTCTCGAGTTCCGAGGCCAGTACGTCCGGGTCGACGTGCCCGGGCTCGGGCTCTGCGACATCTACGTCGAACGCGCGGGCACGGGGACGCCACTGCTGTGCCTTCCGACAGCGGGCAGCGATACGAAGCAGTACCACGGTCTCGTCACTGAGACGGATCTCACGGAGCGGTACGAGCTCATCGCCTTCGACTTGCCCTGGCACGGCAAGTCCAACCCGGCGTGGGGTCGCCGCTCGAGCTCGTACCGACTCGACTCAGCGGCGTACGTCGGCGCGATCGCGGCGGTCACTCGCGCGCTCGCACTGCCGACGCCGCCGATCCTGCTCGGAGTCTCGATGGCCGGTGCTGCCGTCGTCGAAGCAGTCGCGACCCATCCCGAGCTGTTCGCCGGCGCGGTCGCGTGTCAGGCGGGGCCACGAGTCGCCGGACGTCGCACACCGTGGCTGCGGCACGCAGCGGTCAACCAAGCGCTGCACATACCCGAGTGGACCAGCGTGCTGATGGCGCCGCAATCGCCGGCTGAGATGCGCGACCGCGTGTGGTGGGGCTACTCGCAAGGCGGATTCGGCGCGTACGACGCCGACATCGGCTACTACTCCGAGAGCTGGGACGTCGAGAACGTCGTTGCGCTCCTCGACGATCGCAGCCCGCTCATCGTGGTGCTCTCGGGCGCATACGACACGAGCGTCCCCACCGCAGCGAGCCAGGAGCTCGCGGAGACCATCCCGAACTCCAGGTTCCGCACGATGCCGGAGCTCGGCCACTTCCCGCACGCCGAGAACCCGACCGTCTTCGCAGCGCACCTCGAATGGGCGCTTCACCAGATCCTCGGCTGATCAGCACGTCGCTGGGCTGAGCCGCACACATCCACGCCAGACAAAGGAGCACCATGCCTATTCGTTCAGGAACCCGTCGCCACAGGATCGCGATCATCGACGGGCCCAACATGACGAACCTCGGCGCGCGCAACAGGCGCGTCTACGGAGCCATCAACTCGATCGAGGATCTGCAGCAGTACTCGAAGGACATCGGCGCAGAGCTCGGTGTCGAGATCGAGACGTTCGTGTCGAACTTCGAAGGGGAGATCCTCGAGTTCATCCATGCCGCCGCTACGCGTGTCGACGCGTTCATCATCAACCCCGCGGGGCTCACGGAGATCGGCATCCCGACGAAGCATGCGCTGAGCGAGACGGGACGACCCGTCATCGAGGTGCATTTCGCGAATGTCGTCGCTCCTCCCACCGCGCCGCGTGGCCTTCCGATCGGGCCTTGGGAATCTGTCTTCACGCCGAGTGCGACCGGCACCACGATGGGGCTGCGTCAGTACAGCTATGCGCAAGCCATCCTCGGGCTGACGCTCGCGCTCGATGACAGCACCTTCCTCGGAGCGGACGTGGAGCAAGAGGCATGAGCGGCTTCGCCGGCCGTCGGATCCTCGTCACGGGAGGATCTTCTGGCGTCGGTCGTGCTTGTGTCGAGCACTTCCTCGACCTCGGCGCACACGTCGGCAACTTGGACCTGGTCGCGACCAGTCCGCACGTCGCATCACCGCACGCAGAAGCGATCGCCGATGTGCGGGACGCGGAGGCGGTGCACCTGGCAGTCGCGTCGATCGTCGAGAAGCTCGGTGGGCTCGACGTCCTGGTCAACAACGCGGGAGTGAGCTTCGTCGGCGGGATCGAGGACGGCTCCGCAGACGACTGGGCACGCATTCTCGACGTGAACCTCGGAGGGTATGTGCGGACCACCCGCGCCGCGCTTCCGCATCTGCGTCGGTCCGCCGCTGCGTCGATCGTCAACGTCTCGTCGACGACCGCGACTTCGGGCTTCCGGCGTCGCGCGCTGTACTCGGCCTCGAAAGGCGCGATCGAAGCCATGACCCGGTCGATCGCCGCAGATCTCGTCGCGGAATCGATCACGGTGAATGCGGTCAACCCCGGCACGGTGGACACCCCGTTCATGGAAGAACTCGCTGCTCGGAGCGCAGATCCCGCGGCCACACGAGCTGCCTTCAACAATCGTCAGCCGACGGGCCGGATGGTCCGACCTGAAGAGGTGGCCAGAGCCGTCGCCTACTGCGCCGACCCCGTCAACCGCTCGCTCGTGGGCAGCACGGTCGTCGTCGATGGCGGAATCCTCGCCTGCCACATCACCGAAGCCTGACACCGCAGACCTCAGATCCAAGAAAGCGAGACACGACAATGCGACTCAAGGGAAAGACGGCCATCATCACGGGGGCCGCGCAGGGGATCGGACGACAGATCGCGGCTCGATTCGCCGCAGAAGGTGCGAACGTCGTCGTCGCTGACCGGAACGGCGAGCTGGCGGAACGGACTGCCCGAGAGATCGAAGCTGCGGGGGGCCGAGCCGCCGCGATCACCGTCGACGTCGCTGACGCGGCGTCGGTGCAGGCACTCGCCGCTCGCACGATCGACGGGTTCGGCAGCATCGATGTCCTCGTGAACAACGCAGCGATCTTCTCGTCGCTGACGATGCGCCCGTTCGAGCAGATCAGCGCCGAGGAGTGGGACACGCTGTTCGCGGTGAATGCGAAGGGCGTGTTCCTCGCGTGCCAGGCGGTCAGCCCGGCCATGCGGGCCAAGCGCCAAGGAAGCATCATCAACATCTCCTCCAGCGTGGTGGTCACAGGACGCCCCAACTATGCGCACTACATCGCCTCGAAGGGAGCGGTCTGGGCGCTGACGCATGCTCTGGCGACCGAGCTCGGGACCGACAACGTGCGGGTCAACAACATCAGCCCGCACGGCATCGTCACCGAAGTGCCGAGGGCGACGATCTCGGAGGAGGGCTGGCAGCAGAACCTCGCCGAGCAGGCGCTGAAGCGCAAGGGCACCCCTGACGATCTGCTCGGGGCGTTCGTCTTCCTCGCCAGTGACGAGAGCGCCTACATGACCGGTCAGACGCTTTCGCTCGACGCAGGTCTCCGGTTCACCTGAGCCGACCAATCGCAAGACCCATCGAACGCGAAAGGAACATCCAATGCAGCTGAAAGCTCCGTCGACGAAGGAGTCGACCCGGCGGCGAGTGGTACGCAAGGTCAGTCTCCGCCTCATGCCGATCATCTTCCTGCTCTACCTGGTCAACTACATCGACCGAACCGCGTTGGGAATCGCCAACGTCAACGGGATGTCCGAGGAGCTGTCGCTGACCGCGACGATGTTCGGTCTGGCCTCCGGCATCTTCTTCGTGGGATACATCCTCCTCGAGGTGCCGAGTGCCGTCATCGCGCAGAAGCTGGGCGCGCGTCGCTGGATCTCGAGAATCGCGATCAGCTGGGGAGTGGTCGCGTCGCTGACTGCCTTCGTCCCGAACTTCGAATGGCTCGTCGCCGCGCGATTCCTCCTGGGCGTTGCAGAGGCCGGGTTCGCGCCGACCGTGCTGCTCTATCTGACGATCTGGTACTCGAACCGTGAGCGCCCGAAGGCATTCTCGATCTACCTCCTCGGCATCCCGCTCTCGTCCGTGGTGGCGGGGCCGCTCGCCACGTGGCTCACGCAAGTCGGCGACGGCGTCTTCGGTCTCGAGGGATGGCGCTTCATGACGCTTGCGTCCGGCATCCCAGCGGTGATTCTCGGAGTCATCGTGCTGTTCGTTCTCGTCGATCGCCCGGAGCAGGCGCGCTGGCTCTCAGCCGACGAGCAAGCCGTGCTGCAGCAGGACATCGAGGAGTCCTCGACGGCAGAATCCGTCAAGCACCGCGGCGGCATGCTCTCCTCGATGCGATCGGGACGCACTTGGGTGCTCGGCATCGCATACTTCGGTGTCGTCTACGGCCTGTACGGGATCGGGTTCTTCCTGCCGAGCGTCATCGCCGGCTTCGAGGAGAGCAACGGTCAGCCGCTCGCGCCGCTGCAGCAGGGGCTGCTGATCGCTGTGCCGTACGTGTTCGCAGCGATCGCTCTGATCCTGTGGCCGCGAGACGCTGCACGAAGGAACGAGCTGGGTTGGCATGCCCTCATCTCGACCGGTGTCGGTGCGCTCGGAATACTGATCGCCGCGTTCGCCCAGCATCCCGTTCTGATCATGATCGGCGTGACGCTGTGCGCCACCGGCGTCATCTCCAGCATGCCGCTGGTGTACAGCCTCAGCGCACGCCTGCTGCCCGCGATCGCAGTCGGCGCCGGTCTCGCGTTGGTCAACACCATCGGCAACGTCGGCGGATTCGCAGGGCCCTTCATCACGGGTTGGCTGTCGGATCTCTTCGGCAACACGCAGATCGCATTCGTCGTCCTCGCTGGGATCCTGCTCTCGGCGGGGGTCATCTCCGTCGTCATCCAGCGCACCTCGAATCTCGGCATGTCGAACGGTGATGACTCCGTCAGATCGACTCCAGCGTCGGAGGCGATCGAACAGCGCTAGGGGAGCGGCCCGTTTCGAAGGGAAGCGCTGGGGACGGCAGCCGCAAGGGAAGCCGCCGCCGTCCTCAGCCTCCAGCTGTGCCTACGACCCGCCCGGGGTCCACGAGCGCATGCTCGCGCTCGACGGTCTGCCGTTCGCGCAGAGCGACCGACAGCCCGTGAGGGCAGGTCGTTTACGATTGGAAGCATCCCAGAGGAAGGAATCGCCATGAGCGCGACCACCGAGAGCCAGGTGCTCGATGCCGTCCACGGCCAGCTGTTCATCGGCGGGGAGTGGATCGACGGCGAGCAGGGCACGATCGAGGTGCGTGACCCCGCGACCGGCGACGTCATC
>JAPSIA010000224.1 GCA_031179215.1 Agrococcus sp.
CCACAGCACGGTCTCGGAGCCGCCGTCGGCGAGCGCCTTCGCGAACGTCGTCCCCCAGCTGCCGGCGCCGAGCACGACGGCGTCAGGCATCCGACCGCCCCGCGCCCGACTCGTCCGTGCCGGCGGCGCCCGTGCCGTCGTCGAATCGGCCCGTCTCGCTCTGCCCGTGCGCCGTGGGGTCGTGGCGCTCCGCGGGCGGCTGCTCGCCGCGCAGCTCCCCGAGCAGCGCCGCGATCGCCGCCATGACGCGGTCGGTCGCCGCGTTCATCGCCTGCTGGTCGGTCCTGCCCGCGAAGTCGCTGAGGTCGACGGGCGGGCCGAAGAGGATCTCGATGTGCTTGCGCGGGAAGGGGTGGATGCGCTTGCCGTAGCGCGGCATGAGGTGCTGCGTGCCCCAGTGCGCGGCCGGGATGAGCGGCACGCCGGCCTCGAGCGCCATGCGCACGGCGCCGGTCTTGCCGCGCATGGGCCACAGCGCCGGATCGCGCGTGAGCGAGCCCTCGGGGTAGATGATGACGCCGAGCTCGTCGCGCACGAGCGTGCGCGCGGCCTCGAGCGGAGCGCCGTGCGCGGTCGCGCGGCCGCTGCGCTCGACCGGGATCTGCCCGGCGGCCTTCAGGATGCGGCCGACCACGGGGATCTCGAACAGGCTCGCCTTCGCCAGGAAGCGGGGCACGCGCCCCGACTTCCACACCGCGATCGCCATGACGATCGGGTCGATCTCGCTGTAGTGGTTGGGCGAGAGCACGAAGGCGCCCCTGGCGGGGATGTGCTCGTGGCCGCGGATGCGCAACTTCGTCATCGCCGCCATCACCGGCAGCACGGTGGCCGCGAGCCCGAAGTAGACGGGCCGGAGCTCTGCCTTCGGCGGGTGGCCGGGCAGCGCCATCAGCCCTCCACGTCGAAGTCAGCGCCGAGGGTCTCCAGCTTCTCGATGAAGCGCTCGTACCCGCGCGCGATGATGCCGACGTTCGAGATGCGGCTCGTGCCGTTCGCGGTGAGCGCCGCGACGAGGTGGCTGAAGCCGCCGCGCAGGTCGGGCACCGTGATGTCGGCGCCGTGCAGCTCGACGGGACCCGCGATCACGGCGGAGTGCTCGTAGTTGCGCTGCCCGAAGCGGCACGCGTGGCTGCCGAGGCAATCGGTGTGGATCTGGATGTACGCGCCCATCTCGACGAGCGCCTCGGTGAAGCCGAAGCGCTGCTCGTACACCGTCTCGTGCACGATCGAGATGCCGTTGGCCTTCGCGAGCGCGACGACGAGCGGCTGCTGCCAGTCGGTCATGAAGCCGGGGTGCACATCCGTCTCGACCACGACCGGCTTGAGGTCGCCGCCGGGGTGCCAGAAGCGGATGCCGTCGTCCTCGATCTCGAACGCGCCGCCGGCCTTCCGGTAGACGTTGAGGAACGTCGTCATCTCCTGCTGGCGCGCGCCCTCGAGGAAGACGTCGCCGCCGGTCGCGAGCGCCGCGCACGCCCACGAGGCGGCCTCGTTGCGGTCGAACAGCGCCGTGTGCGAGTAGCCGACGAGCTTCTCGACGCCCTCGATGCGGATCGTGCGGTCGGTGTCGACCTGGATCTCGGCGCCCATCTTCTGCAGGATCGCGATGAGGT
>JAPSIA010000225.1 GCA_031179215.1 Agrococcus sp.
GAGGAGGAGCGATGACGCTCACCGAAACCACCCCCGCCACGACGGCGGGTGCCGTGCTCGACGGCCCCGCGCTCTGGTCGGCCCAGGCGCACATGCCGTCGGTGCTCGGGCGCCAGCTCGTCATCGCCCGCGGCGAGGGCTCCTACGTCACCACGACCGAGGGCCAGCGCCTCTTCGACGGCACCGCGGGCCTCTGGCACGCGAACATCGGCCACTCCCACCCCGAGCTCGCGCAGGCCGCCTACGATCAGATGCGCACGCTCGAGACCTACCACGTGTTCGCGCGCTACGCGAACGACCGCGCGATCGAGCTCGGCGAGCGCCTCGCCGCGCTCTCGCCCATCGAGCGCTCGAAGGTCATCCTCAACTCCGGCGGCTCCGACTCCATCGACGTCGCGTGCAAGCTCGCCCGCCGCCACTGGCAGCGCGAGGGCCGCGGCACGAAGCAGATCATCCTGAGCCGCGAGCACGCCTACCACGGCCTGCACGCCTACGGCACGAGCATCGCGGGCCTGCCCTTCAACAGCGACGGCTACGGCACCGCGTCGCTCGTGCCCGAGACCGCGCGCGTCTCCGCCGACGACCTCGCACAGGTCGAGGCGACGATCGCCGAGCTCGGCGCCGACCGCATCGCCGCGATCGTGAGCGAGCCCATCCAGGGCACCGGCGGCGTCAACCCGCCCGCGCCCGGCTACCTCGAGGGCCTGCAGCGGCTGTGCCGCGAGCACGACATCCTGCTCATCGTCGACGAGGTCATCACCGGCTTCGGCCGCACGGGCGAGATGTTCGCGACCGAGCGCTACGGGCTCGAGCCCGACCTCATCACCTTCGCCAAGGGCGTCACCTCGGGCTACGCGCCGCTCGGCGGCGTGCTCGTCGCCCCGCGCCTGTGGGAGCCCTTCTACGCCGACGCCGCCGAGACGCCGATCTTCCGCCACGGCGTGACCTACGCGGGCCACGCGACGGCCGCCGCGGTGGCGCTCGCGAACCTCGACGTCATCGAGCGCGACGGCCTCGTGCCGCGTGCGCTCGAGCTCGAGCAGGTGCTGCGCGCCCAGCTCGACGGCCTGCAGCAGCGCCAGGAGGCCGTCGTCGACGCGCGCGTCGCGGGCTTCCTCGGCGGCGTCACGCTCGATGAGCGCGTGAGCGCCGAGCGCGTCACCGACCGGCTCATCGACCTGGGATTCATCTCGCGGCCGCTGCGCGGCAACACCCTGCAGCTGAGCCCGCCGTTCATCGTCAGCGACCAGGAGGTCGTCGACTTCGTCGCCGCCATCGAGCAGGCCATCACCGAGGAGGGGCAGCGTTGAGCACCACCGCCACCACCGGAGCACTCATCACCGCCGACCCGACCGCCGTCGCCCACGCCGACGGCGTCATCGCGGGCCTCGGCCTGCCGAGCGACGGCATCGCCGTCACCGACCCCGCGACAGGCGAGCAGATCGCGACGATCGAGGACATCGACGTCGCGGGCGCCCTGCGGGCGGTCGAGACGGCGGATGCGGCGGGCGCGGCCTGGGCGCGCACGACGCCGCGGCGGCGCGCCGACGTGCTGCACGCCTGGCACGCCCTCCTCGGTGTGCTCGACGAGGAGGGCGTGCCAGGC
>JAPSIA010000226.1 GCA_031179215.1 Agrococcus sp.
GAGCGCGTCGCGCGCGGCCTCGTCGGCTTCCTCGACGACGTGCTGCGGCTGCCGAGCGGCGCCTTCGCGGTCGCGGAGGACGCCGAGTCCGTCGTCGACGGGCGGAGGGTCGAGGGCGGCTGGCACCTGCCGGAGCACGCCGGTGCCGAGCGCGAGCGGCCGCCGCTCGACCGGCTCGTCGTCACGAGCGCGAACGGGCTCGCGATCGAGGCGCTCGCGGTGCGCGCCCTGCGCGACGACGACGGCCAGGCGCTGCGGCTCGCCGAAGCCGCCGCGGCGCACCTGCTCGAGACCCACGCCGCCGACCCGGCCGCGCTCGTGCACGCGAGCCTCGACGGGAAGCCGTCGACGGCTGCCGCGACCGCTGCGGACGCGGGCTGCCTCGCGAGCGGGCTCCTCGCGCTCACCGCCGCGACCGGCGAGGCGCGCTGGGCGATGGCCGCGCGCGCGATCGTCGATGCCGCCCCCGACCCCGCCCGCACCTCCTCAGACGGACCCGCGCTGCAGCTCGGCCCCGCCTCCGACGGCGACGTCCCCTCCGGCGGCGCGGCCCTCGCCGGAGCGCTCCAGCAGCTCTTCGCGCTCACGGGCGACGCGGCGCACCTCGAGCGCGCGACGCGCGTGCTCGACGCGAGCCTCGCCATCCGGAACCCCTTCGCGGGCGCCGCCACGCTGCGCGTCGCGGCACTGCTGGCCGAGCCGCCGCGCACCGTGGTGCTCGTCGGCGAGCCGCCCGCCGAGCGGCGGCTCGACCTGCGCCGCGAGCCGGGCGCGATCGTCGCGACGCCCGAGCAGGCGACGGCACTCGCCGAGGGGGGCTTCGCGCTGCTCGAGGGCAAGGACGTGCCGGGCGCGTACCGCTGCGAGGGCTTCGCGTGCGAGCTGCCGGAGCGGTTCTGAGCGGCTAGGGCCAGCTCGGCGGCCAGTAGCGCAAGCGGATCTGCGGCTCCGGGAGCGGGATGCCGTACGCGACGGGCAGGAACCACGCGAACACGGCGATGCTCGCCACGACGAGCACGGCGATCGTCGCCCACGCCGCCGCGCGGCGCTCGGCGTCGTCGGCAGGCGCGAGCCTCGAGCGGACGCGCGGGACGGCGGCGGCGACGTCCTCCTCGAGCCGGGCCGCCGCATCCGCAGGCGCGGCCGAGGGCCGCGTGGCAGCGCGCTCGGGCGCGCGCGGCGCGCGGGACGGGCCGACCGCGAGCTGCAGCGCGTACGCGAGCCCGATCACGAGGAACGGCAGGAAGACGATGGCGTAGAAGAAGAAGATCGTGCGGTCGGGGAACGCGAGCCACGGCAGGTAGCCCGCGGCGATCCCGAGCAGCAGGAAGCCCGCCCGCCGGTCGAGGCGCCGGCCGAGGTGGAAGAGCAGGAAGCCTGCCGCGATGACGCTCGCGTACCAGACGAGCGGGTTCGGCAGGGCCGTGATCCACCACGTGCCCGCGTCGTCGCCGAGCATCTCGAACGCCGTCGGCCGGCCGAGCCACAGCCACTGGATCGCCGGCGACTCGTAGGGGTGGTCGCCGTCGAGGCCGACGTGGAAGCCGAGCTGCTGCGCGTGGTACATCCACAGCGACTGCAGCCCGAGCGGCACCCA
>JAPSIA010000227.1 GCA_031179215.1 Agrococcus sp.
AGCGTGCTGTTCTGGATCGTGAACCTGCTGCACGACGGCTTCTCGAGCGCCGTGCACGTCGTGCTCGGACCGCTCGCGCTCTCGGCCGCGTCGATCGTGGCGTTCGTGGCGGCGCGGCGCTCCGCGGCGCAGCGGACCCTCCTCGACGAGCAGGCGGCCTACCTCGACCACGCCGTCGAGCGCGCTCGCCGGCAGGAGGACGCGGTGAGCGAGCTGCTGGACGCGGTCGACTTCGGCGTCGTGCGCATCGGCGCCGACGGGTCGATCTCGATCGAGAACGACGCGCACGCGCGCCTGAGCGCGCTCGGCGACGAGGGGCAGCTGTTCGGCCCCGACGGCGAGACGCCGATCGAGCCCTCGATGGCGCCGCTCGCGCGCGCGCGACGCGGCGAGACCTTCGAGAACGCGCTCCACTGGCAGGGGCCGCCGGGGGAAGGCAGGCGCGCGCTGCAGTCGACCGCGCGCCGACTCATCGACGTCGACGGCGCCGACGTCGGCGCGATCCTCGTCACGCGCGACGTGACCGCGGAGCGCATGGCGATCGCGATGCGCGACGAGCTCGTCGCCTCGGTCAGCCACGAGCTGCGCACGCCGCTCACGAGCGTGCTGGGCCATCTCGACCTCGCGCTCGAGGACCCGGACGTCGGCGAGCAGGCGCGGCGGAGCCTGCAGATCGCCGAGCGCAACGCATCGCGCCTGCTCGTCATCATCGGCGACGTCCTCGCGGCGACCGCCGACGGGCAGGGACGCTTCGACGTGCGCCCCGTCGAGGAGGACCTCGGGCGCGTCGTGCTCGCCTCCGTCGAGGCGCTCGAGCCCAAGGCGGAGGCGCGCGGCATCCGCATCGACACGTCGGGGATCGAGCGCGCCGTCGCCGAGATCGACCCCATCCGCATCCGGCAGGTGGTCGACAACCTCGTGGGCAACGCCGTGAGCTACCACTCGGGCGACGGGCTCATCGAGGTGGGCGTCACCGCCGACGACAAGCACGCGTGGCTCGTCGTGCGCGACGACGGTCCGGGCATCGCCGAGGACGTGCTGCCGCGCCTGTTCGAGCGCCGCTTCCGGGGCGTCGCGGCGCAGAGCAGCCGGCCGCACGGCAACGGGCTCGGGCTCGCCATCAGCCGGGACCTCGTGCGCGCACACGGGGGCGAGATCACGGTGCAGAGCGAGCAGGGGTTCGGCTCGACGTTCGTCGTGCGCCTGCCGCTGCGCAGGACGGGAGCGAGCGCATGACCCTGGATCCCGACACCGTCACGCTCCTCACAGCGCTCGTCGTGCACGTCGCCGGCGGCGTGTTCGTGCTCGAGACGATGCTGCGCAAGGACGACCGCGCCGGTCGCGTCTGGGCGCTCGGCTTCATCGCCGGCATGGTGGGCTCCGAGGCGTACCTGCTCGACATCGCGACCGACGCGGGCTGGTGGGCGGTCGCGACCGGCAACGCCGCCTGGGTGGCCACGCTCGGCCTGCTGTGGATCGGGTGCCGCGTCTACAACGGCAGGTCGAGCCGCGCGCCGTCGATCGCGCTCGCGGCGGCGGTGCTCGTCACGTTCGTCGCGGTGCTCTTCGAGCCGTCCCCCGCGACGGGCTGGCC
>JAPSIA010000097.1 GCA_031179215.1 Agrococcus sp.
TGCCGCTCGGCAGCTTCTCGACGACGGCGCCGAAGTTGCGCAGCACCTCGAGGTGGAAGTCGATCGGGCGGTCGCCGATGTGGCAGCCGCCGAGGTCGGGGATGAACGCCTCGCCGAGCTGGTGCAGCAGCGGGCCGCAGAACAGGATCGGGATGCGGCTGGAGCCCGCGTGCGCGTTGATCGACGTCTCGTGCGCCGTGCGCACGTTCGCCGGGTCGAGGCGCAGCGTGTCGCCGTCGCGCTCGACGCTCACGCCGTGCAGCTCGAGCAGGCCCTGGACGACGCGCACGTCGCTGATCTCGGGCACGCTGCGCAGCTCCGACGGACCCTCGCCCAGGAGCGCCGCGACCATCGCCTTCGTGACGAGGTTCTTGGCGCCCTTCATCTGGATCCGGCCGTTGAGCGGCTTGCCGCCGCGCACGGTGATGCGGTCGACGTTCATGCCGACGGCGGCGCCGGCGCTCTTGCTGAACTCGGTCAGGTTCACGGGGTTCCTTCCCTCATGGGCTGCGTCCGCGGCATCCATGAGGGACGACGCGCTTCGAAGTCGGTGATCGCCGCTTCGTCGCGGAGGGTCAGTGCGATGTCGTCGAGGCCTTCGAGCAGACGCCAGCGCGTGTAGTCATCGATCGCGAACTCGTGCGAGACGCCGTCGGCGATCGCGGTGCGGGACTCGAGGTCGACGGTGATCTCGGCGCCGGGGTTCGCGCGCGCGACCGCCCAGAGCGCCTCCTTCGACTCGTCGGTGATCTGCCCGACGAGGAGGCCCTGCTTGCCCGCGTTGCCGCGGAAGATCTCGCCGAAGCGCGGGCCGAGCACGGCAGTGATGCCGAAGTCGCGCAGCGCCCACACGGCGTGCTCGCGGCTCGAGCCGGTGCCGAAGTCGTGGCCGACGACGAGCACGCCGCCGTGGCGGTACGGCTCCTGGTTGAGCACGAACGCCGGGTCCTGCCGCCACGAGTGGAAGAGGGCGTCCTCGTAGCCGGTCTTCGTGACGCGCTTGAGGAACACCGCGGGGATGATCTGGTCGGTGTCGACGTTCGACCGCTCGAGCGGCACGATGGGCCCCGTCAGGGTGCGGATCTTCTCCATGCTCAGACCTCCTCGGCCAGCCGCTGCTGCTGCGGATCGACGATCTGCAGCTCCTCGGCGGTCACGTTGCGCGCCTCGCCGTCGAAGTCCGCAGGCGCCGAGCCGTCAGCGTGCAGATCCCACGGGCTCGAGAGCGTGCCGCGGATCGCGGTCGCGGCCGCGACGAGCGGCGAGACGAGGTGCGTGCGCCCGCCCTTGCCCTGCCGGCCCTCGAAGTTGCGGTTCGAGGTCGATGCGCAGCGCTCGCCCGGGGCGAGCTGGTCGGGGTTCATGCCCAGGCACATCGAACAGCCCGCGAAGCGCCACTCGGCGCCGAAGTCGGTGAAGACCTTGTCGAGCCCCGCGGCCTCCGCCTCGAGCCGCACGCGAGCGGAGCCCGGCACGACGATGACCTTGACGCCGTCCGCCTTCTGCTTGCCGCGGATGATGTCGGCAGCGGCCGAGAGGTCCTCCATGCGCGCGTTCGTGCAGGAGCCGATGAAGACGGTGTCGACCGGGATGTCCTTGAGCTTCGTGCCCGGGCGCAGGTCCATGTACTCGAGCGCGCGCTCGGCGGCGGCGCGGTCGGTCGGGTCGGTGAACGACTCGGGGTCGGGCACCTCGCCAGAGAGCGACGCGCCCTGGCCGGGGTTCGTGCCCCACGTGACGAAGGGCTCGAGCTCGGAGGCGTCGATGGAGATCTCGGCGTCGAAGACGGCGTCGTCGTCGGTCGGGAGGGTCTTCCAGTACTTGAGCGCCGCATCCCAGTCGGCGCCCTTGGGGGCGTGCGGCTTGTCCTTGACGTAGGCGAAGGTCGTCTCGTCGGGGGCGACCATGCCGGCGCGAGCGCCCGCCTCGATCGACATGTTGCAGATCGTCATGCGGCCCTCGATCGAGAGCGACCGGATGGCGCTGCCGCGGTACTCGAACACGTAGCCGGCGCCGCCGCCCGTGCCGATCTTGGCGATGACGGCCAGGATGATGTCCTTCGCCGTCACGCCCGGGCGCAGCTCGCCCTCGACGTTGATCGCCATGGTCTTGAAGGGCTTGAGGGGCAGGGTCTGGGTGGCCATGACGTGCTCGACCTCGCTCGTGCCGATGCCGAAGGCCATCGCGCCGAACGCGCCGTGGGTCGAGGTGTGCGAGTCGCCGCAGACGACCGTGATGCCCGGCAGCGTGAGCCCCAGCTGCGGGCCCACGAGGTGCACGATGCCCTGCTCCTTGTCGCCGAGCGAGTGGATGCGCACGCCGAACTCGGCGGCGTTCTGGCGCAGCGTCTCGATCTGCTTGCGGCTCGTCGGGTCCTGGATGGGCTTGTCGATCTCGAGCGTCGGCGTGTTGTGGTCCTCGGTCGCGACCGTGAGGTCGGTGCGGCGCATCCGGCGACCCGCCTGGCGGAGCCCGTCGAAGGCCTGGGGACTCGTCACCTCGTGCACGAGGTGGAGGTCGATGTAGAGGAGGTCGGGCGCGCCGTCCTCACCCTTGACCACGACGTGGTCGTCCCACACCTTCTCAGCGAGCGTCTTGCCCATAGCGTCTCTCCCAACACGGAACGGACTCGTTGCTGCCCGTCTGCCAAGTCTACGCGGGGGCTCGTGCCGGTCCTCTGCAGGCGAACGCCCGGGGGGCTGGCTCCATTCCGCGCGGCGCGCCACGATGGAGCCATGACCGCACCAGCGCGCCCAGATCCCATCACGGTCGCCGTCACGGGCGGCGCCGGCCAGATCGGCTACCAGCTGCTGTTCCGCATCGCCGCGGGCGACATGCTCGGGCCCGAGCAGCCCGTGCGCCTGCGCATCCTCGAGGTCGAGCAGGCGCTCCCGGCGCTCGAGGGCGTCGTGATGGAGCTCCACGACGCGGCGTTCCCGCTGCTCGAGTCGGTCGACACGACGGCGGATGCGGCGGTCGCGTTCTCGGGCGCCGACCACGCGCTGCTCGTGGGCGCGAGGCCGCGCGGGAAGGGCATGGAGCGCGCCGACCTGCTCGCCGCGAACGGCGCCATCTTCGCGGCGCAGGGTCGGGCGATCCAGCAGGGCGCGAGCGAGGACATCCGCATCACCGTCACCGGCAACCCCGCCAACACGAACGCGCTCATCGCGGCGGCCGCTGCGCCCGACATCCCGCGCGAGCGCTTCTCGGCGCTCACGCGGCTCGACCACAACCGCGCGATCGCGCAGCTCGCGGCGCGGACGGGGGCCGCCGTCGCGGACATCCGCCGCATGATCGTGTGGGGCAACCACTCCGCGACGCAGGTGCCCGACCTGACGCACGCGCTCGTCGCCGGCACGCCCGCCGTCGAGCTCGTGGATCGCGAGTGGGTCACGGATGCGTTCGTGCCGACCGTCGCGAATCGCGGGGCGGCGATCATCGAGGCGCGCGGCGCCTCGTCGGCGGCATCGGCCGCGTCGGCGACGATCGACCACGTGCGCGACTGGGTGCGCGGCACGCCGGAGGGCGACTGGACGTCGATGTCGGTCATCTCGCGCGGCGAGTACGGCGTGCCCGAGGGGCTCGTGAGCTCCTTCCCCGTCACGACGGCCGACGGCGAGTGGGCGATCGTCGAGGGGCTCGAGCTCGACGCCGACGTGCGCGCGCAGCTCGACCGCTCGGTCGCCGAGCTCGCCGACGAGCGCCAGCAGGTGCGCGCGCTCGGCTACCTCGGCTGAGCGGCCGCGGCCCCGTGGTGGCCGGGCGACGCCCGGCGCGCACGGCATCCGGGGAGGGAATCGGCTGCTCGGTGCACGCAGCGAGGCGATCCGGTCGCCCGTGCACGCAGCGAGGCGATCCGGGCGCCGGAGGCACCGATCCACCTCCCCCTGTGCACGCCAGCGGCCGACTCCTGGCCGCGCACGACCCGCCGCCGTCCACAGCCGCTGCGACCCGCCGCGCTCGCCGGGGCGGATGCGCTCGACACTCGGCGGATGCGCGACCTGCACGCCGACCTCGTCGCCGCGGGCGGAGCCGCCACCCGCGGCGCGCTCCACGGGCTCGGGCACACCTACGCGGCGCTCCGCGATGCAGCGCGCGCCGGCGCAGCGCTCGCGGTCGGCCGCAGGTGGCTCGTGCTGCCCGCTGCTGATCCGGCGATCGCGACCGCGCTCGCGGCGAGCGGCGTCGTCGGCGGCGCGACGGCGCTCCGCTCGTACGGAGTCTGGGTCACGCATCGGACGCCGGTGCAGATCGCGACGCGGCCCCACGCGGGGCTCGCGGCGGCACCGGTCGGCGAGCGCATCTGGGGCAGCTTCGAGCTCGACGCGCTGCCGTGGCGCGTGAGCCTCGTCGACGCCCTCGCGCAGCACGGCGCGCGGGTCGAGCGGCCTCACGGCATCGCCGCGATCGACAGCGCGATGCACCAGGGGCTCATCGGCGAGCAGCAGCTGGATCGACTCTTCCGCCAGCTGCCGCGCCGCTGCCGCGGCTGGCGCCGGCACCTCGATGCCGCGGCTGGCTCCGGGCTCGAGAGCCTGCTGCGCGTGCCGCTGCGCGATCGCGGATGGCGCGTCGAGGCGCAGGTGCCGGCGCCGGGCGGCGGGTGGAGCGACCTGCTCGTGGACGGCTGGCTGTACGTGGAGGCTGACGGCTCGCGGTGGCATGACGGGCCGACCCAGGCCGCGAAGGACCGCCGGCGCAACAGCGCCATCACGGCCGTCGGAGGGCGCTGGCTGCGCTTCGACTTCGCGGACGTCGTGCACGAGACCGAGCGCACCCTGCAGCTCATCGAGCTGGTGCTGCGGCAGGGTCGACCGCGCCCCGCGTTCTGACCGCCCTGCGGACCGCGGCTGCCGGACCCCTCCGCCGCGCTGCAGCAGCGCGAGCGGCAGCCGGCGGAGGCGGCGGCACGAACAGCGGGGGCGTCAGCCCAGGATGTCGCCGAGCCAGCTGCGCCCGCCGCGCTGGCCCTGGTTCCGGTGTCCGCCTTGGCCGCTCGTGCGCTGCTGCACCGTGCGCATCACCTTGTCGGCGATGCGGCCCACCGTGTCGCTCGAGCCCTGGCCGGGTCGGCCGTACGGCTGCTGCCCGTACGGCTGCTGCGCGTGGGCCTGCTGCCCGTACTGACCTGCGGGCTGCTGGCCGTAGGGCTGCTGCTGGCTAGGCGCCTGCGGCGCGGGCTCACCGTAGCCGGGCTCCTGGTAGGAGCGCTCGATGAGCTTGTCGAGCTCCCCGCGGTCGAGCCAGATGCCCCGGCACTGCGGGCAGTAGTCGATCTCGATGCCGCTCCGCTCGCTCATCACGAGCGTCGTCGCGTCGTTCGGGCACTGCATGGGGTCTCCTCTCGCCGACCCGGCCACGATGCCCGCCCCCGCTGTGCGGCGACTGTGCGATGCCCGGCGACCGCCGGGGCGCGGTCGCGTGCCCGTCGTGCGGGAGCGGCCGTGCTTGTCAGCGCCGAACCGCCGTCGTATGCTCGAGAGCGATAATCGAAGCGCGTGTTCATCTATCGAACGCTGCCCCGACGACGACGTCGATCGTCTTCACAGAGAAGTGAGGAAGCACCCCGTGCAGTTCCACCACCACGGCTACGTGTCCACCGATCCGCGGATCCAGCCCGCCGCGGGCATCGGCCTCGACCGGCCGGCGGACCTGCCGGACGAGGTCGACGTGCTCATCGTCGGCTCCGGGCCCGCGGGCATGATCGCCGCCGCCCAGCTCGCCCACTTCCCCGACGTCAACGTGCGCATCATCGAGCGCCGTCCGGGCAGGCTCGCGATCGGGCAGGCCGACGGCATCCAGGCCCGCAGCGTCGAGACGTTCCAGGCCTTCGGCTTCGCCGAGCGCATCACCGCGGAGGCCTACCGCATCACCAAGATGGCCTTCTGGGGACCCGACCCCGAGGACCCCTCCCGCATCATCCGCACGGCGATGCCCGAGGACGACCCCGCGGGCATCAGCGAGTTCCCCCACCTCATCGTCAACCAGGCGCGGGTGCTCGACTACTTCGCCGAAGCGGCGCACAACGCCCCCGGCCGCGTCGAGCCCGACTACGGCTACGAGTTCGTCCAGCTCGAGGTGCAGGACGAGGGCGAGCGACCGGTCGAGGTCACCGTGCGGCGCACCGCGGGCGAGCTCGAGGGCGAGGAGCGCGTCATCCGCGCGAAGTACGTCGTCGGTGCCGACGGCGCGCGCAGCCGCGTGCGCGCCTCGATCGGCTGCACGCTCGCGGGCCAGTCGGCGAACCACGCGTGGGGCGTCATGGACGTGCTCGCCAACACCGACTTCCCCGACATCCGCACGAAGTGCGCCATCCAGTCGGCCGCGGGCGGCAACATCCTGCTCATCCCGCGCGAGGGCGGCTACCTCTTCCGCATGTACGTCGACCTCGGCGAGGTGCCCGATGACGACCACCACAAGGTGCGCGAGACGCCGATGACGGAGGTCATCCGGCGGGCGAACCAGATCATCGCCCCCTACTCGCTCGACGTGAAGCACATCGCGTGGAGCTCGATCTACGAGGTCGGCCACCGCATCACCGACCGCTTCGACGACGTCGTCGCCGAGGAGCGCGGCTCGCGCACGCCGCGCGTGTTCATCGCGGGCGACGCGTGCCACACGCACAGCGCCAAGGCGGGCCAGGGCATGAACGTCTCGATGCAGGACGGCTGGAACATCGGCTGGAAGCTCGGCCACGTGCTCGACGGCCGCGCCGACGCGTCGCTGCTCGACACCTACTCCCTCGAGCGCCAGGTGGTCGCGCAGCACCTCATCGACTTCGACAAGGAGTGGTCGACGCTCATGGCGAAGAAGCCCGAGGAGCTGGGCGGCCCGCAGGCGGTCGCGGAGTTCTACACGCGCACGATCGAGTTCCCGGCCGGGTTCATGACGGAGTACGCACCGTCGATGATCGTGAGCGCCGACGCGAGGCAGGAGCTCGCCACGGGCTTCCCGCTCGGGAAGCGCTTCAAGTCGGCGCGAGTCGCGAAGGTGTGCGACACCAACCCCGCGCACCTCGGCCACTTCCACACGGCCGACGGCCGGTGGCGCATCTACGCCTTCGCCGACGCCGCGGCACCGGGCGAGCGATCGGCGCTCGCCGCGTGGGCGGAGTGGATCGCGCACGACCCCGAGTCGCCCGTCGCCGTGCACACGCCCGCGGGGCGCGACACGAGCGCGATCTTCGACATCCGCGCGATCTACCAGCAGCAGCACGAGGCCATCGACTTCAACGACGTGCCGGAGGCGTTCAAGCCGGTCGTGGGACCGTTCGAGCTCGTGAACCTCGAGAACGTCTACGCGGCGCTGCCCGAGGAGGACATCTTCGACATCCGCGGCATCTCGCGCGACGGCGCGGTCGTCGTCGTGCGGCCCGACCACTACGTCGCGCACGTGCTGCCGCTGACCGCGACCGACGAGCTCGCGGCGTTCTTCCGCGGGGCACTCCTGCCCGCCCGCTAGCGCCGCCGGGC
>JAPSIA010000098.1 GCA_031179215.1 Agrococcus sp.
TGGATCGTCGTCATCGCGGTCGTCATCGTCGCGGTCGTGGGCATGATCGTCGCGGTCGCGCGCGGCACGTGGAAGCGGCCGGACCCGGCCGACCCGCGCACGCCGGCGGACGACGACCAGCCCTGAGGGCGCTCAGCGCTCGGTGACGCGCCCGCCCTCGACGTGCCATGACCGGTCGGTGCGCACGGTGGCGAGCATCCGCCGGTCGTGCGTGACGAGCAGCAGCGTGCCGTCGTAGGCCTCGAGCGCCTGCTCGAGCTGCTCGATCGCCGGCAGGTCGAGGTGGTTCGTGGGCTCGTCGAGCACGAGCACGTTGACGCCGCGCGCCTGCAGGAGCGCGAGCCCCGCGCGCGTGCGCTCCCCCGGGGAGAGCTCGTCGACGGGGCGGCCGACGTGATCCGCCCGCAGGCCGAACTTGGCCAGCAGCGTGCGCACCTCTCCGGAGGGGAGCTCGGGCACGAGCGCCTCGAACGCCTCGGTGAGCGGCCGCGCGCCCGCGAGCTGCGATCGCGCCTGGTCGATCTCGCCGATGGCGACGCTCGCGCCGAGGCTCACGCTGCCCTCGTCGGGCTCCTGCTTGCCGAGCAGCAGCCGCAGGAGCGTCGACTTGCCTGCACCGTTGGGGCCGGTGATGCCGATCCGCTCCCCCGCGTTCACCTGCAGCGACACCGGTCCGAGCGTGAAGGCGCCCTGCCGCGCGACCGCGTCGCTCAGCGTCGAGACCACCGCGCTCGAGCGCGGAGCCGAGCCGATCGTGAGCTGCAGCTGCCACTCCTTGCGCGGCTCCTCGACCTCCTCGAGTCGCGCGATGCGGCTCTCCATCTGCCGCACCTTCTGCGCTTGCTTCTCGCTCGACTCGGTCATCGCGCGGCGGCGGATCTTGTCGTTGTCGGGCGCCTTCTTCATCGCGTTGCGCACGCCCTGGCTCGACCACTCGCGCGTGCGGCGGGCGCGAGCGACGAGGCCCGCCTTCTGCTCGGCGAACTCCTCGTACTGCTCGCGCGCGTGCCGCCGCAGCGTCGCGCGCTCCTCCAGGTAGGCCTCGTAGCCCCCGCCGTAGACGCGGTTCGAGCCCTGGGCGAGGTCGAGCTCGAGCACGCGCGTCACGCAGCGCGCGAGGAACTCGCGGTCGTGGCTCACGAGCACGACGCCGCCGCGCAGCCCCTGCACGAACGCCTCGAGCCGCTCGAGCCCGTCGAGGTCGAGGTCGTTCGTCGGCTCGTCGAGCAGCGCGATGTCGAAGCGCGACAGCAGGAGCGCAGCGAGCCCGACCCGCGCCGCCTGCCCGCCCGAGAGCGAGGTCATGCGGGCGTCGCCCTCGAGCTCGAGCCCGAGCTCGGCGAGCACGACGGGGATGCGCTCGTCGAGATCGGCGGCGCCGCTCGCGAGCCATCGCTCGAGCGCGCTCGCGTAGGCCTCGGCGGGATCGCTGCCCTCGGCGGCCGAGGGGTCGGCGAGCGCCGCCGCGGCGACATCCATCTCCAGCGTCGCCCGCGCGCACCCCGTGCGGCGAGCGAGGTGCTCGGCGACCGTCTCCCCCTCGAGCCGCTCGTGCTCCTGCGGGAGCCAGCCGACGAAGGCGTCGGCGGGCGCGAGTGCCACGGTGCCGGCCTGGGGCTGCTCGACGCCCGCGAGGATCTTCAGCAGCGTCGACTTGCCCGCGCCGTTCGCGCCGACGACCCCGACGACGTCGCCGGGGGCGACGGTGAGATCGAGCGAGTCGAAGAGGGTGCGGTGGCCGTAGCCGCCGGCGAGCCCTTGGGCGACGAGCGTTGCGGTCATGCCGCCATCCTCTCAGCGCCGCGGGCGCCGCGAGCGCCGCGGGCGCCGCGGCGTCAGCCCGCCTGCTCGGCCGCCCGCTCGAGCGGGACCGCACCGGAGCGGATCCCGCGCAGCACCCGGAGCGTGCGCGCGACGCGCGGCAGCGCGATGATGAGCAGCCCGCCGAGCATGTTGGCCGGGATCACGATCGCGAACCACGCGGCGAAGTCGGCGAGCGAGATCGGCGCGCCCGCGAGCATGGCGCCGAAGATCACGATGGCGTTGAGCGCTCCGTGCAGCATCCCGAACCCGATGACGAGCAGGCCGGAGATCATGCACGTGATGGCGGTGACGACGTCGTTCGACGAGCCCTGCTGCATGCGCGTCGACAGCGTGATCGTCGCACCGGCGAGCACGGCGAGCGCGATCATCACGGGCAGCGAGGGCTGCTCGATGTAGCCGAGCGCCGAGTCGATCATCGTCGCGTGGAAGTCGGGCAGGCCCACGACGACGATGGCCATGAAGGCGAGCCCTCCCAGCAGGTTCGTCACGAGCGTGACCGCCCACAGCCGCGCCACCTGCATCCACGTGCCCTGGCCCGCGATCACGGCGTTGAGCGGCAGGAGGAACTCCTCCGTGAACAGCTCCGAGTGCGCGAGCTTGAGCGCGAGCAGCCCGATGCCGAAGGCCATCCCCGCGAGGATGTCGGAGTCCGTGGCCTGCTTGACGAGCACCATGGCGAGGATGCCGAGGCCGACGTCGACGCCGCCGAAGAAGCCGGTGACGATGAGCTCCGGCCACTTCCGGTTGAGTCGCTCCGACCCCTTGACGACGGTCGTGACCGCCTCGTCGAGCAGCGCGTCCTCGATGTCGAGATCGCTCTCGCCGAGCTTGCGGCGTTGCCCAGTCTCATCCATGCGCTCAGCGTACGGATGCCCGGCTGTGCCTGGGACCGGCGATCTCGCCGCGGGATGCGCATCGAGACCGGGCGCGGAGCGCGGAGCTCTTCGGACGCGCCGCGGCTAGCCTGACGGCACGACGGCTCGCGACGCGAGCGCGACTACGAGGAGGCGCCATGGAGCACGCTCGAGCCGAGCGCATCGCCGAGCGTCGCCGCGACGTGCTCGCGCAGCTCGCCGACATCGAGCGCGACCTCGTCGAGCTGCGGCACTTGCGCGAGGGCCTCAGCGACGACGACGAGCACGACCCGGACGGCGTCTCGCTCTCGTCGGAGTGGTCGCGGCTCGAGGGGCTCAAGCGCGCGCAGCTCGACGCGCTCGTCGCCATCGACGAGGCTGCGGCGCGGCTCGAGCGCGGGGAGGACGCGCTGTGCAGCGTCTGCGGCCGCCCGATCGGGCTCGAGCGGCTCGAGGCGCGACCGCAGGCGACGACGTGCATCGACTGCGCGCGCTGATCGCCGCCGCGCATGCGAAAGCCCCTCTCGCTGCTGCGGAGGGGCATCGCCTGGCCTTCGTCCAAGGCATCGGGCGCCCCGGGAGTACCGGATTCGAGGATGCCCTGCGATCCTGGACGTCTCCGCAACGCGGGCTCGATGCCGCCTGAGCGGCGTCGCGCTGCTCGGCACGCGCGATCGGGTCAGCGGGGGACGAGGCCGGCGTCGTAGGCGAGGATCACGAGCTGCACGCGATCGCGCGCGTCGAGCTTGCGCAGCAGCCGCCCGACGTGCGTCTTGACCGTCGACTCCGAGAGCACGAAGCGCGCCGCGAGCTCGTCGTTGCTCAGCCCCTCCGCGATCGCGACGAGGAACTCGCGCTCTCGCGGCGTGAGCACGTCGAGCGCGCTGTCGTCGCGCGGCGATGGAGCGCTCGAGGCGAACTGGTCGAGCATGCGTCGCGTCACCGTCGGCGCGAGCGCGGCATCGCCCGCGTGCACCGCGCGGATCGCGGCGACGAGCTCCGCCGGGCGCGCGTCCTTGAGCAGGAAGCCGCTCGCGCCGGCGCGCAGCGCGGCGTAGGCGTACTCGTCGAGGTCGAAGGTCGTGAGCACGAGCACCTTCGGCGGCGACGCGGCGGCGCGGATGCGCTCGGTCGCCGCGATGCCGTCGAGGCCGGGCATGCGCACGTCCATGAGCATGACGTCGACGTCTCCGCGAGCGGCGAGCGCCACCGCCTCCGCGCCGTCGGCGGCCTCGCCGACCACGGCGAGCCCCTCCTCCGCCTCGAGCACCATGCGGAAGCCCAGGCGCACGAGCGACTGGTCGTCGACGACGGCGATGCGGATCGTCACGGCTGCTCCTGCGCGTGGAGCGTCGCGGCGACGCGCCAGCCCTTCGGGCGGCGCGGGCCGGCCTCGAGGCTGCCGCCGAACATCGCGACGCGCTCTCGCATGCCGACGATGCCTCGGCCGCTGCCGGTCGTCGCGCCCGGCGCGCCGCTGCCGTCGTCGACCACCTCGATGTGCACGGCGGCACCGTCGTGCCGCACCGTCGCGGCGACGAGGCTCGCGTCAGCGGCGTGCCGCATCGCGTTCGTCAGCGCCTCCTGCAGGATGCGGTGCACCGTGAGGGCGAGCGAGGCGTCGGCGACCGGTGGCCCGGAGGTCGCGAGCCGCACGGGCACGCCGGCGTCCCGGAAGCCGGCGACGAGCGCCTGCAGGTCACCGGCCGCCGGTTGCGGGGCCAGTGCCGTGCCGGCGTCGCCCGGTTCGCGCAGCACGCCCAGCAGCCGGCGCATCTCGGCGAGCGACGCACGGCCCGTGTCCGCCACGCGACGCATCGTCTCCTCCGCGCGCGCCGGGTCGCGCGTCGCTTGCGCGGCGGAGCCCTCGGCGAGCGCGACCATGACGGTGAGGCCGTGACTGACGACGTCGTGCATCTCGCGCGCGATGCGCGCGCGCTCGGCGGCGACCGCGAGCCGCGACTGCTGGTCGCGGTCCCGTTCGAGATCGGAGGCGCGGGCGATGAGCTGATCGACGTAGGAGCGCCGTGCGCGCACCGAGATGCCGAGCAGCGTCGCGACGGCGTAGGACGCGATCGCGACGAGGTTCACCGAGACGACGGGCGCGACCATGTCGGGCTCGAGCCCGGGGAGCACCGCGGTCGCGATCGTCGAGCACACGGACGCGGATCCGGCCGCGATCCACGCGACGTGCGCGCGACCGTACGCCCCGACCGAATAGAGCGCGACGTAGGTGGCGGCGAACGCCCCCGACGAGGCTTCCGTCGGGATCGTGAGCAGCAGCGAGCAGACGAGCGCCACGACGAGCGGTCGTCGGCGACGCCAGAGCAGCGCGGCGCCCGCGACCACGGCGACCGCGACCATCCACACGCCGACCGCTCGCATCGACGGCTCGGCGAGCACCGACGGATCGATGAGCGCGAGCACGCAGCCGATCGCGATGACCGGCAGCTGCGGACCGACGGCGAGCATCCAGTCGACCAGGCGCGGATGCGCGAGGCCGAACCGGCGGAAGCCGCCGGGCGGTCCAGGCACGGGCAAGGGGCTCCCCGCGTCGCCGCGGGAGGCCCCTTGCATCGTGCTCACGTGCGCTGAGCCTACGCGTCGCGGCGCACCATGGCGGCGCCGGCGCCGAGCAGCGCGATCGCGGGCCACGCGACGGTGACGGCAAGCGCGCGCCAGAAGTCCTCGCTCGGCTCAGCGCCCGGCATCGACATCGTCATGCCGGCGTTCGGCAGCAGGTAGGGCGAGGCGTCCTGCACCCACTCGAAGGGCACGAGCCCCACGATCGTCGGCAGCACGAGCAGCACGCCGAGCGCGATGGCGATGCCACCGGCGCCGGAGCGGACGATCGCGCCGACCGCGAGCGAGAACACCGTGAGCAGCGCGAGGTACGCGGCGCCCGTGAGCACCGCGAGCGGCACGTCGCCGCCGAGCCGCATGGAGTCGAGCTCGACCCCGAAGGCGAGCGCGACGCCGACCGTGGAGGCCATGCCGACCGCGAGCGCGATCCCGCTCGCGACGAAGGCGATGAGGCCGAGCACGAGCGCCTTGGCGCCGAGCACCGGCAGGCGCCTCGGCACGGCCGTGAGGCTCGAGCGGATCTGGCCGCTGCCGTACTCGCCGGTGATGGCGATGACGCCGAGCACGGCGAAGACGAGCTGCGAGACGAGCAGGCCGGCTGCGCCGAGGCTCGCGACCGGCATGTCGGCGAACATGCCCTGCTCGATCGCGCCCTCGGGGGCGGTGGCGAGGGTGGCGAGCGTGGCGAGCGCGCCGAGCCCGGCGGTGATGACGACGGCGATCGCGATCGCCCATCCGATCGATCGCACGCTCGTGAGCTTGATCCACTCGGAGCGCAGGACGCCCGCGAACGTGACGCGGTGCGGCGTCTCTCGGAAGGTGGAGCGGCGCGCGCCGGCGGCGCTCGTGGCGGGAGTGGCGGTGGTCATCGGACTGCCTCCGTTCGGTACTCGACGGCATCGTTGGTGAGGGCCATGTAGCGCTCCTCGAGCGTCGCCCTGCGCGGGGAGAGCTCCTCGAGGTCGATGGCGTTCGCGACGGCGACCTGGGCGATGCGAGGAGCCGGGACGCCCGAGACCTCGACGGCGTCGGGCGCGAGCTGCGTCACGGTCACGCCGTCGGCGGCGAGCAGCTGCGGCAGCCGATCGACGCCCGAGCCGCGCACGTGCACGAGGTGCGTGCCGCTCGACGAGAGCATCTCGTCGATCGACTGGTCGGCGAGCACGCGGCCGCGGCCGAGCACGACGACGCGGTCGGCGACCTGCGCCATCTCGCTCATCAGGTGCGAGGAGAGGAGCACGGCGCGCCCCTCCCCCGCGAGGGATCGCAGCAGGCGGCGCACCCACGCGACGCCCTCGGGGTCGAGGCCGTTGACGGGCTCGTCGAGGATGAGCGTGTGCGGGTCGCCCAGCAGCGCCGCGGCGATCCCGAGGCGCTGCCCCATGCCGAGCGAGAAGCCGCCGACGCGCTTCCGGGCGACCGCTTCGAGGCCGGTGAGCTCGAGCACCTCGCGCACGCGGGCCTTGCCGATGCCGTGCGTCGCGGCGAGGCCGAGCAGGTGGCGCTCGGCGGTGCGGCCGGGATGCCACGCCTTCGCGTCGAGCAGCGCCCCCACCTCGGTGAGCGGCGAGCGGAGCTCGCGGTAGGGCACGCCCGAGACGGTGACGGATCCGGCGTCGGGGCGGTCGAGGCCGACGATCATGCGCATCGTGGTCGACTTGCCGGCGCCGTTGGGGCCGAGGAAGCCGGTGACGAGGCCCGGGCGGACCTCGAAGCCGACGTCATCGACCGCGACCTTGGCGCCGTAGCGCTTCGTGAGGTGCTGTGCTGCGATCATGCGACCAGCGTCCCGCGCGGCGGCACTGCGGCGCGTCAGCCGAGAGGCGGAACCGCGCGGGAGCGGCGTGGTACCCGGGTACGACACGCCGGCTTCGAACGCGAGCGGTCGTGGTCGAGTCGCGCGGAGCGCGGGGCTCGCGGCGCTGCGGCGGCTAGAGCGTGCGCGCCCAGGCGCCCTCGACGAGCGCGAACTCGACCCAGCCGCCGGCCGGCGTCTTGCCCGGCAGCCGCACCGAGCACATGGTCCTGCCCGCGCGCACGAGCGCGGTGCGCACGTCGCGGCGAGCGGCCCAGCGACGCAGGGAGAGCGGATCGGGCCCGCACTCGCGCAGCTCCTGCAGCACCTCGGCGATGTCGGCGGCGGAGTAGACGGAGTGCTGCGTCGGGTGTTCGCTCAT
>JAPSIA010000228.1 GCA_031179215.1 Agrococcus sp.
GGCAAGTCCGCGCGCCAGCAGCGCGCGACGATCGACCAGGCGGCCGCGGTCGTCATCCTGCAGCACGCGCTCGAGAGCGAGCGCGCGGCCGGGCGGCCGCCCGGGGAGCTGCTCAGCGACGGCGGCGCTGCCGCACACCGAGAAGAGGACTGACATGGCCGGACGACGCGCACGCGCGCGCGAGGAGCGCAAGGCGAAGCTCCGCAGGCGGATCATCGGGGCGTCGATCGCGCTCGTCGTGGTGGTGGGCCTCGTGATCGCCGCCAGCTGGGGCGTCTCGAAGCTCGCCGAGCGCTTCCAGGGCCCCGAGGACTACGCCGGCCCCGGCACGGGCGAGGTCGTCGTGCAGATCCAGTCAGGGCAGAACGGCTACGACGTCGCCGAGACGCTCGTGGCGGAGGACGTCATCGCGAGCGCGGAGGCGTTCACGGACATCCTCGTCGAGGACCCGTCGATCCAGCTGCACCCGGGCGCCTACCGCGTCCAGCAGCAGATGTCGGCGCAGGGCGCGCTCGACGCGATCCTCGATCCCGCCAACAAGGTCGAGCTGCGCGTGACCGTGCCAGAGGGCTACACGCTGCCGCAGGTGTTCGAGCGCCTCGAGCGCGACCTCGGGATCCCGCAGTCGGAGTTCCTGCAGCTCGCCGGCGACCCCTCGGCCTTCGACGTCCCCGAGGGCGCGCTCTCGATCGAGGGATGGCTCTTCCCCGCGACGTACACGTTCGACGACGGCGTCACGGCGCAGGGCGTGCTCGAGGCGATGATCGCCCGGCAGCACCAGGCGCTCGAGCAGCACGGGGTGGCGCCGGAGGATGCGCAGCGCGTGATCACGTTCGCGTCGCTCGTGCAGCGCGAGGCGCGCTTCGCCGACGACTTCGGCAAGGTCGCCCGCGTGTTCCAGAACCGCCTCGACATCAACATGCCGCTGCAGTCCGACGCGACCGTCGCGTACGGCACCGGCAACCTGCACGTCGTGACGACGACGGCGGAGGAGCGCGCCGACGCCTCGAACGCGTACAACACGTACGTGCACACGGGGCTGCCCGTGGGGCCGATCGGCGCGCCGGGCGACGTCGCGATCCAGGCGGCGCTCGATCCGACCGAGGGCCCGTGGCTGTACTTCGTCACCGTCAACCCCGAGACGGGCGAGACCGTGTTCTCCGAGACGTACGCCGAGCACCAGGCGGCGGTGCAGGAGTTCCAGCAGTTCCTGCGCGACAACCCGGGCTGGGGCGGCTGAGTGCTGCCGGGCCCACGGCGGCTCGCGGTCGTCGGTGCGCCGATCGAGCACTCCCTCTCGCCGCTGCTGCAGGCCGCCGCGGCGCGCGAGCTCGGGCTCGACTGGCGGTACGAGCGCAGGCTCGTCGCCGCGGGTGAGCTCGCCGACTTCGTCGACGTGCTCGACGCCCGGTGGCTCGGGCTCTCGGTCACGGCGCCGCTCAAGGAGGAGGCCCGCGCGCTCTCGGCGTGGGTCGATGCGCGCGCCGAGCGCACGGGCGCGGTGAACACGCTGCTGCTGGGCCCTCGCGTGCGCGGCTGGAACACCGACGTCGGCGGCATCGTGCAGGCGTTC
>JAPSIA010000026.1 GCA_031179215.1 Agrococcus sp.
CGGCGTCCCACGCCTCCTCCTCGTGCTCGAGGCCGGCGGCAGGGGCGTCGGTCGACATGCGCGCGTGCAGCGCCGCGAGGCTCTCCGCGCGGTGCGCGGGCGTCGCGCCAGACCACGTCTCGAGGCGGTAGCCGGCCGCGTAGCGCTCGGCGTCGGCGCGGAGCGCGGCGAGCGATGCGGCAGCCGCGGCGACGCGCAGCTCGCTCATGCGCTCGATCTGCTCGAGCTCGAAGCCGTAGCGCTGCAGGAGCGCGACCTGCGGCGATTCGGCGGGGATGGCGCCGAAGCCCGTCGGCGGCGACAGGCTCGGGCCGGGCGCGGGATGGTGGTCGACCCAGGCCTGGAACGTCGTCGCGCCCTGCGCGCGCATGCGGGCGATGAGGTCGTCGGCGAGGGCGCGAGCCACGCCCCGGCGCCGGTGCTCGGGCAGCACGAGCACGTCGACGCCCGCCACCGACTGCGCCTCGCGCAGCGTGCGCTCGGCGAAGCCACGACCGGCGGGCACGCCGTCGACGAGCGCGAGCGTGCGGATCGTCGCGGTGTCGGCCTGCTGGCTGCGCCACTGCGACCACGCCTCGCGGTAGGAGAAGGCGTGGCTCGCATCGCCGCCCCACTCGTGCTCGATGACGGCGTTGCGCACGTCGACGAGGGCGCGCAGCAGCCGCGCCCCCTCGCTCTCGTCGTCCCAGCGGTCGGGGATCGGCACGTCGACGATCTCGATCGTCATCGCGCGTCCTTCCGCTGCCACACGGCCTCGAACGCGACGGGCGAGAAGCCGACGGCCTCGTTGACGGCGAGCATGGGGCGGTTCTCCTCGGCGTTCGTGGTGCGCACGCGCGGGTGCGTCGGGTGGTGCTCGCGCAGCTGCACGAGGTTGGCGAGCTTGAGCAGCATGCCGAGCGCGTGCCCGCGGTGCTCGCGGGTGACGAGCGTGTCGTGCTGGCGCGCGACGTCGCCGCTGCCGACGAAGAGCGTCGTGAAGCCGACGAGCTCGCCCGTCGCGATCTGCCGTGCCGCGGCGGTGCGGATCGTGCGGCCGCCGTCGGCCTGCTGCCGCTCGAACGCCGCGAGCCGCTCGTCGCTCCAGGTCTCGGGCTCGAGGTCGAGCCCGCCGGACGGCGCGTCGGTCGACATGCGCTCGTTCAGCGAGCGCATCGCGTGTCGGTGCTCGGCGGGGGTCGGGCCCGACCACGTGACCGTGTCGTAGCCGGCCTCGAGGGCACGCGCCGACGCATCCGCCCAGCGCGCATCGAGCGAGCGCGCGCCGAGCGCGCGCACGTCGGCGACGCTCACGCGGTACACCTGCTCCACGGCGTAGCCGCGCGCGAGGAGCGCGGCGGCCTCCGGGTCGTCGGGGTCGACGCCGCCGAAGCCCGTCGAGGCCGCGATGGCGCCGCTCGCGCTCGCGCGGGATCCGCCGATGAGGGTCGTGCGGCCGCGGTCGGCGGCGATGCGGCCGGCCTCGTCGAGCAGCGCGGCGAGGAGCGCGCGGTGCGCCTCGGCGGGCGCGCCGGGGTCGATCGTGACGACGTGGTCGGCGAGCTCGGTCGACTCGAGCATCGGCAGCCAGACGCTCACGATCGCGACGACGCGGTCGCCGTCGCGGACGACGCGCTGCACGTGGTCCTCCGCCGCCGTCGGCCGCCACGCGGCGAGCCGCTCCTGCGGTTCGAGCGTCGAGATGCCGCCGGGGTACCGCGCGTCGGCGGCGCGATTCGCGAGGTCGGCTGCGGCGCGGAAGGTCGCCCCCGCGCTCGAGCGCTCGTCCCAGCGCTCGGGCAGCGCGAGGTCGTCGATCGTGATGGTGTGCATGGGCGTGCTCTGCCGCTCGCGCGAGGCACCGTGCCTGCGGGCAGCCTTGCAGGCTAGCCCGCGCGCGGCGCGCGCGCAACGACGAGCGCGCGGCTACGGTATGGAGAGCCACGAACCGGGAGCCGCATGCATCTCAAGACCCTCACCGTCAAGGGGTTCAAGTCCTTCGCGCGCTCGACGACGTTCCAGTTCGAGCCGGGCGTCACGTGCGTCGTCGGCCCCAACGGCTCCGGCAAGTCGAACGTCGTCGACGCGCTCGCGTGGGTCATGGGGGAGCAGGGCGCGAAGACGCTGCGCGGCGGCAAGATGGAGGACGTCATCTTCGCCGGGACCGCCACGACGGGGCCGCTCGGGCGCGCGCACGTCGAGCTCGTGATCGACAACAGCGACGGCGCACTGCCCATCGAGTACGCCGAGGTGCAGATCTCGCGCACGCTCTTCCGCAACGGCGGCTCCGAGTACGCCATCAACGGCGAGTCCTGCCGCCTGCTCGACGTGCAGGAGCTGCTGAGCGACTCCGGCCTCGGGCGCGAGATGCACGTCATCGTCGGGCAGGGCCAGCTCGACAGCGTGCTGCAGGCGACGCCCGCCGACCGCCGCGGCTACATCGAGGAGGCCGCCGGCATCCTCAAGCACCGCCGTCGCAAGGAGAAGACGCTCCGCAAGCTCGACGCGATGCAGACGAACCTCACCCGCCTGCAGGACCTCGCGGGCGAGATCCGCCGGCAGCTCAAGCCGCTCGGTCAGCAGGCCGAGATCGCCAAGGAGGCCGCGACGATCCAGGCGACGGTGCGCGACGCCCGCGCCCGGCTGATCGCCGACGAGGTGATCGGCCTGCGCGCGCAGCTCGACTCGGCCGCCCGCTCGGAGTCGGAGCGCAAGTCGGAGCGCATCGTGCTGCAGGAGCAGCTCGAGCAGGCGCAGCTGCGGGCGAGCCGCATCGAGGCCGCGATGGCGGGCGATGACGTGGACCGCGCCCGCACCGTCGCCCACGGGCTCGAGCGCGAGCTCTCGCGCCTGCAGTCGCTGCATGCGCTCGCGGGCCAGCGGCTCGCGCTGCTCGAGGAGGCGCCGGAGGCGGTCGACGCCGCGCCGCTCGTGACGCCGGCGATGGTGCAGGCCGCGCGCGACGAGGCTCGAGCGCTCCAGGCGCGGGTCGCGGATGCAGAGGCTCGGCTCGGCAGGGCGGCCTCGGCGACCGCGCTCGCGCGGGCGAACCTCGACTCGCTCGACGAGGAGATCGCCGCGCAGGCGGCGCTCGTCTCCAAGCACGACCTCGAGGCCGCCGGCCACCGCTCGAAGGTCGATGTCGCGCAGTCGACGCTCGCCGCGCGCGAAGCGGAGGTCACGCGGCGCGAGAGCGCGCTCGCGAACGCGCGCCAGCGGCTCACCGAGGCCGAGGTGGCGGTCTCCGGACTCGGCGACGAGCAGGAGCTCGACGACGCGGAGGCGCTCTCGGTCGCCTACCGCGAGGCCGACGAGGCGCAAGCGCGGCTCTCCGCCGCGCTCGACGACCGGCGCGACGCGCTGCACGCGGTCGAGCGCGAGCGCGACGCCCTCGCCGCGCGCACCTCGGCCCTCACCCTCGCGCTCTCGAAGGCCAACGCATCCGCCGGCATCATCGACGCGGGGCTCGAGGGCATCGGCGGGCTCGTCGCCGAGCGCGTGAAGGTCGCGAAGGGCTTCGAGGCGGCGATCGCCGCAGCGCTCGGCACGCTCGCGGAGGCGGTGCTCGCCGACTCGCGCGACGCCGCGGCGGCGGCGATCGAGCACGCGCACCGCGAGCGCCTCGGCCGCATCGAGGCGGTCGTGGGCGATGCGCCGCCGAGGCTCGAGACGCTCCCGACGGTCGACGGTGCCGTGCACGCGCCGAGCGTCGTCGAGGCGCCCGGCGGCGTGCTGGGCGTGCTCGAGCGCACCTTCATCGTCGACTCGCTCGAGGCGGCACGCGAGGTGCGGGCGGCGCTCTCGAGCCTCGACCCCGGCGGGCCCATCACGATCGTCACGAGGCGCGGCGACTTCGTGAGCGACTACCTCATGCGCGGCGGCTCCGACGACGCGCAGTCGCGGCTCGAGCTCATCGCCGAGCGCGATGCGGCGACGGAGCGGCTCGAGGAGCTCTCGACCGCGATCGAGCGCGAGGCCGGGGCGCTCGAGGACGCCCGGCAGTCGCACCAGCGCGCGAAGCGCGACGCGTCGGCGGCGCTCGAGGCGCTGCGCGCGCACGACGCGGCGTCGGCCGCGCGCGGCGAGCAGCGCAGCCGCGCTCGCGCGAGGCTCGAGTCGGCGACGGGTGAGCACGATCGGGCCGAGGCGGCGCTCGCCGAGGCGCAGCGGGGCATCGAGGAAGCGCGCCGCGGCGTCGGGGCCGCGCAGCAGGCGCTCGAGCGCTTCGAGGCGAAGCCGCGACCCATCCTCGACGCGTCTGCGCGCGACGCGCTGCTCGCGGAGCTCGAGGAGGCCCGCGGCGCCGAGACCGATCTGCGGGTCGAGCTCGAGACGGCGAGGGAGCGCGTGCGGGCCGAGCTCGCCCGCGCCGATGCGCTCGAGCGCGACGTCGAGGCGCAGCGCGCCCGCGCCGAGGAGGCGGCGCGACGCGCGGTGCTGCGCGAGCGGCAGCGGCAGCAGGCCTCGCGGGTGCTCGCCGCCATCCCGCCCGTGCTCGCGGTCGCCGAGGCGTCGGTGCAGGAGGCGCGCGCCGTGCTCGCCGAGCGGGAGGCGGCGCGCCGCGACCGCAACGAGGAGCTCGCTCGGCTGCGCCGCGACGAGGGAGGCCTGCGCGAGCGGCTGCAGGAGCTCACGGAGCACGTGCACGTCGCCGAGATGGAGGCGTACGAGCAGCGGCTGCATCTTTCCAACCTGCTCGAGCGCGCCGGCAGCGAGCTGGGCCTCGAGGAGGCCGTGCTCGTCGCCGAGTACGCGCCCGAAGAGGGCTGGGACCGCAAGGCAGAGCAGGCTCGCCTGCAGGAGGCGGAGCGCAAGCTCGCCCGCCTCGGGCGCGTCAACCCGCTCGCGCTCGAGGAGTTCGAGGCGCTCGAGCAGCGGCACACGTTCCTCACCGAGCAGCTCGCCGACCTCGCGAAGACCCGCAAGGACCTCGAGCAGATCATCGCCGACCTCGACGGCACGATGGAGGCGATCTTCGCCGCCGCGTTCGAGGACACGAAGGCGGCCTTCGCCGAGGTCTTCCCGATCCTCTTCCCGGGCGGCTCGGGCGCGCTCGCGCTCACCGACCCCGACAACCTGCTCGAGACGGGTGTCGAGGTGACCGTGCGACCCGCCGGCAAGAAGATCGACCGCATCTCGCTGCTCTCGGGCGGTGAGCGCTCGCTCGCCGCGGTCGCGCTCATGGTCGCGATCTTCAAGGCCCGCCCGAGCCCGTTCTACATCATGGACGAGGTGGAGGCGGCGCTCGACGACGCCAACCTCGGGCGCCTGCTCACGGTGTTCGAGCAGCTGCGCGAGTCGAGCCAGCTCATCATCATCACGCACCAGAAGCGCACGATGGAGATCGCGGATGCGCTCTACGGGGTCTCGATGCGGCAGGACGGCGTGTCGGCGGTCGTCGGGCAGCGCACCGTGCGCGATCGCGAGCCGATCGGCGCCTGACCTTCGGCCGCGGCGCACAGGCGGAGGCGATCCGGGCCGCGGTGCAGGCAGGGAGGCGATGCTCGCGGCCCTGCGCGAGATCGCCTCCATGCGTGACGCGGGACGCGCCACGACGACGGGGTGGGCGTGCTCCGCTACTGCGCGCGGAGCGCGGAGACCACGAACACCACGCCCTCGCCGTAGTGCTCGTCGAGCGCCGCCTGCATCGAGCCGTCGTCGTAGACGACGTCGAGCACGACGATCCCCTCCTGACCGCTCGCGCCGAGCACGTCCTCGCGCTCGAGCGCCATGAGCTCCGCCTGCACGGCAGCGATCCTGGCCTCGTCGAGCTCGCCCGCGGGCACCTCGACGGCCGGGAGCGTGATCGCCGCGGCACTCATCGGCTCGCCGGTCTGCGTGAAGGCGTGCGCGCCGGCGTCATAGGTGCCCTCGATCGCGACCCCCTGCACCCAGCGCACACCGCCGGTCTCCTGGTGCTCGAACGCCTCCCAGTCCCAGCCGAGGAGCTCGGGCCCGTCGCACTGCGGTGGTGCCGACTCCGCGACGGCCCCGAGGCAGAGCACGTCGCCGTCGCCGTCCTCGAGCACGGTGGCGATGCCGAGCGCGGGGGCGTCGGTGCTCGGGGTCGGGAGGTCGGTGAGCGTCGTGGGCGCCCCGGGGGCGGAGGGCGCGGCCCCTCCGGGCGACGCGCAGCCCGCGACGAGGAGGGCGATGGCGGCGGCGATGCCGCCGACGGCGAGGCTTCTCATGGCCTCAACCTAGGTCGCGGGCACGCGAAGCGCATCCCAACCTTCCGAGCCGCTCGTGCGTCAGCGAGGCAGCCGCCCCTCGTGCAGCACGCCGAGCGGATCGGCCGCGTCGCGGATCGCGCGCAGCCGCGCGAGGGCCTCGGGGGAGCCGCAGCGCTCGAGCGTGTCGCGCTCGCCGAGGAACGTGGGCACCATGCGCTCCGAGGCGACCGGCCGCAGCACCGCCTCGAGGCCGGCGAGGCTCGCGGCGCCGGGCTCCGGCGGCGCGCCGGGCGGCAGGGGAGCGAGGCCCATCGCGAGCCACTGGGCGCCCTCGAGGGTCGCGAACGCGGGGCGCTGCGGTGCGTCGAGCGCGCCGCCGAGCAAGCGCAGGTTGATGCCGACGAGCGGCTCCTGCGCTGGCTCGGCGTGGAACGCGAACAACGCCTCGATCGTGGCGTCGTCGAGCCGCGCAGCGGCGATCGACGTGCCGCGGCTCGGCGCGGGATCGGTGGGCTCCATCGATGCAGCCGCGAGCGCGGCCTGCGTGGTCGGGCCCAGCCGTTCCTCCTGCGGCGTCGCCGCGCGACGCACGGCGTCGAGCGCCCCGAGATCAACCTCCGAGAGCGCGAGCACGGCGACGCTCACGAAGCTGCGGCCGCGCACGGTCGCCGGGAGCATCGGCGCGTCGGGCATGCGCATCGCGTTGACGAACACGTTGAGGCCGCGCGGCGCAGCATCGGCCTCGTCGCGCAGCGCGCGCAGCACCGCCGGCCCGTCGCCCGCGGCGAAGGTGAGCGATCCGCCCACGAGCCCCGGCGCGTCGAGCAGGTCGAGCTCGAGCTCGGTCACGACGCCGACGGTGCCGCCCGCGCCGCGCAGCGCCCACATGGTGTCGGGGTCGGATGCGTCGTCGACGCGCTCGTGGGTGCCGTCGGGCCGCACGATCCACGCGGCGCGCAGGGAGTGCGCGCCGAGCCCCGCCGAGCGGCTGAGCCACGAGTGGCCGCCGCCGAGCGCGTAGCCCGCGGCGGTCACGACCCGGCTCGTGCCGGAGGGGACCGCGAGCCCCGTGCCCTCGAGCGCGCCGAGGACGGCACCCCACGGCACGCCGGCGCCGATGACCGCCACGCGCGCATCCGCGTCGACCTCGAGCCGGTCGAAGGCGCTCGTGCGCAGGAGGATGGCGCCCTCGAGCGCGCTCGAGGCGCCGTGGCCGCTCGGCTGCACGGCGACGGTCGTGCCGGTGTCGCGAGCGGCCGCGAGGATCGCGCGCACGTCGTCGACGCCGGCGGGGTGCGCGACCGCTGCGGGCCGCTGGTCGATCGCGAGGTTCCAGGGGGAGCGCTCGACGTCATAGCCGGCGTCGGTCGGGAGCGTGAGGCGGCCGGAGAGCGCTCCGGCGAGGGCGGCGAGGCCGGCGGGCGAGCCGGCGATCGCAGGGTGCTGTGCGGTCACGCGCGCGAAGGTACTCCCGACGGCTGACGCGCGCCAGCCTCGCGGGGTGCGAGGATCGACGGCGTGACCGATCGCGATGCCCTCTTCGAGCGGCTGCGGCGTCGGCCCGACGTCGAGGATGCGACGCTGCAGGCGCACGACGCCTCCGACGCGCTCATCCTCGACGAGGCCGTGAGCCTGCGCCGCGCGCTCGGCGACGTCGTCGTCATCGGCGACCGGCACGGCGCGCTCACGCTCGGCGCGCTGCACGCGGGCGCCGAGCGCGTGCGGGTGCACCAGGACTCCGTGGTCGGCGAGCGCGCCCTCGACGCCAACGCCGCGGAGCTCGGCCTGTCGGGCTTCGCGCACCACGCGCTCGACGCCTCGCTCGTCGAGGGCGCGAGGCTCGTGCTGCTGCAGCTGCCGCGCTCGCTCGACGCGCTCGACGAGATCGCCGAGCTCATCGCGACGCACGCCGACGAGTCGGTGCGCGTCGTCGCAGGCGGCCGCGTCAAGCACATGTCGACGAGCATGAACGCGCTGCTGGGCCGCTCGTTCCGGCACGTGCACGCGAGCCTCGGCTGGCGCAAGTCGCGCGTGCTCCACGCCGAGGGGCCGCTCCGGCCGGGCAGCAGCTGGCCCCGCAGCCGCACCCACCGCCTCGCCGCCGGTCCGCTCACGGTCGTCGCGCACGGGGCGGCCTTCGCCGGCACCTCCATCGACATCGGCGCGCAGTCGCTCCTCGAGCACGTCGGCGCGATGCCGGATGCGTCGCACGCGATCGACCTCGCGTGCGGCACGGGCGTCCTGGGCGTCGCGCTCGCGCTCGCGCGGCCGTCGTTGCGCGTGCTCGCGACCGACGCCTCCGCCGCCGCGATCGCCTCGACGCGCGCGACCGCCGCGGCCAACGGCGTCGCCGACCGCGTCGACGCGCGGCAGGCCGACGGCCTCGAGGGCGTGCCGGACGCCTCCGCCGAGCTCATCCTGCTCAACCCGCCGTTCCACGTCGGGGCCGCCGTGCACACGGGCATCGCAGAGCGCCTCATCGCCGATGCGGGCCGCTCGCTCGTTCCGGGCGGCGAGCTGTGGTGCGTGTGGAACAGCCACCTCGGCTACCGGGCGCTCCTCGAGCGCGTGGGGCCGACGCGCCAGGCGAGCCGCAACCCCAAGTTCACCGTGACGGTCACGACCCGCGCATGAGGGGATCCGGGAGCCGCGAGTTCACGGCGGTCGAGGAGGCCATCGACCGCGCCGCGCACCGCTTCCTGCACGCGCGGGGGCTCTTCGAGGGCCGCTCGCGCTGGCGCCGCGGCGTCGTCGAGCTCGGCGTGTTCGCGCTCAAGCAGGGCTGGGCGGCCATCTTCGGCGGGCTCCTGCTCGTGTGCATCCTCGCGGCGCGCGCGTGGTGGCCCGACGATGCGGCGCTCGCGCGCAACGACGCGCTCACGATCGCGGCGGTCGCGATCCAGGCGGCGATGCTCGCGCTCCGGCTCGAGACGCTGCGGGAGCTGTGGGTCGTCGTGCTCTTCCACGTCGCGGGCACGGTCATGGAGCTGTTCAAGACCGACGTCGGCTCGTGGGCGTACGAGGCCGAGGGGCTGCTGCGCATCGGCGGCGTGCCGCTGTTCTCGGGCTTCATGTACGCGGCGGTCGGCTCCTACATGGTGCGCACGATGCGCATGTTCGACCTCCGCTTCACGCGCTACCCGCCGCTGTGGGCGACGATCCTCGTCGCGGCCGGCATCTACGCGAACTTCTTCACCCACCACTTCGTGTGGGACTTCCGATGGGTGCTCGTGGCGGCCGTGCTCGTGCTGTGGGGCGGTTGCGTGATGCGGTTCCGCGTGCTGCGCGCGCACCTGCGGATGCCGATCGTCGTCGCGTTCGGGCTCGTCGCGCTCGTGATCTGGGGGGCGGAGAACGTCGCGACCTTCGGCGGCGCGTGGCTCTACCCCGACCAGGTCGAGGGCTGGCGGCCGGTGTCCGCGTCGAAGATCACGAGCTGGTTCCTGCTCATGATCCTCTCGGTCGTGCTCGTCACCCTCGTGCACCCGCCGCGCCGGCCCGAGCCGGAGCCGGCACTGCCGCGGCAGCCCAGCACCGCAGCATGAGCGCGGAGCGGTGGCCGGCGCAGTCGGCGGCGAGCGCGGGGAGATCCTCGATCCCGAGGTGTCGCGCGCCCTTCCGCACCGCGACGTCGCCCAGCAGCAGCACATCGGGGTCGCCGAGGCGCAGCGAGAGGTAGCCGACGGTCCACGGGCCGATGCCCTTGAGCTCGAGCAGCCGTGCGCGCAGCTCGGCGAGGGCGGCGGCGCGGTCCGCGCCGGTGGGGAGCGCGAGGTCGATCGTGCCCGTCGCGACCGCCTCGGCGGCGCGGCGCACGGCGGCGGTCTTCGCCGCCGGCCCGCGCAGCACGTCGGCGCCGGCGGCGACCTGCGCCATGGTCGGGAAGGCGCGGTGGACGCCGTCCTGCGCGAGCGACGCCGGCAGCGCGTCGCCGAGCGTCGCGAGCAGGCCGAGCTGGAGCGTCGCGGCCGCGACGGTGATCTGCTGGCCGACGATCGCGCGCACGAGCATCTCGCCCGCGTCGACGCAGCCGGGCTGGGGGAGGGCGGGGCTCGCGCCGATCGCCGCGTCGAGCGCGGGCACGCCGTGCCGCGCCGCCGCCCACGCGAGCCGCTCGTCGGCCGCGCGCCGCGCATCCGGCCCGCCGATGCCGTCGCAGCCGAGGTCGAACAGCCGCGCGAGGTCGGCGTCGTCGGTCGTGGCGGTCTCGCCGCGCACCGACACCGCGGCGATGCGCGGGCCAGGGAGCGAGCGCCGGTAGCCGTCGGCGGCGACGACCTCGACGCCCGGCACCGCGCGCAGCGCGAGCCACGCGAGGATGCCGGGCGCCCCGGTCACGTGCTCAGACCTGGCGGTCGTCGCGCTCGTCGAACTCGCGACCGTCGCGGATGCGGCGGCGCAGCTCCTCGAGGTCCTGCGGGTCCATGTCCTCGCGCGCCGCCTCGCGAACGACGTCCTCGGAGAAGTCGGCGACGGGCGCCTGCTTGCCGTGCGCGTCGACCACGGTGAGGGTGCCGGTCGCGTTGTGCTCGACCCGCAGCGGGCGGTAGAAGGTCGTGCCCATCGCGTCGACGATGTGGTAGTGGCCGTCGGCGCCGAGCTCGGCCTCCGAGGGGCCGATGTGCAGCGACGTGTCGCCCGTGCGCTTGCCGACGATGCGGATGCGGATGAGCGAGGCGACGGTCGCGACGACCATCGACACGAGGATGACGACGAGCGAGTGCCACGTCTCGATGTGGGGCACCCACTCGATCGGCTGGCCGCCGTTGATGAACGGCAGCTCGTTCGCCTCCATCGCGTGCAGGACGAGCTTGATGCCGATGAAGCCCAAGATCGCGGCGATGCCGTAGTGCAGGTAGACGAGCCGGTCGAGGAGGCCGCCGAGCAGGAAGTAGAGCTGGCGCAGGCCCATGAGGGCGAAGATGTTGCACGCGAAGACGAGGAACGGATCCGTCGTGACCGAGAAGATCGCCGGGATCGAGTCGATCGCGAACAGGAGGTCGGTGGTGCCGAGCGCGAGGATCACCATGAGGAACGGCGTGAAGTACTTGACGCCGTCGAGCCGGACCGTGGCCTTGCCGCCGTTCCAGGTGTCGGTGACGTTGACGCGCTTCTTGAGCATGCGCACGACGAAGTTGTCCTTCTCGCCCGCCTCGTCCTCGCCGCCGAAGGCCTGCTTCCACGCGACGTAGACGAGGTAGGCGCCGAAGATGTAGAAGACCCACGAGAACGACTCGATGATCTGCACGCCGACGACGATGAAGATGCCGCGCAGCACGATCGCGATCATGATGCCGATCATGAGCACCCGCTGCTGCATCTCCTTCGGCACCGCGAAGCGGCTCAGGATGATGATGAAGACGAAGAGGTTGTCGATCGACAGCGAGTACTCGAGCAGCCAGCCCGTGACGAACTCGCCCGCGTGCTCCGCGTCGCCCATCACGAACAGCACGCCCGCGAAGATCAGCGCGAGCGAGACGTAGAAGACCACCCACGCCGTGGCCTCCTTCATCGAGGGCACGTGCGGCCGCTTCACGACGAGGAGGAGGTCGAGGACGAGGATCGTGACGAGGATGGCGAGCGACGCGATCTCGAAGATCTGGTACGGAGTCAAGGGCATGGCCTCTCGGGGTCGGGGAACCGGCGCGAACGTCTCTCCCGCGCGATGTGCGCCCCGCGACCGGGCGCTCAGGGAGCTCCGTGATGACGATCGCGGCGTGACGGGATACTCCCCTTCGCCAGGAGCCGAGTCTAGCGGCTGCGCCGCCTAGCATGGAGCCATGGCAGCGAAGTGGTCTCTCTCCGGCGCCCTGCGGGGCATGTTCCAGCGCGAGACGATCACCGAGGAGACCTGGGACGACCTCGAGACGGCGCTCATCACCGCCGACTTCGGCCCCGACATCACCGAGCAGCTCATCGAGGCGCTCCGCGCCGACGTCGAGCGGCTCGCGGTCGACGATCCGAAGGACCTCAAGCGCATGCTGCGCGAGCGGCTCGAGGAGCGCTTCGCCGAGTACGACCCGACGCTCTCGCTCAAGGAGCGGCCCGCCGTCATCCTCGTCGTCGGCGTCAACGGCGTCGGCAAGACGACGACGATCGGCAAGCTCGCGCGCTTCCTCGTCCTCAACGGCCAGTCGGTCGTCGTCGGTGCCGCCGATACCTTCCGGGCCGCGGCCGTCGAGCAGCTCGCGACGTGGGCGCAGCGCGCGGGGAGCGCGATCGTGCGCCCCGAGCGCGAGGGGCAGGATCCCGCATCCGTCGCCTTCCAGACGGTCGAGGCCGCCAAGGCGCACGGGCACACGATGTGCATCGTCGACACCGCCGGCCGCCTCCACACCAAGGGCGGGCTCATGGATGAGCTCGGCAAGATCAAGCGCGTCATCGAGAAGCAGTCGCCGATCGCCGAGGTGCTGCTCGTGCTCGACGCGACGACGGGCCAGAACGGCGTCTCGCAGGCGCAGGCCTTCATCGAGCACGCCGGCATCACGGGGCTCGTGGTGACGAAGCTCGACGGGAGCGCGAAGGGCGGCTTCATCCTCGCGGTGCAGGAGCGCACGGGCATCCCGATCAAGCTCATCGGGCAGGGCGAGGGGATCGACGACCTCACGGGGTTCACGCCGCACGTCTTCGTCGAGCAGCTGGTCGGCTAGGAGCAGCGCGAGCTGCCGCGCCAGCGCGAAGGTCCACCGGACCTTCGCGTCGAGCAGCTGGTGGGCTAGGGCAGCGTCCGACGAACCGGGCCGCAGCTGCACCGAACGGCGGTCAGCGGGGCGCGGAGGCCGCCGATCCGTGCAGGGGCAGCGGTGCGGGGTGCACCGAATGGCCCGCATCGGGCAGGCCAGGCCGCCGGATCGTGCTGGAGCGCTCCCAGAGGGCGGCGCGCACGGGCGCCGCCGGCTCAGTCCGCCGTCTCGGGGCGCGTGAGCGAGCCGACGATCGTGAGCCTGCCGTCGTCGATGCGCGCGCGATCCTCGGTGATGACCGTCGCGTGGGCGCCGCGCACCCACAGCACGCCGGCGGCATCCCCCTTGCCCGCGTGGCCAACGATGCCGAACTCGCTGCCAGGCAGCCGCTGGCCCGCGGTGCCCGGGTGCGCCGAGAGCAGCTCGGGCGTCGCGACCGCGACGGTGCCGGTCTCCACGGTGCCGTAGGCGGTGAGCACGATCGGGCCCCACGTGGCGTGCAGGCGCCGCACGAGATCCGGGTCGATGTCCTCGCCGGCGACCATGATGCGCCGCAGGCGCGGCGGATCCTCGCCCGAGCGCGCGAGCTCGTCGAGGATGCCCGTGAGCTGTCGCGGCGATGCCGAGAGCACCGAGACGAAGCGCTCGCGGATGATGCGGATGCGGTCGGCCGCAGGCGTGTGGGCGGCGCTCACGAGCGTCGCGCCCGAGAGCAGCGCCATGCCCATCAGCTGCAGGCCCTGACCGCGGTGCGGCGGCGCGCACGCGAGCACGACGTCGGTGCCGAGGATGCCGATCCGGTCGTGGAGGCCCGCGAGCTGGCGCAGCCCCTGCACGCCCATCGCGCCCTGCACATGGGTCGTGATCGTGCCGGCGGCCGTCTTCGACGGGAGCACGATGCGGGCGCGATGGCGGGTGCGGGCGAGGCCGGAGCCGTCGGTCTCGGACCACTCCATGATGCGCTCGGCCGACAGCGTCGGCCCGCGGTGCCACTCGGGAGCCGGGCCGTCGTGGATGAGCAGCGCCTCCCGCGGCACCGCGCGCCGGTAGTCGTCGAGCACGCGCGGGCTGATCGGCATGACGTCGAGGCCGAGCCGCGCCACCGCGACGAGCGCGAGCTGCATCGCGGGCCCGGCGCACGCGAGGACCACGGGCCGCGGCCGCCGCTCGAGCGGGCCCAGGTAGAGCACGGCGGCGACGCCCTCCGCCGCGCGCCAGAGCTCGCGGAAGCTCGCGCTCCAGTCGTCGACCACGAGCCCGAGCCGGTCGCCGTGCACCCGCGCCGCGTGGCGAGCGAGCGCCGTGATCGTGAATCCGTAGGAGCGCACGCTGCGCCACAGCGATCTGGCGTGCGCCGGTGGCATGCCTCGAAGGCGCATGCGTGACCCCCTGACGTGGTTCTGCCCACCAGCATGCCAGTCGACGCCGCCGCCGCGCGCTCCGGTCGGCGGTAGACTCGGGGCCACCATGGCTGCGTTCGGTTCCCTCTCCACCCGCCTCACCGAGACCCTCGCCAAGCTCCGCACGAAGGGCAAGCTCTCCGCGTCGGACGTCGACGGCACGGTGCGGGAGATCCGTCGCGCCCTGCTCGACGCCGACGTCGCGCTCGAGGTGGTGAAGTCGTTCACGGCCGCCGTGCGCGAGCGCGCCCTCGGCGCGGAGGTCTCCGAGGCCCTCAACCCCGCGCAGCAGGTCGTCAAGATCGTCAACGACGAGCTCGTCGCGATCCTGGGCGGCGAGAGCCGCCAGCTGCAGCTCGCGAAGCAGCCGCCGACCGTCATCATGCTCGCCGGCCTCCAGGGCGCGGGCAAGACCACGCTCGCGGGCAAGCTCGCGAAGCACCTGCGCGGCCAGGGCCACACGCCGCTGCTCGTCGCGAGCGACCTCCAGCGCCCCAACGCCGTCACGCAGCTGCAGGTCGTCGGCGGCCAGGCGGGCGTGCCCGTCTTCGCGCCCGAGCCGGGCAACGGGGTCGGCGATCCCGTCCGGGTCGCCCGCGACGGCGTCGCCGAGGCCAAGCGCAAGCTGCACGACGTCGTCATCGTCGACACCGCGGGTCGCCTCGGCGTCGACGCCGACATGATGCGGCAAGCGGCGAACATCCGGAAGGCCGTCGAGCCCGACGAGGTGCTGTTCGTCATCGACGCGATGATCGGCCAGGATGCCGTCGCGACCGCGAAGGCGTTCCAGGAGGGCGTCGACTTCACCGGCGTCGTGCTCACGAAGCTCGACGGCGACGCGCGGGGCGGCGCAGCGCTCTCGATCCGCGGCATGACCGGCAAGCCGATCCTGTTCGCGTCGACGGGGGAGACGCTCGACGACTTCGAGCCGTTCCACCCCGACCGCATGGCGAGCCGGATCCTCGACCTCGGCGACATCCTCACCCTCATCGAGCAGGCGCAGAAGGCGTTCGACGAGGACGAGGCGCACCGCCTCGCCGAGGCGATCGCCACCGACGGCTTCACCCTCGAGGACTTCCTCGGGCAGATGCAGCAGCTGCGGAAGGCCGGCAACTTCAAGCAGATGCTCGGCATGCTGCCCGGCGCGCGGGGCATGCGCGAGGCGATCGACTCGTTCGACGAGCGCGAGCTCGTGCGCACCGAGGCGATCATCCAGTCGATGACGCCCCAGGAGCGCCGCCAGTCGAAGATCCTCAACGGCTCCCGCCGCTTGCGCATCGCGCGCGGCGCGGGCGTGACGGTCACCGAGGTCAACCAGCTCATGGCGCGCTTCGAGCAAGCGGCGAAGATGATGAAGACCGTCTCGAGGGGCGGCGTGCCGCAGATGCCCGGCATGGGGCCGATGCCCGGCATGCGCGGGGGCAAGAAGCCCGCGCAGAAGCCGGCCAAGCAGCAGCGTCGGTCCGGAAACCCCGCGAAGCGCGCGACCGAGCCGGCGCCCTCGGCGGCGCCGCAGGGCAGCGCCTTCGGCAAGCCCAAGGCCGAGGGCGCGTTCGGCGAGCTCTCGAGCGCGGAGCAGGAGTCGCTCCAGCGCATGCTCGGCAACCGCTGAGCGCCTGACGCGATCGCTGCTGCCGAGCGGAGGCGCGAGATCTGATCTCGGATTGGCGACCGCCGCGTTGTGAGGTTAGGCTTGCCTTACTGCGCCGCGAGTCGAGCGCGACCCCCACTTCGCCGAACGGAGAACCTCCATGTCCCGTGCCCTGAGGACCGCCGCCGCGGTCTCCGCGCTCGCGCTGCTGACCGGCTGCGCCGCCTCGACCGCCGCCGAGCCCGCGGCCGACGGCGAGACCGTGACGATCGCCTCGAACCTCGGCGAGGTCGAGGTGCCGGTGCTGCCCGAGCGCGTCGCCGTGCTCGACAACACCGCGATGGAGACGGTGCGCGATCTCGGCATCACGCCCGTCGCCGCGCCGCTCGCGCTCATCCCCCAGCGCGGCTTCGAGGCGTGGCACGACGGCGTGGCCGACATCGGCACGCACCGCGAGCCAGACTTCGAGGCGCTCGCGGCAGCGGAGCCCGACCTCATCATCGGCGGCTACCGCTTCCAGGAGGCGCAGGCGGAGCTCGAGGGCATCGCGCCGACGATCGACATCGCCGCGAGCGAGGAGTTCGAGGGCGGGTGGCTCGCCTCGCTCGAGCAGCAGACGACGGCCCTCGGTCAGATCTTCGACGCCGAGGAGGAGGCGCAGGCGATCGTCGACCAGCTCGACGCCGCCGCCGCGGCTGCCGCGGAGGCCGCGCCCGAGGGCACGGTCTTCCTGGGCGTCGTCAGCGGCGGCCAGCTCGACAACGGCGCCGACCGCATCGGCCGCATCATCGAGGGGATGCCGCTCACCGACGCCTTCGCGGGCGAGGAGGGCGACATCCACGGCGACTCGGGCCTCGCGGCCGAGACCATCGCGCAGGCGAACCCCGACTGGGCGATCATCCTCGACCGCGACGCCGGCACGGGCGTGACCGACGCGCAGCCTGCGCTCGCCGTCATCGAGGGCAACGAGGCGCTCGCCAACACGACCTTCCGCACCGAGGGGCAGATCATCGTGCTCGAGCCCGACTTCTACCGCCTCGAGGGCGCGCAGTCCTACACGCGCACCTTCGAGCAGCTCGCGGAGGCGTTCGACCAGTCGTGACGCTCGCCACCGCCGCGCGGCAGCATGCCGCAGGAGCGCGAGGGCCCCGTCGCGGGGCGCTCGCGCTCCTCGGCGCCGCCACCGCGGCGCTCGTCGTGGTCTCGCTCTTCGTGGGCGGCTTCGACATCGACCTCGCTGGCCTCGCCGCCGACCCGGAGCAGCTGCGGCAGTTCCTCGTCTCGCGCGTGCCGCGCACGCTCGCGATCGTCTTCTCCGCCGTCGCCATGAGCATCTCGGGCGTCGTCATGCAGCTGCTCACGCAGAACCGCTTCGTCGAGCCCACGACCGCCGGCACGACGCAGTGGGCGGGCCTGGGGATGCTGCTGGCGCTGCTCGCGTGGCCGAGCGCGCCGTTCCTCGTGCGGCTCGTGCTCGCGACCGCGTTCGCGCTCGTCGGCACGCTCGCGTTCCTGGCGATCATCCAGCGCATCCGCAGCCGCGACCGGCTCATGGTGCCGCTCGTGGGCATCATGCTCGGCGCGGTCGTGGGAGCCGTGTCGACCTTCATCGCGATCGAGTTCGACCTGCTGCAGTCGATGGGCACGTGGCGCTCGGCCGGCTTCAGCGGCGTCGTGCGCGGCTTCTACGAGCCGCTGTGGGTCGCGGCGATCGTCGCGATCGCGATCTACGTGCTCGCCGACCGGCTCACGCTCGCGGGCCTCGGCCGCGACGTCGCCACGAACGCCGGCCTCGACTACCGCGTCGCGATGCTCCTGGGCACGAGCGCCGTGGCGCTCTGCACGGGCGTGACGAGCGTCGTCGTCGGCTTCCTGCCGTTCCTGGGCCTCATCGTGCCCAACCTCGTCTCGATGGTCATGGGCGACGACCTCAAGCGCTCGCTGCCGTGGGTCGCGCTGACCGGCGCCTCGATCCTGCTGCTGTGCGACATCCTCGCCCGCGCCGTCATCGCCCCCATGGAGGTGCCCGTCTCGGTCATCCTCGGCGTCATCGGCAGCGTCGTCTTCCTCGTCATCGCGCTGCGGGGCCGCCGTGCAGCCTGAGCGCGTCACGACGAGGGGGGTGCGCTGGCCCTCGAGGCAGACCGACGCGCGACCGCGGCCCGCCGTGCGCCTCGCGGTCGTGTGGATCGCCGCCGCCCTCGCGTGCATCCTCTTCCTCACGGTCGGCATCCAGGGCCCCGTGGACTACGCGATCTCGCGCCGAGCGACCGTGCTCGGCGCGATGGTCGTCGCCGCCTTCGCGCACGGCGTCGGCACCGTGCTGTTCCACACCGCGACGGCCAATCGCATCCTGACGCCCTCGATCATCGGCTTCGACTCGATGTACACGCTCATGCAGACGCTCACGGTCGTCGTCTTCGGCGCGACCGCGATCGCGACGAGCGAGTCGATCCCCAAGCTGCTGCTGCAGACGGCGCTCATGGTCGCCGCGGCGACGCTGCTGTACGGCTGGCTGCTCGGCGGTCGCCGCGGCAGCGTCATGATGCTGCTGCTCGTGGGGGTCGTGCTCGGGCTCGCGTTCGACAGCGTCTCGTCGTTCCTGCAGCGCATGCTCTCGCCGACCGAGCACGACATCCTCTCGATCGAGCTCTTCGGCCGCATCTCGTCGGTGCCGGGGGAGTACCTGCCGCTCTCGCTCGCCGTGTGCGCCGCCGTCGGGGTCGTCGTCTGGCGGCGCCTGCGCCGCCTCGACGTGCTGCTGCTCGGCCGCGACCAGGCCACGTGCCTCGGCGTCGACCACCGCAGGGAGCTCACGATCGTGCTGCTGCTCGTCGCGGTGCTCGTCGCCTTCGCGACCGCGCTCATGGGGCCCATGACCTTCTTCGGCTTCCTCGTCGCGACCCTCGCGTACCGGCTCGCGGGCGACCATCGCCACCACCTGGTGCTGCCCATGGCCTTCGGGCTCGGCCTCCTCGCGCTCGCCCTCTCGCAGACGGTCATGGAGCACCTCTTCGACGCGAACGGCGTGCTCACCGTCATCATCGAGGCGGTCGGCGGCATCGTCTTCCTCGCGCTCCTCATCACCAACCGGAGGTCGCTGTGACCTCACCCGCGAACGGAGCCCTCGCATGATCGAGTTCCACGACGTCACGAAGGAGTACGGCGGCCACCGCGTGCTCGGCCCGGTCTCGGGCCGCATCGAGGCCGGCGGCGTCACGGCGCTCATCGGGCCGAACGGCGCGGGCAAGTCGACGCTCCTGTCGATCGTCGGGCGACTCATGCAGCCGAGCTCCGGCAGCGCATCCGTCGACGGCCTCGACGTGCGCACGACGCCCTCGCGCGAGCTCGCGACGCGGCTCGCGATCCTCAGCCAGGAGCACCGCCTCGACGCGCGCATCACGGTGCGCGACCTCGTCGCCTTCGGGCGCTTCCCGCACACGCAGGGCCGCCTCACCTTCGGCGACCACGCGCACATCGACCGCGCGCTCGACTTCCTCGAGCTCGCCGACCTGCAGCACCGCTACCTCGACGAGCTCTCGGGCGGGCAGCGGCAGCGTGCGTTCGTCGCGATGGTGCTCGCGCAGGACACCGAGGTCGTGCTGCTCGACGAGCCGCTCAACAACCTCGACCTCAAGCACGCCGTGCTCATCATGCGGCAGCTGCGGCGAGCCGCCGACCTGCTCGGCCGCACGATCGTGATCGTCATCCACGACCTCGCGATCGCCGCCGCGTACGCCGACCGCATCATCGCGCTCAAGCAGGGGCGGATCGAGCACTCGGGCACCGTCGAGGAGGTCATGACCGAGGCGATCGTCTCCGAGCTCTACGAGACGCCCGTGCGGATGCTCGACGTCGAGGGCAGGCGCGTGCCCGTCGTCATGCCCTGATCGCCCACCCAGCCGAGCCGCGTACCGTGGGCGCATGGCACGCATCATCGTCCTCGGAGCCCACGGCAAGGTCGCGCTGCACGCGCAGCGCATGCTCGCGCACGCGCGCCACACGGTGCATGGCGTCGTGCGCAACCCCGACCACGCGGAGGACGTCGCCGCGACTGGCGCCGAGCCGCGCGTCGCGGACCTCGAGTCGCTCGAGCAGTCCGGGGTCGACGAGCTGCTGACCGGCTACGACGTCGTCGTCTGGTCGGCGGGCGCCGGCGGCGGCTCGCCCGAGCGCACGCGCGCGGTCGACCACGATGCCGCGATGCGGGTCGTGGATGCGGTCGCGCGCTCGGGCGCGCGGCTCGTGATGGTCTCGTACTTCGGATCGCGGCGCGACCACGGCATCGCCCCCTCGGAGCCCTTCCACGCCTACGCCGAGGCGAAGTCGCTCGTCGACGAGGCGATCCGGGCGTCGGGCGCCGACTGGGTCATCCTCGCTCCTTCCGCGCTCACGCTCGACGAGGAGGGCGGCATCGAGATCGACGAGCCGGAGGGATCGATCGCCTCCGGCGAGATCCCGCGCGCGACGGTCGCCCGGCTCATCGCCGAGGTCGTCGCGCGGCCCGCCCTGCGCGGCGTCACGATCCGGTGCAACGGCGGCTCGACGCCTGTCGGCGACGCGCTCGACGCCGCCTACTGAGCTCGAGCCGTGCTCGGGCGAGCCGGCTGACGCGTGGCGGCGCCGGCGGATGCCAGAGCGCCTGCCTGCTCGAGCGGCATCGCGGCGTCAGAGCTCGAGCGAGTACATGCGCGAGCCGTGCTCCTTGACGTAGCCGAGGCTCGCGTAGAGGCCGTGCGCGCCCGAGGGGTTCTCGGTGTCGACGTCGAGCACGGCGGCCTCCATGCCGGCGTCCGCGAAGGCGCGCATGCTCGCGGCGAGTGCGGCGAGCGCCGCCTTCCTGCCGCGGTACGCCCGACGGGTGCCGAGCACGTCGGTGTAGCCGAAGCTGTAGCCGCGCACCTCGAAGTCGGCCTCGTAGCGGCTGCTCAGCGCGTACGCGACCACGAGCGGCTCGCCGGCCTGCAGCGAGGCGCGGGTGGAGGCATCCGTGCGCGGGTCCGCGAGCAGCGCGTCGACGTCGGGCGCGTCGTCGACGACGAGGAACGACCACTCGGGCGCGAGCTCGCTGCGCCCGTTCGTCCACTGCTCCGGCGTCTGCGGCTCGCTGCCCCAGTGGTCGCGGAACGCGTCGTTGTGGGCGAGCCGCACGGCGTCGTCGAGCTCGAGGGAGAAGGGGACGAGCCGCAGGGTGCCGGTGAGCTCGACCTCCGGGATGGCGGGGCCGTCGCCCGTGAGCGGCCGGGCGAGGTTCGAGAAGTAGCGGCGGGGCTCGAGCCCCGCGTGCAGGAACAAGCGGTGCTTCGACTCGGGGTCGTCGTCCTCGGCGTACGCGCCGATGCGCGCGGGCAGCTCCTTGCCGGAGGCCGCGAGCACCTGCCTCGCGCGAGCGAGCTGCCACGCGAAGACCTCGCGCCCGATGCCCTCGCCGCGGCGCTCGGGGTGCACGCCGCCGAACGCGAACGCGCGCACGGTCGTCGTGTCGCCCGGGAAGGTGGCGACGAGCGCGCTCGCGCGCAGCTCGCCCTCTTCGTCGAAGCCGAGCAGCGAGTCGTGCTCGAGGTCGCGCCACTCGGCGCCGAGCTGCTCGCGCGTCTCCTCCTCGGTCTCGCGGAAGGGCGCGCCGTCGGCTTCGGCGATGGTGTTGTTGAGCGCGGTCAGCCGCGCCGCGTCCTCGATGGTCGCGGGACGCCAGTCGAGGCCGCCGGCGGTGATCTCGGGGAGCGACTCGGGTGCCTGCACGCGGTCGGCGATGGGGGAGAGCTCGTTCACAGGGCAAGCGTAGGCCGACTCGGCGCGCGGCCGCCGTAGGCTCGAGCCATGATCGAGCGACCCACCAGGATCGGCGTGCAGCTCGCGCCGCAGCACACCACGATGCAGGCCACGATCGACGCCGCGCGGCGGGTCGAGGAGATGGGCGCTGACGCCGTCTTCGGCTGGGACCACTTCTTCCCGCTCTCCGGTGACCCGGAGGGGGTCCACTTCGAGGCGACGGCGCAGCTGGCGGCGTGGGCCGTCGCGACCGAGCGCGTGCAGCTCGGCGCGCTCGTGTTCTGCAACGCCTACCGCAACCCGGATCTCCTCGCGGACGTCACGCGCACGATCGACCACATCTCCGGCGGTCGATTCGTGTTCGGCGTCGGCGGCGGCTGGTTCGAGCGCGACTTCGAGGAGTACGGCTACGAGTTCGGCACGCCCGGCTCGCGGCTGCGATCCCTCTCGGCGGCCCTGCCGCGCATCCGCGCCCGCTGGGAGCGGCTCAACCCCCCGCCCGCCGGTCCGATGCCGATCCTCATCGGCGGCAAGGGCGAGCAGCGCACGCTGCCGATGGTCGCCGAGCACGCCGACATCTGGCACTCCTTCGTCGATCCCGACGAGCTGCCCCACAAGCTCGACGTGCTGCGCCGGCACTGCGACGAGCGCGGCCGCGACATCGCCGAGATCGAGATCTCCAACGGCGCGAGCGTGCGATCCGGGGTCGGCGGCGTGAGCTTCGAGCGCCTGGACGCGCTCCACGCCGCGGGCACGCGACTGTTCACCATCCCGCTCTCGGGCGACGACACCCCCGACGGCTACGCGCTCGATCGCGTGCAGGCCTTCCTCGACTGGCGCGACGCGAAGAACGCCTGACGGTCCTGCCCCGGGGGCGACCGAGGCACGAGCGCGCGCCCGCCTAGGCCCGCATGGCCTCGAGGAGCTCGGCGAGCACGGCGTCGTGGCCGCCGCGCGCGAAGGCTGCCCGCTGCTGCGCCGCGGAGCCGCCGCGCTCGAGCACGCGCTCTGCCGCCGCGATCGAGCGCGTCGCGCCGAGGTCGGCGGCGATCGGCGCGAGCCGCTCGATCGTCTCGGCGAGGGCGTCGCGCACGGGCTGCAGCGTGCCCTCCTCGTCCACGATCACCGTCGCCTCGAGGCCGTCGCGCGCCGCGCGCCACTTGTTCTCGCGCACGAGCCACGAGGGCAGGTGGCGCTGCGGGCCGCCCTCGTCGAGCGCCCGCGAGCCCTCCTCCATGAGGCAGTGCACGAGCGCGGTGACGGCCGCGAGGTCGTCGATGGAGGGCGCGCCGTCGGCGATCCTCGCCTCGACGGTGCCGAGCGACGGCGACGGCCGCACGTCCCAGCGCAGCTCGCCCATGTCGTCGATGACGCCGGCCGTGAGCATGTCGCGCAGCGTGCGCTCGTACTCGCCCCAGTCGACGAGCATCGGGGGCAGGCCACCGGTCGGCAGCTGCTGGAACAGCATCGTGCGGTGCGAGGCGAAGCCCGTGTCGATGCCCTGCCAGAACGGGCTCGAGGCCGAGAGGGCGAGGATGAGCGGCAGCCGGTCGAGCATCGTGCGCATGAGCGGCACGACCTTGTGGCGGTCCTCGACGCCGACGTGGTTGTGCACGCCGAAGATGACGAGCCGCCTGCCCCAGTCGCCCGCCTTCTGCACGACGCGCTCGTAGCGCGGGTCGTCGCCCTGCGCCTGCTCGCGCCAGCGGCTCGTCGGGTGGGTGCCGGTGCCCACGAGTGCGACGCCGAGCCGATCGGCGGCCTCGCATGCCGTGTCGCGCATCCCCTTGAGCTCGTCGATCGCCGCATCCGTCGAGCGGTGCACGCCCGAGATGAGCTCGATCATGCCGGTGAGGAACTCCTTGTCGAACCGCGGGTCGTCGATCGCCTCGAGGAGCTCCTTGGCGCGCGGCACGATCTCCCCGCTGCCGGGGTCGACGAGCGCGAGCTCCCATTCGACGCCGAGGGAGGAGCGGGGGGACGACGCGAAATCCATGGTCCGAGCGTAGGACCGACCACCTTGAGGCGTGCAGAGGGTGCTCGAGGTGTGCCAGAATGGGGGGTCGAGCTCGCGTCCGACCCTCTATCCGGCGCGCGACGCTCACCGAGCTTTGCGGGTCGCGCAACCCCACGCGCGCAGGCCGCGGTGCAACACGAATACACAAAGCAGGAGAACTGTGGCAGTCAAGATCCGTCTGAAGCGCTTCGGCAAGATCCGTGCGCCCTACTACCGCGTCGTCGTGGCCGATTCGCGCACCAAGCGCGACGGCCGCGTGATCGAGGAGATCGGCAAGTACCACCCGACCGAGAACCCCTCGCTCATCGACATCGACAGCGAGCGCGCGCAGTACTGGCTCGGCGTCGGCGCGCAGCCGACCGAGCAGGTCGAGGCGCTCCTCAAGCTCACGGGCGACTGGGGTCGCTTCACGGGCGAGGGCCCGACCGAGAGCCGCGTGCAGGCCCCCGAGGGCAAGACGGCGTTCGTCGCCGACGAGGCCAAGAAGCCCGTCCTGAAGCCCAAGGCCGCCAAGCCCGCCGAGGCTCCCGCCGCCGCGCCGGAGTCGGCCGAGGCCGACGACGCCGAGAAGCAGGACTGAGCATGCTGCGCGATGCGCTCGAGCACCTCGTGAAGGGGATCGTCGATCGCCCGGACGAGGTGCGCGTGGGCTCGCGCGACACCCAGCGCGGCGAGGTCCTCGAGGTGCGCGTGCACCCCGAGGACCTCGGCCGCGTCATCGGGCGCGGCGGTCGCACCGCCGGCGCCCTGCGCACGGTCATCGGTGCGCTCCCCGGGGGACGCCGCGTCCGCGTGGACGTGGTGGACACCGATCGCTAGGCCCGCCGTGCCCGCGCGCACGCAGCTGCGCGTCGGACGGCTCACGAGGGCCCACGGCCTCAAGGGCGCGATCAAGGTCGAGCTCTTCACCGACGACCCCGGTCGACGCTTCGTCCCGGGGGCGCGGTTCGCGCTGCAGGTGCCCACGTCGTCGAAGTGGCACGGCAAGTCGATCGAGCTCCTCGAGCTGCGCGTCTACAACGGCACCCCCGTCGCCTTCTTCGCCGGCATCACCGACCGCACCGAGGCCGAGTCGCTCGTCAAGGCGGTGCTCTGGGTCGAGCAGGACCCGACCGAGCTGCCGAGCGAGCCCGACGCGTGGTACGTGCACCAGCTGGCCGGGCTCGAGGTCTGGCGCGACGGCTCGCGCATCGGCCGCGTCGTGCGCGTCGACCCGCTGCCGGCGCAGGACATGCTCATCGTCGACGTCGGCGGCGACGAGGTGATGGTGCCGTTCGTCAAGGCGATCGTGCCCGAGGTCGACCTGCGCGCCGGCCGGATCGTCGTGACGCCCCCTGCGGGACTGTTCGAGGAGCTCGAGGACGAGGGCGCGACCGCCGAGGTCGCCGCTCGCGACGACGGGGATGACGCGGTCGAGGCCGACGCCTCCGACGCCGAGCCCGCCGCGACGCCCGAGGCCGACGCGTCGGACGCCGCGCGCGACACGACGGGCGCCGGGCCCGACGCCGCGGGCGCCGAGCCCGACGCTGCGGGCGCCGAGCCCGACGCTGCGGGCGCCGAGCCCGACGCATCCGGCGCCGGACGGCCGTAGCCGTGCGCATCGACATCGTCACGATCTTCCCCGAGTTCTTCGGCGTGCTCGACGTGTCGCTCCTCGGCAAGGCGCGGCGCGAGCAGCTGCTGGAGCTGGGCGTCCACGACCTGCGCGCGTGGACGCACGACCGACACCGCACGGTCGACGACACGCCCTACGGCGGCGGCGCGGGCATGGTCATGAAGCCCGAGCCCTGGGGGGAGGCGCTCGACGCGCTCCTGGGCGAGGGCGAGCCGGCGGACGCGCTCGTGATCTTCCCGACGCCCGCGGGCGTGCCCTTCACCCAGGCCCTCGCGCGCGAGCTCGCGACCGAGCGGCGCATCGTCTTCGCGTGCGGCCGCTACGAGGGCATCGACGCGCGCGTCGCCGACTACGCGGCGACGCGGGCGCGCGTGCTCGAGGTGAGCCTGGGCGACTACGTGCTCAACGGCGGCGAGGTCGCCGCGATGGCGATGATCGAGGCGATCGGCAGGCTCGTGCCCGGCGTCGTCGGCAACCCCGAGAGCCTCGTCGAGGAGAGCCACGAGTCCGGGCTCCTCGAGCACCCGTCGTACACGAAGCCGCAGGTGTGGCGCGGGCTCGAGGTGCCGGAGGTGCTGCGCAGCGGGAACCACGCCGCGATCGCGGCATGGCGGCTCGAGCAGGCGCTCGAGCGCACCCGGCGCGTGCGCCCCGACCTGCTGCCCGGCGACAACGACCGCTAGCCCTCAGCGAACATCCCGGCGGTGCCGAGGCTCGGTCGCTAGCCTCGAGGCATGACGACGAGCAGCGGCCCGGCAGCGCCGGGCGCGCGGGATCCGAGGCACCCGCGGCCGGGCTCCTCGCGGTCGAGCGCCGACCGCCCGCCGATCCTCCGGGCAGCCTTCTGGGCCATGGTCGCCGCGATCATCGTCCTGCCCGCGTGGATCATGTTCGGACGCGCCCTCGCCGGCGCGCCGCTCGGGGATGCCCTCCTCCTGCAGGCCTTCCTCGGCCCGGGGCTCGCGATCCTCATCGGCGCCGTCGTCGGCATCACGATCGCGCGGAAGGAGGTGCGCGGCCCGCGCGCGGTGACGTGGCGCGACGTGCGGCTCGTGGGCCCGTGGCTCGCGGTGATCGCGCTGCTCGGCATCACGGTCGTCGACTCCGCCGGCGGCCGCTCCGGCAGCGCCCTCACGGCGTGGTTCGGCGACGGCTGGCTCACGGCGTCGCAGTCCTTCACCGCGATCGGCGTGCTCGTGACGATCCTCGGCGGCATCGCGTTGTTCTGGCTGCAGGTGCTCGAGCTCGGCCGCGAGACCCGCAAGCGCGTCGAGCGGGTCGTGCACGACCTGCAGTCGCCGCTCATCGAGCAGCGCGCGCGCACGGCCGACGCCTCGTTCTCGCCGATCGACGGCCCGCAGTCGGGCCGCATCATCAGCATCGACGACGAGTCGCAGCGCTGACGAGCGCCGCCGCGCGGCGCGCGCTGCGTTGCCGGGCGCGCCCCGCGTGTGGCAAGATGGGTCGTTGGTGCCGGTCGCGGCGCCGCCCATCGAGGCGGCCTCTGCCACAGGGGAGCAAACGCGCGGCACCGCATCCACGAACTGCTATCCATCTGACGCGGTCGGCCTGTGGCGGCTGCAGAGAGCGACACTGCCATGCACATCCTCGACAAGGTCGACG
>JAPSIA010000099.1 GCA_031179215.1 Agrococcus sp.
CGCTGCTCGCCGCGCGGCGCGCGCAGGAGGAGCAGCACCTCACGAGCCTGCGCAGCGCGGTCGGCAGCATCCCGATCGTCCAGGTGCCGCTCCTCCCGGGAGATCTCGCGGGCGGCGAGGCGCTGAGCGTGCTGGCGGATCGGCTCGCGCCCGATTGACGCGAGGGGCTGTCCGAGCGCGGCGCTGGGCGTCAGCTCGTCGGCAAGGCGGCACCCGTCAGCCGCTCGGAGACCTCCCAGATCCGGCGAGCCGCCTCGGCATCCCGCAAGGGAGCGTAGAGCCGGTGCTCGCGCGGGGCGCCGCCCAGGTGCCCGGGCCCGCCCGGGGCATGCAGCACGTCCGGCGTGGCCCGCTCGGCCGTGGCGGCCCGCAGGGCGGGCAGACCGGCAGTGCGCGGCGTGCCGGCGAGCAGCCCGCGGGCCGAGAGGGCCCGGATGATCCGCACGCCTCGCGTGTCGGTGGCCCTGCCGAGCTCGGGCCTGGCGGAGAGCAGGCTCGTCGGCGCGATGCCGGGGTGGGAGAGCGTGCTGGAGATGCCCCAGCCGCCCGCTCGACTGCGTCGCTCGAGCTCGAGGGCGAACAGCCCCATCGCGATCTTCGACTGCCGGTAGGCGGCCATGCCGTCGTACGCGCGCTCCCACTGCAGGTCGTGCCAGCGGATGCTGCCTCGCCGGGCCGCGATGCTCAGCTGCGAGGTGATGCGCGCGCGCCCGTCGCGCAGGAGGGGCAGCAGGCGCGCGACGAGCGCGACGTGCCCCAGGTGGTTCGTGCCGAGCTGCAGCTCGAACCCGTCTGCGGTCGACTGGCGCTCCGGCGGCGTCATCACCCCCGCGTTGTTCACGAGCACGTGGATGGGCAGCCCCTCCGCGAGCAGGCGGTCGCCGAGCGCCTCGACGGAGGCGAGCGAGGCGAGGTCGAGCTCGCGCAAGGACACGCTCGCGCCGGGCGCGGCTGCGCGGATGCGCTCGATCGCCGCTTCGCCCTTGCGCCGGTTGCGGACGGGCAGCACGACCTCGCCGCCCGCGGATGCCAGCCGCGTCGCGATGCCGAGGCCGATGCCGTCGCTGCCGCCCGTCACGACGATGCGCTTGCCGGTCAGGTCCGGCACGGCGATGTCGATGGTTCTCGTGGTCATGGTGGTGCTCCTCGTTCGGTCGTCGCTCCAGGCTGGGGGTTCGCGCGGCCGCGGGGCAGGCACGGCGCAACCGCGGATCGCCGATCCGTGGCTGTCGAGCGCTCGGCCCGCTACAACTGATCGGGGAGGGATGCCCGTGGAGACCGATCGCCGTGCGCTGGCCGCGTTCCTGCGCACGCGCAGGGAGTCGCTGCAGCCCGAGGACGTCGGGCTCGCCCGCGGACCGCGACGACGGACCAGGGGGCTGCGCCGCGAGGAGGTCGCGATGCTCGCGCACATGTCGACCGACTACTACTCGAGGATCGAGCAGGAGCGCGGTCCGCAGCCCTCCGTGCAGATGCTCGCGGCGATCGCGCAGGGCCTGCACCTGACGCTCGCCGAGCGCGACCACCTCCTCCTGCTCGCCGGTCACCAGCCGCCGGCGCGAGGCGTCGGCGGCGATCACATCAGCCCTGGCCTGCTGCGCATCCTCGACCGCCTCGACGACACGCCGGCGGAGATCGTGACCGAGCTGGGCGAGACCCTCCGGCAGACGCCGCTCGGGGTCGCCCTGACGGGGGACCTCACGCGCTTCGCGGGACCGGCTCGCAGCATCGGCTACCGCTGGTTCACCGATGCCGCGACGCGGGCGCGCTACGACCCCGCAGAGCACGAGCACCTCGCCCGCATGTTCGCGTCAGGCCTGCGCGAGGTCGCTGCCCTGCGCGGCCCGGGCTCGCGCGCGAGCGAGCTCGTCGAGCTGCTGAGCGCCGAGAGCGCCGAGTTCCGGCGCATCTGGGCGCAGCACGAGGTCGGCGTCCGGCCGAACGAGCGCAAGCGCTTCGTGCACCCGGAGGTGGGACCGATCGAGCTGAGCTGCCAGGTGCTCATCGAGCCGAGCGAATCGCACTCGCTGCTCGTGTACACGGCGGCGCCGGGGAGCGAGAGCGCCGAGAAGCTCGCGCTGCTCGGCGTGCTCGGCTCCCAGCCGCTCCTGTAGTCGCGGGGTCACCGCGCCCGAGCGCGCCGCGAGCCGATCCAGCGCGCGATCGCGCGCCAGCCGACGAGCAGCAGCAGGAGTGTCAGCGTCGCGACGACGACGAACGGCAGCGCCGTGCCCTGCCCGCTCAGCGCGCGCAGCAGCATCCCGCCAGCGACCGTCACGAGCCACAGCGGCACGCCGGCGCGCAGCGGCGCCAGGGGTGAGCGCCACGCGGCGCTGACGACCCACGCTGCCGCGAGCGCCGCCAGGAACGGCCAGGCGGTCGCCCAGAGCCCCGCGCCGGCCTCGCCGAGCACGCCCTCCCGGTGGCTCGCGCGCCCGGCGGCGGCGAACGCCACGACGAGCACGGCGTCGAGCGCGAGCGCCGCCGCGACGCGGCGCGCAGCGGCGGAGGGTCCGGACGGTCGCATGCCTCGACCGTACCGGCGGCCGCGTTCGCCGTGGGCGCGACTGCTGGAGTCCGGGATCGAACGGGGGCGCGCTATTGTTGTACCGAGAACAGAAACCGTCGGCCGGTGGGAGAGGGGCTGCAGTGCTCGAGAACGGCCCCGTCGCTGCGCTCGAGCGCGTGTCGGTGCGCTACGGCTCGGTCGCGGCGCTCAGCGACGTGACCCTCGAGGTCGCGCGCGGCGAGATCCTCGGCGTCGTCGGCGAGTCGGGTGCGGGCAAGTCGACGCTCCTGCGGCTGCTCGACGCCGCCGAGCACCCGAGCGTGGGCCGCGTGCGCATCCACGGCGCCGACCCGCAGCGGCTGCGCGGCCGGGAGATCCGTGCGCTGCGGCGACGCATCGGGATGGTGTTCCAGAGCTTCAACCTGCTCGCGAACCGCACGGCGCGGCAGAACGTCGCGCTGCCGCTCGTGCTGCAGCGCACGAAGGATCCGGCGCTCGTCGCCGAGCTGCTCGACTACGTCGGGCTCGCCGACCGTGCCGAGAGCTACCCGGCGCAGCTCTCCGGCGGGCAGCGCCAGCGCGTCGCGATCGCGCGGGCGCTCGTGACGCGCCCGGGACTCCTGCTCGCCGACGAGCCGACGAGCGCGCTCGACACGCGCGCGACCGAGGACGTGCTCGCGCTGCTCGCGAGCACGCGCCGCGACTTCGGCACCGCCGTCGTGCTCGTCACGCACGAGCTCGACTCCGTCGCCGCGATCGCCGACCGCGCCGCCGTGCTCGAGCGCGGTGCGCTCCGCAGCGCCTTCCCCGTCGCCCGCTCCGCTGCCGCCGCGCGACCCGACAGCTACGTCGACCACGTGCACCGGGTGCTCGGGGCATGAGCGACGTGCTCGCCTCGCTCGCCGCGAACGTCGACGCGATCGGCGTCGCGCTCGCCGAGACCGGCTTCATGCTCGGGTTCTCGCTCGCCGCCGCCGTCGTGCTCGGCCTGCCGCTCGGCGTCGCCATCTTCCTCACCCGGCCCGGCGGCGTGCGCGAGCACCGCGCGATCTGGACGGTCGCGAACCTCTACGTCACGGTCGTGCGCTCGTTCCCGTTCCTGCTGCTCGTCGTCTTCCTCATCCCGCTGACGCGCATCCTCTACGGCACCACGTTCGGCACCGGCGCCGCGACCTTCCCGCTGTGCTTCGTCGGCGTCGCGATCTACGCGCGGCTCGTCGAGCAGATCCTGCTCGAGGTGCCCTCCGGCGTCCTCGACGCCGCGCGCGCGATGGGCGCCGACGTGCGGCAGACCGTCGTCCACTTCCTGCTCGTCGAGGGCCGCTCCGGGCTCGTCTACGCGCTGACGTCGGCAGCGATCAGCCTCATCTCGTACTCGACGGTGCTCGGCATCGTCGGCGGCGGGGGCCTCGGCGACTTCGCGCTGCGCTTCGGCTACCAGGAGTACGACCACGCCCTCATGTACTCGACGATCGCGATCGTGATCGTCTGCGTGCTGCTGCTGCAGACCGCGGGCGAGCGGATCTCCGCGCTGCTCGACAAGCGCTGAGCGACGACCCGCCGCCACCGACGCCCACACGAAAGGCACCCCATGCGCACCAGGCCCACCCTCCTCGGCATCGCCGCGGCCACCCTCGCCCTCGCCCTCGGCGCGTGCGCCTCGCCCGCGGGCGAGGGAGACGGCACCGTCACGATCCGGGTCGCGGCGACCGTCACCCCGATGACCGACGCCGTCGAGGCCGCGGGCGAGGCGATCGAGGAGGGCTACGAGGTCGAGCTCGTGCCCGTCACCGACTACGTGCAGCCCAACGTGCTGCTGCAGCACGGCGAGATCGACGCCAACCTCGTGCAGTTCGAGGGCTTCATGGAGGAGTTCAACGAGGCCAACGGCGCCGACCTCGTCGTCGTGCAGCCCGTCTACGCCACGGTCGTCGCGTTCTACTCGAAGTCGCTCCCGAGCCTCGACGCGCTGCCGCAGGGCGGCAGCGTCGTGATCCCGAACGACGCCTCGAACGCCGGCCGCGCGCTCCAGCTGCTCGCCGACGAGGGCCTGCTGACCCTCGACCCCGACGTGCCGCGCTTCGAGGCGCGCGTGAGCGACGTCGTCGAGAACCCGCGCGAGCTCGCGATCACCCAGGTCGACCTGCTGCAGCTCAACACGGCGTACGACGAGGCGGATGCGGTGTTCAACCTCCCGTCGTTCGCGCGCCAGATCGGGCTCTCGCCCGAGGAGGACGGGCTCGCGCTCGAGCAGGACCCCGCGTTCGAGGTGTCGCTCGTCGCGCGCTCCGACAACGCCGACGCGCCCGAGATCGCCGCGCTCGCGCGGGCGCTCTCGAGCGAGCACGTGCGCGAGCGGCTCGAGTCGCTCGGGGTGCCGCCGGCCTCCTGAGCGACTCAGCCGGCGCGCAGCACGATCGCCGCGTTGTGGCCGCCGAAGCCGAACGAGCTCGAGAGCACGACGCGCTGCCGCGCCTCGCGCGCGTCGCTCGCGACGACGTCGAGCTCGGGGAACGCCGGGTCGTCGAGGTTGATCGTCGGCGGGATCGCGCCATCGCGCATCGCGAGCAGCGAGAGCGCGGCCTCGAGCGTGCCGGCGGCGCCCAGCAGGTGGCCCGTCGTCGACTTCGTGGAGGTCACCGGCAGCGCCGCGAGCGCATCGCGGAAGACCTCGGCGAGCGCCTGCGCCTCCATCGCGTCGTTGCGCTCGGTCCCCGTGCCGTGGGCGTTGACGTGGTCGACGGCCGCGGGGGAGAGGCGCGCGTCCTCGAGCGCCGCGCGCATGGCGGCGGCCGCGCCGCTGCCGTCGGGCCGCGGCGCCGTCGCGTGGAAGGCATCCGACGTCACGCCGTAGCCCGCGAGCTCGCCGAGCACCTCGGCACCGCGGCGGCGCGCGTGCTCCTCCGACTCGACGAGCACCGCGGCGGCGCCCGCCGACATCACGAAGCCGCTGCGCGCGCGGTCGAAGGGGCGGGATGCGCGCCACGGCTCGTCCTCGAAGCCTGCCGCGAGCGCGCCGAGGGTCGCGTTGACGCCGAGGTTCACGCGGTTGAGGCAGTCGTCGGCGCCCACGACGAGCACGGCATCGGCATACCCGTGCCGGATCGTGCGCAGCGCGTCGCCGAGGGCGACCGTGCCGCTCGCGCACGTCGCCGAGGTGCCGACGGTCGCGCCGCGCGCGCCGTGCCGCTCGCTGAGGTACGCCGCGGCAGCGTCGGCGCCGCCGTAGACCACGACGCCCGGCGGCACGCGACGCGGACCGTGCGCGTCGAGCGCGCGCACGGCGTCGTGCGTGAGCGAGACCGCACCGGAGCCCGTCGCGGCCGTGACGGCGAAGCGCCACGGGTCGGCGCTCTCGAAGCCCGCCATCGCCTCGGCGGCGGCCGCGATCGCGTAGAGCGCGTGCCGATCGAGCCGGCGCGCATCCGATCGCGGCACGTGCGCGAGGGCGTCGAAGCCGCGCACCTCGCCGCCGACCTTCACGGAGAGGTCGGCGACGTCGACGCCCTCGAGCGCGCGGATGCCGCTGCGGCCGCGCACGACGGCGTCCCACGTCGAGGCGAGGTCGAGGCCGTTCGGCGTCACGGCGCCGAGGCCCGTGACGAGGGCGCGAGCGCCGCTCACAGCCGCTCCGCCCCGCCCGCCGCGACGAGCTCCGCCACGCTGACCCGGCGGATCTTGCCGCCCGCGGTGCGCGGCAGCGCGTCGGCTCGGTAGTAGCGGCGAGGCACGAACTGCAGGGGGAGCGCCTGCCGCAGCGCCAGCTGCATCACGGCCTTCGGCGGCACGCGCTCGCCCTCCACGACGACGGCGACGATCGCGCCGAGCGCGGCATCGGGGATGGCGATGGCGCAGCACTGCTCGCACCCGGGCACGCTCGCGAGCGCGCGCTCGACCTGCGGCAGCGAGACCTTGTGCCCGCCCGTGACGGCGATGTCGCCCGCGCGCCCGGCGAGCACGATGTCGCCGTCGACGAGCGCGGCGAGGTCCCCGACGCTCGCGAAGCCGTCGGGCGCCGTGATCGCCTCGCTGCTCGTCGCCGAGAGGTAGCGCTCGACCGCCGAGGCGAGCCGGATGTGCAGCGTGCCGATCTCGCCCTCGCGCAGCGGCGCACCGTCGTCGCCGCGCACGACCGCCTCGACGCCGTCGAAGGGCGTCAGGCGCGTGCCGTCGCCCTCGTCGCTGTAGCCGATGAAGCCGATCTCGCTCGCGCCGTAGTAGCTGCGCAGGCGGGCGCGCGGCGCCGCCGCGAGGAAGGCCCGGCGGATGTGCTCGCTCTGGTTCGCGCCGCCCGTGACGACCCAGCGGAGCGCATCGAGCGCGCGGCTGTCGCGGGCGGCGGCGGCGAGCGCGAGCAGCATCGAGGGCACGCCCACGAAGCGCTCGATCCGGTGCCGCTCGATCGCGCGCACCGCGGCGCCCGCGTCGAAGCGCGACTGCAGGTGGAGCGATCCTCCCGTCGCGAGCACCTCGACGAGCGCGTAGAGCGTGAGGCTGTAGGAGACGGGGCCGGGCGCGATCGTCTGCACGCCCTCGCTCGCGAACAGGAAGCGACGGCTCACGCCGACGTTGATGTCCCAGCTGCCGCGCGAGCGCAGGAAGCCCTTCGGCGCCTCGGTCGTGCCGGAGGTGAACAGCAGCAGGAACGGCTCGTCGCGCGGTCGCACCTCGGGTCCCTTCGAGGCGGGGGCAGTGGCCGCGAGCGCGTCGAAGCGCTCGAGCGGCACCGCCGTGCCGTGCCAGCCGCGCGCCTCGGCGCGCTCGAGCCCGGCGAGCGCTCGCTCGAGCTCGGCGTCGTCGGTGAT
>JAPSIA010000229.1 GCA_031179215.1 Agrococcus sp.
AGACGATGCCGCACCGCCTGCTGCAGCTGACCGACGAGCACCACTGGGTGCTGCGCCCCTCGAACGCGCTCGCGTGGAACGAGACCGTGCTCGCCTTCTGCGACCAGCACGTGCGCGGCGGCGAGCCCATCCCCGACGCGCTGCCCTGGTAGGCGCCGCGCGCGCCGGCCGTAGCCTCCGCCGCGCCGCGGGAACAGCCGCGCGAGCGAGGCGTTGTCCCGAGTGCACGGAGCATCGAGAGCGAAGGAGTGTGGACGATGGCACGGTTCGAGGGCAAGGTCGCGCTGGTCACGGGCGGCGGATCGGGGATCGGCGAGGCGATCGCGAAGCGCCTCGCGTCCGAGGGCGCGAAGGTGGTCGTGACCGACATCAAGCTCGCTGCCGCGCAGCGCGTGGTCGACGAGATCGCCGCCGAGGGCGGCACGGCGTCGCCCATCGAGGCGAACGCGGCGAAGCCCGAGGACGCGAAGCGGGTGGTCGACCACGCGCGGAGCACGTACGGCGCCCTCCACTACGCCGTGAACAACGCGGGCATCGGCGGTGCGCCGCACCGCACGGCCGAGGTGCCGGTCGAGGAGTGGGACGCGGTCGTCGCGGTCAACCTCAACGGCGTGATGTACGGCATGCGCGAGCAGATCGCGGCCATGCTCGAGGCGCCGAAGGAGTCGGCGATCGTCAACATCGCCTCGATCCACGGCATGGTCGCCGCGCCGAACAACAGCGCCTACACCGCGACGAAGCACGCGGTCGTGGGCCTCACGAAGAACGCCGCCGTCGAGTACGGTCCCGAGGGCCTGCGCATCAACGCGGTCGGCCCCGGCTACATCCTCACGCCGCTGCTCGAGGACAACCTCGATCAGGATGCGCGCGATGCCATGGCCGCGAAGCAGGCCCTCGGGCGCCTCGGCAGCCCGGAGGAGATCGCCGCGGTCGTCGCCTTCCTGCTCTCCGACGACGCCTCGTTCGTCACCGGCAGCTACATCATCGCCGACGGCGGCTACACGGCCGTCTGAGCCAGCGGCTCGGGCCCGTCGCGCGTCGAGCGACGGGCCCGAGCCGTGCCCCGCGGCCGCCGTCGGTGCGCTCTACAGTGGGCGGGTGCCGATCCCCACTCCCGCCGAGCTCGCCCGCGCCGAGTCGCTCATCGCGCTCACGCCCGACTTCCCGCTGCCCGGCGTGCTCTTCCGCGACATCGGGCCCATGCTCGCCGACGCGGATGCGCTGCGCACGATCACGAGCGCGCTCGCGGCGCCGTTCGAGGGCGGCTTCGACCTCGTCGCGGGCATCGAGGCGCGCGGCTTCGTGCTCGCCGGCGCCGTCGCGACCGCGGCCGGCACCGGCATCATGCCCATCCGCAAGGCCGGCAAGACGCCGCGACCGAGCGCGACCGTCGACTACGCCCTCGAGTACGGCACCGCCACGATCGAGGCCGCGGGCGACCTGACCGGCCGCCGCGTGCTGCTCGTCGACGACGTGCTCGCGACGGGCGGCACGCTCCGGGCCGCGACGCACCTCGTCGAGCAGCTCGGAGGCGCGATCGCCGGCG
>JAPSIA010000100.1 GCA_031179215.1 Agrococcus sp.
GCGCTCGTCGACGCGCAGCGCGTCGAGCACGGCCTGGTCGATGAGGCCGCGGTAGGCGGCGCGCCACGCCTCGACGTGCACGAGCGCGACGCCGGCGGCGTCCTCCTCGCGCGCCCAGCGCACCTGGGGCTCACGCATCGGCGAAGCGCAGCCGACGGGTCGCGAGGTCCGCCTCGGTGAGCCGCACGCGGATGCGCGCGCCCGGCTGCGCGGCGGTGTCGCACGCGGCCTCGGTGGGCGGGTCGAGGAGCTGGATCGTCGCGCCTCCTTCGCGCGCCTCGACGACGACGGCCTCGAACTCGTCGCCGACGCGGTCCTGCAGCAGCGCGATCTCGACGACGTCGATCGTCGCGCGCTCGAGGGCGCCCGCGACGCGGCTCGACTCCGCCATGATCTCCGGCAGCCCGACGAGCCCCTCCGCCGCCCACCCCGGCACCTCGCGCCCGTTCGCGATCGCCTCGCAGTGCGCGAGCACGTAGCGGTCGACGAGCCGTCGCAGCGGCGCGGTGGCGTGCGCGTACGGCGCGCCGATCGCGGCCTGCTCGAGCTCGCCCGCCTCGGAGCCGTCGTGCAGCACGGTGTAGCCGGCGCCGCGGAAGAGCCGCCGCGCCGCCTGCAGGATCGCGAGCGTCGTCGGCTTCGAGCGATCGAGGCGCCGCAGGAACGCGCCGTAGTGCTCGCCCTCGGCCCACTCCTCGCCGATCGCGCGCACCTCGACGCGGAAGCGCTCGACGTCGCCCCTCGGCGGCCGCGGCATCGTGCGCAGGATCCCGCGCTTGACGCGCAGCATGAGGTTCGCCGCCTCCATCCCCGTCATGAGCGAGAGCTGCGCGTTCCAGCGCTCGACCGGGAGCAGCTCCCGGCGCTCGATCACGAACCGGTCGCCGTCGCGTGCGATCTGCTCCTCCGGCATGTCGAGGCTCGCGCCGTCGCGCGCCTGCTCGAGCGCGATGCGCAGCTCGCCCACCGCTCGCAGCAGCCCGAGCATCGCGTCGCCGGCCTCGATGCGCCGCTGCGCCTCGGCGTAGGTGAGCTGCTCGCGCGAGCGCACCCGCGCCCGCTCGAGCGCGGTCTCGACCACCGCGCCGCGCGCATCCAGCCGCATCGTCCACACGTAGGCGCCGCGCTCGCGCTCTGGCAGCAGGCTCGCGGCGTCCTCGCTCAGGATCGGGGGATGCAGCGGCACGCGCCCGTCCGGCGCGTACATCGTCTGCCCCCGGCGCCGCGCCTCCGCGTCGATGGCGCCGCCCGGGGCGACGAAGGCGGGTACGTCGGCGATGGCGTAGCGGCAGCGGAAGCCGTCGCCGTCGCGCTCGAGGTGCAGGGCCTGGTCGAGGTCGGTCGAGCCCTCGGGGTCGATCGTGACGAACGCGATGCTCGTGAGATCGACATCGGGCAGTCGCGGCTCGGCGGCCACCGCCTCTGCCTCCGCCCGTGCCTCCGGCGGGAACTCGGCCACGAGCCCCAGCTCCTGCCGGATCGCCGCGAGCGCGGCATCGAGCTCGTCGTTCGTCTCCGTCAGGCGCTGATGTCGTGCCGGCATGCGCCCAACCTAACGCCCGCTCCCGCCGAGCCCGCTGCTCCTCCCGCCCCTGCCGCACAACGCAAGCCGCCCGCGGCGTTCCAGCGGCGACCGGGGCGGCGCATCGCCCTGCCGCGCTGGATGGGCGGCGCGGGCTTGCGTCGTGCGAGCGAGCGCGGGACGGGCGGACCCGGGGGAGCGGAAGCGGAGGCGGGTGGGTGCGGGCGGGTGCGGGCGGGAGCGGCCGGGAGCGGGCCGGCGCGCTCAGTCGGGGAGGCGCACGGCACCGTCGGCGCGCACGACGAGGCCGTCGGCGGCGAGCGACGCGACCGCGCGCTCGAGCTGCGCGGCATCCGCCCACAGCCGCGCGAGCTCCGCTTCGGCGATCGGCACGTCGACGCCGCGCAGCGCCCGCAGCACCGTGCCGCGCGCCTGCCGGTCGCTGCCGGCGAAGGCCGACTGCCGCGGCGCGCGCTCGCCCTCGAAGGGCGGGTAGCCCGCGGCGCGCCACGCGCACGACGCAGCGATGGGGCACGCCTCGCACCGCGGCGCCCGTGCCGTGCACACGAGCGCGCCGAGCTCCATGAGCGCGATCGAGACGAGGGATGCGTCGGCGGGGGAGGCGGGCAGCAGGGCCTCGACGTCGGCGAGGTCGCGCCGCTTCGCCGGCCCCGCCTCGCCCTGCCCGTGCACCGCGCGGGCGACGACGCGCCGCACGTTCGTGTCGACGACCGGGTGGCGGTCGCCGAAGTGGAACACCGCGACGGCGCGCGCCGTGTAGTCCCCGACGCCGGGCAGCGCGAGCAGCGCATCCACGTCCCGCGGCACCTCGCCGCCGTGGCGCTCGACGATCGCTCGCGCGGTGTCCTGCAGCCGCAGCGCGCGGCGCGGGTAGCCGAGCGTGCCCCACTGGCGCAGCACCTCGTGCGTGGGCGCGTCGGCGAGGTCCGCCGGCGTCGGCCAGCGCTCGAGCCACCGGTCGATCTCGACCGCCACGCGGCTCGCCTGCGTCTGCTGCAGCATGATCTCGCTCACGAGCGTGCCCCACGCGTCGAACTCCGGCCGCCGCCACGGGAGGTCGCGCGCGCTGTGGCGGTACCAGGCCGCGAGCGCGTTCAGCGACTGTTCACCGAGCATCACGCCAGGGTATGCGGGCTGCGCCGATACGTTGGGCAGGTGAGCGACGCGCACCTCCAGCCGCCGATCGTGCCCCGAGGCTCGGGGCCCGTGTCGCCGGAACCGGGCGCGTCCCAGCCCGGCGTCGCGCATCCGCAGCCCGGCCCATCCGGTCTCGCCGGTCCCGACCCTGCCGCAGCGGTCGACCACGCCGCCGCCGCGCTCGCCGCGAGCGGCCGCAGCCTCGCGCCCGACCTCGCCCGCGGCCTCATGCTGCTGCTCATCGCGCTCGCGAACGTGCCGTGGTGGCTCTACGGCGCCGACAAGGGCATGACGAACGCGCACGGCATCGGCTACGAGGGCGCCGACCTCGCCTACCAGCTCGTCTCGCTCGTCGCGATCGACGGGCGCGCCTACCCGCTGTTCGCCTTCCTGTTCGGCTACGGGATGTGGCAGATGTACAGCCGCCAGGCGGCAGCGGGCACGCCGTGGCGCGCCGCCCGCCGCGTGCTGCAGGCCCGGCACGCGTGGATGGTCGCCATCGGCGCCGTGCACGCGCTGCTGCTCTGGTACGGGGACATCGTCGGCGCGTACGGCATCGTCGGGCTCGTCGTCGCGGCGCTGCTGCTGCGCCGCTCCGATCGCGCGCTGCGGATCGTCGCATGGATCCTCGCGGCACTGCTCGCGATCTTCGGCCTGTTCTCGCTCGTCAGCGGCCTCGTGCTCGGCACGGGCATCGCGGGCGACCTCTCGATGCTCGCGACCGGCAGCGTCCCGACGGCCGCCGCCGAGCCGAACTACGCGCTGTTCATGCTGCAGAGCATCGGCACGTGGCTGCTCCTCACACCCGGCCAGGCGCTCGCGCTCACGGTGCCCCTCGCGGTCGTGCTCGGCCTCCTCGCAGCGCGCCGCGGCCTGCTGGACCGCCCTCACGAGCACCGCGCGACGCTCTCGCGGATCGCGATCGGCGGCATCCTGATCGGATGGCTCGGCGGCTCGCTCGCGGCGATGCAGTTCGCCGGCGTGCTGTTCGCGCCAGAGCTGTCGTGGGCGACGATGGGCATCTCGAGCCTCGCCGGCGTCGCTGGCGGCATCGGCTACGCGGCGCTGTTCGGCCTCATCGCGGCGGGCATCGGGGATCGGCGCGGCCCCCTCGCCCGCGCGATCGCCGCCGTCGGCAAGCGCTCGCTCTCGAGCTACCTGCTGCAGTCGGTGCTGTTCGCCCCGCTGCTGGCGGCGTGGGGCCTCGGCCTCGGCGCGACGCTCTCGCCGCTCGCGGCCGCGGGTCTCGCGGTCGGGGTGTGGCTCGTCACCGTGGTCGTCGCGAGCATCCTCGAGGCGCGCGGCCGTCGCGGGCCGGCCGAGGCGCTGCTGCGGCGCCTCGCCTACGGCCGGCGTCCCGTCGCCGCCCCGACCCCGGTGCGCTGACGAGCCTGCCGCCGCCGAGCGGCTCGGCCTAGGCTGACGGCATGGCAGACAGCGCACTCCTCATGCGGGCGGCGTCCTGGACGCCCGAGCAGAAGCAGCTCTACACGCGGCTCGCCGAGCTCATGGTGCGGCGCAACCCGCGCGGTCGCCGGCTCGTCGCGGTCGAGGGCCGCGACGGGGTCGGCAAGACGCGATTCGCGGATGCGCTCCAGGTCGCGTTCGCGCGCGCGGGCGTCGAGGCGTTTCGCGCGAGCGCCGACGACTTCCACCGCCCGCAGGCGTTCCGCTACCGCCAGGGCCGCGACTCGCCGAAGGGCTACTACGAGGACGCCTTCGACACCGAGCTCCTCGATCGCGTGCTGCTGCACCCGTTCCGCATGGGCGGCTCGACGGGCTTCATGACCCGCGCGTTCGACCTGCACCGCGACGCCCCGGTCGAGATGGAGTGGCAGACCGCCGGCCCCGACGCGGTGCTGCTCGTCGACGGCGTGTTCCTGCAGCGGCCCGCGCTCAAGGGCAAGTGGCACGCCGTCGTCTACCTCGAGGCCGACGATCGCGTGCGGGGCGAGCGGCTGCGCGCTCGCGACGGCGCGCATCCCGACGTCTCCCACGGCTCGCACCGCCGCTACCGCGAGGCCCACGACCTCTACGAGCGCGCGCACGGCCCGCGCCGCACCGCGACGTTCATCGTCGACAACTCGGACTGGCAGAAGCCCTTCCAGTCCTTCGCCGACTCCTGCTGACCGCGCCGCCGCGGAGTGCGAGCCGCCCGGCGCCGAAGCGGACCCCGATCCGCCCGCGGACACGCGATCCCGGGTCCGCGCGGCGGAAGGGGGTCCGCGGGCGGGCGCCTTGCGGCGCTAGGCGAGTCGACGCACGACCGAGGGCGCGAGGAACGTGCCGGTGCGCTCGACCTCGTGCACGAGCTCGACGAGCGCGGCGTTCACGGGAGCCTCGCGCCCGATGCGCGCCGCCTCCGCGACCACCGCGCCGTTGATGGCGTCGATCTCCGTCGGCTGCCCGCGCCGGATCGACTGCTGCGTCGAGCCGAGGTTCGGCACGTCGCCCAGCCGCTCCCGGATGCGGAGGGGGATCTGCTGCGCGATGCGCTGCGGCGCGAAGGCGACGACGCGCACGAGCAGGGGAGTGAGGCCCTGCAGCGGCTGGAACCGCACCCCGGCCGCGAGCCCCGTGCGCGCGGTCTCGCGCATCGACGCGAGCATCACGCGCCGCAGCCCGGGGTCGCGGATGACGTCCTGCACCGAGTGCCCCACGATCGCGGGGATCGCGTTGACCATGTTGATGAGCAGCTTCGTCCACTGCGCGCCCTCGATCGAGGGCGTCTCGCTCGTCGGCAGCGCCTCGGCGAGCAGCGCGGCGAATCGCGCGCCCTCCTCGCCGCCGACGATCGTGTCGCCGGGCGCGGTCACGGTCACGGCACCGGGCTCGAGCGAGTTCGCCGCCATGAGGGCGATGCCGCCGGCGACTCGATCGTGGCCGAGCGCTCGCGCCGCGGCGCGCTCCCCGCCGAGGCCGTTCTGCACCACGAGCAGCGGCACGCCCGCGAGCGCCGCGCGGTTCGCCTCGAGCGCGGCGAGCGCCCCCGTCGCCTTCACGGCGAGGATCGCGACGTCCGGGGCCTCATCGAGCGCCTCAGCCGCGCGCACGCGTGCGACGTGCTCGCCGAAGCCGCCGCGGATCCGCAGCCCGTCGGCGCGGATCGCGGCGAGGTTCGCCCCGCGGGCCGTCACCGCGACCTCGTGGCCCACGGCGTCCAGGCGCGCCGCGAGCACCCCGCCGATCGCGCCCGCGCCGATCACCGCGATGCGCTGCCGCGCGCTGCCCTCCGCCATGGCGCCAGGCTAGCCGCCGGTAGGCTCGCCCCGTGCCACCAGCCTCGACCGATCCCGACGGCATCCTGCTCGTCGACAAGCCGCGCGGCATCACGAGCCACACCGCGGTCAGCCGCGCCCGGCGCGCGCTCGGCACCCGCAAGGTCGGCCACGCCGGCACGCTCGATCCCATGGCGACGGGACTGCTCATCCTGGGGATCGGCCCCTCGACGAGGCTCCTGACGCACATGGTCGGCCTCGACAAGACGTACACCGCGACGATCGCGCTCGGCGCCGCGACGACGACCGACGACGCCGAGGGCGAGGAGACGAGCTCGGCGGATGCGTCGCACCTCTCGAGCGCCGACCTCGCCGCCCCCATGGCCCGGCTCACGGGCGACATCGAGCAGGTGCCGAGCGCCGTGAGCGCGATCAAGGTCGACGGCGAGCGCGCGTACGCGCGCGTCCGCGCGGGGGAGGAGGTGGCGCTCGCGGCCCGGCCCGTGACGGTCTCGAGGTTCGAGGCGCTCGCCTTCCGGCCCGGCGCGGTCGCCGAGCTCGACGTCGTCGTCGACTGCTCGAGCGGCACCTACATCCGAGCGCTCGCCCGCGACCTCGGCGACGCGCTCGGCGTCGGCGGGCACTTGCGCGCGCTGCGCCGCACGCGCATCGGGCCCTTCGCCGTCGACGGCACGCCGCTCGCAGACGCGCTGCCGGAGGCCGCCGCCGAGCTGCTGCTGCGCCCCGCCGAGGCCGCCGCGCGCATCCTGCCCGTGGCTCGCCTCGACGACGAGCGCGCCGCGAACCTCGCCCACGGCCGCAGGACGCCGGCGCTCGAGGGGGAGACGGGCATCGTCGCGGCCGTGCACGGCGAGCGCCTCGTGGGCATCGCCCGCGTCTCGGGCAACCGGCTGCTGCCGGTGACGAACTTCCCGACCGGCTGAAGGAGGACGAGTGATCAGCTGGCTCATGATCGCGCAGGCGATCGCGCTCGGCGTCATCGGCGCCGTCGTCACGGTCGTCGGCCTCACGCGCCGACCGTTCAACGACTGGGTGCTCGGCGCGGCCGCGGTGACGCTCCTCACCCTCGTGGTGCAGGCGGTCGCGTCGTTCTTCGCGCCCTTCGCCGGCGCAGGCCCCACGGGCGACCTGCTCGAGTACTGGGTCTACCTCATCTCGGCGCTCCTCATCCCGCCCGCGGCCGTGCTGTGGGCGCTCGTCGACAAGCAGGGCGAGTGGCAGACGCTCGTCGTCGGCATCGGCATCCTCGCGTGCGCCGTCATGGCGTACCGGATGCACCAGATCTGGTTCGTGCAGGTGGCGTAGCCCTTCGAGACGCGCGCCTGGC
>JAPSIA010000101.1 GCA_031179215.1 Agrococcus sp.
GGCTTCGACGCCGCCTGCAGGAAGGGCTGGATCTCGCGGTAGGAGTCGAAGAACGGCTCCATGTTCACGATGAGGTCCTTCTCGAGCGGCAGGCCCTTGATCGCCTCGACGTAGATGGGCTTCGAGATGTCGAAGTCCTTCACGAGCGCCTTGCACGCGAGCCGGTTCTTGCCGTTGATGCGCATCGCGTCGGAGCCGCACACGCCGTGCGCGCACGAGCGGCGGAAGGCGAGCGAGGGGTCCTGCTCCCACTTGATGCGGTGGAGGGCGTCGAGGATGCGCTCGGTCTCGAACATCTGCACGTCGTAGTCCACCCAGCGCGGCTCGTCGTCGACCTCAGGGTCGAAGCGGCGCACGATGATCGTGACGGGGAAGCTCTGCGGCTCGTCCGTGGGCGTCGAGGGCTCGGTCTCGTGGTGCGCGCCGTCGTAGGCGTTCTCGACCGGCTTCGGGCTCCGCGACGACTCGGCGGCCGCCTCGGCGACCTGCCGCGCGCTCGCCTGGTCGTCGGTCGACTCCATGTCGGGCCGGTCGGCCATCGGGGTCGGCGCGCCCGTGGGGCCGGTGCGCGTGTCGCGGACGCCCGAGTCCTGGCCCTTGGGGTCGCCCTGCGGCAGCTCGGTGTCGCTCATCAGTACTTCCTCTCCTGCGGCTCGTAGTGCGTCATGCGCACGGGCTTCCAGTCCAGCCGGATCTCCTGCGGCACGCCGGTGTCGCCCGCGGTGCGGTAGGCCATCGTGTGCTGCATGTAGTTGGCGTCGTCGCGCGTCGGGAAGTCGTCGCGCATGTGCGCGCCGCGCGACTCCTTGCGGTTGAGCGCCGAGACGACGACGATCTCGGCGAGGTCGAGCAGGAAGCCCAGCTCGACCGCCTCGAGCAGATCGGTGTTGAAGCGGCGGCCGCGGTCGTGGATGCGCACGTTGGGGTAGCGCTGGCGCAGCACCGCGATGTCGGCGAGCGCCGTCTGGAGCGTCTCCTCCGTGCGGAACACCTGCGCGTTCCGGTCCATCGTCTCCTGCAGCGCCTTGCGGATCTCGGCCACGTTCTCGGTGCCCGTGCCCTCGCGCAGCTGCGCGAGCAGCTTCACGACGCCGTCGGCCGCATCCGTCGGGAGGTCGACGAAGTCGGCGGTCTGCGCGTACGCGACCGCGTTGTTGCCGGCGCGCTTGCCGAACACGTTGATGTCGAGCAGCGAGTTCGTGCCGAGGCGGTTGGCGCCGTGCACCGAGACGCACGCGCACTCGCCGGCGGCGTAGAGGCCCGGCACGACGGTCTCGTTGTCGGAGAGCACCTGCGCGTCGTTGTTCGTGGGGATGCCGCCCATCGCGTAGTGCGCGGTGGGGTAGACGGGCACGCGCTCGACGACGGGGTCGACGCCGAGGTAGGTGCGCGCGAACTCCGTGATGTCGGGCAGCTTCGTCTCGAGCACCTCGGCGCCCAAGTGGGTGCAGTCGAGGTAGACGTAGTCCTTGTGCGGGCCGGCGCCGCGGCCGTCGAGCACCTCCTGCACCATCGAGCGAGCGACGATGTCGCGCGGCGCGAGGTCCTTGATCGTGGGCGCGTAGCGCTCCATGAAGCGCTCGCCCGAGGCGTTGCGCAGGATCGCGCCCTCGCCGCGCGCACCCTCCGTCAGCAGGATGCCGAGGCCCGCGAGGCCCGTCGGGTGGAACTGGTAGAACTCCATGTCCTCGAGCGGCAGGCCCTTGCGCCAGATGATGCCGACGCCGTCGCCCGTGAGCGTGTGCGCGTTCGAGGTGGTCTTGTAGATCTTGCCGAAGCCGCCGGTCGCGAAGACGACCGACTTGCCCTGGAAGACGTGGATGTCGCCGGTCGCGAGCTCGTAGGCGACGACGCCCGAGACGCGCTTGACGCCGTCGACCTCGACCATGACGAGGTCGAGCGCGTAGAACTCGTTGAAGAACTCCACGCCGTGCTTGACGCAGTTCTGGTACAGCGTCTGCAGGATCATGTGGCCGGTGCGGTCGGCGGCGTAGCACGCGCGGCGCACGGGCGCCTTGCCGTGGTCGCGCGTGTGGCCGCCGAAGCGGCGCTGGTCGATCTTGCCGTCCTCGGTGCGGTTGAAGGGCAGGCCCATGTTCTCGAGGTCGTACACCGCGTCGATCGCCTCGCGCGTCAGGATCTCAGCGGAGTCCTGGTCGGTGAGGTAGTCGCCGCCCTTGATGGTGTCGTACGTGTGCCACTCGTTGTTGTCCTCCTCCACGTTCGCGAGCGCCGCGGCCATGCCGCCCTGCGCCGCTCCGGTGTGGGAGCGCGTCGGGTACAGCTTCGTGATGACCGCGGTCGAGGCCTTCGGGGCCGCCTCGATCGCCGCGCGCATGCCGGCGCCGCCGGCGCCCACGATGACGACGTCGTGCTGGTGGTAGTGGATGCCGTCGGTGACGGAACTGTGGTCAGCCATGAAGCCGGGGATCTCCTGATCTTGCCTAGAGCTCTGCGCAGAACGACGGCAGCAGCGCGGGGTCTGCGTTCGGCGGGCAGGGGTCGAACGTGAAGGTGATGAGCGTGCCGAGGATGATGAGGACGGCGGCGGCGATCCCGATCGCCCACAGCGCGATGGCGCGCGTGCGCGGCCGGTGCACGTAGTCGTTGACGATCGTGCGCATGCCGTTCGAGCCGTGCAGGATCGACAGCCACAGCATCAGCACGTCCCACCACTGCCAGAACGGGTTCGCGAGCTTGCCGCCGACGAAGCCGAAGTCGATCGCGTGGATGCCGCCGGGCGTCCAGAGCAGGTTGTAGCCGAGGTGGCCGAAGATGAGCACGAGCAGCACGACGCCGGAGGCGCGCATGAAGATCCAGCCCGCCTTCTCGAAGCTCATGCCCCTGCGGCCGCGCGAGCGCGCGGGGTAGGCGTAGTTCGGGGTCTCGATCGTGGTGGTCATCAGTGGCCTCCCTCGATCGGCGAGAACACGTTGATGAGGTGCATCGGCGTGAAGTACGCCATGAGCGCGATGACGAGGCCCATCACGACCCAGAACAGCGGTCGGTGGTTCCGCGTCGCCCACGGCCACGCGTCGACGAGGATGATGCGCACGCCGTTGAGCGCGTGCAGCACGACCGCGCCGACGAGCACGACCTCGCCCATCCCCATCAGCGGGTTCTTGTAGGTCGCCATGACCGCGTTGTACGCCTCGGGGGACACGCGGATGAGCGCGGTGTCGAGCACGTGCACCAGCAGGAAGAAGTAGATCGCCACACCCGTGATGCGGTGGAGCACCCACGACCACATGCCCTCGTTGCCGCGATACAGCGTGCCGCTGAACGTGGTCGTGCGGGGCTTGGGGTCGGGGAGGGTGAGGCTGCTCGCTGTCTTGGACACGCGCGTTCCCTCCGTTGTTCGACCGGGCAGAGTGCTTCCATCCTATGCCCGCGACGATCGCCGCCAGGGACGGCTCAGCGCGTCACGCGCCCACGAGCCCGTCGACGCCGCGGAGGGCGCGATGCGCCGCCGCCTCGTAGTGGCCGAGCAGCTCGTCGACCACCGCCGACCACGACCGGCCGAGCACGCGACGCCTGCCGGCCTCGCCCATCCGCGCCCGCATGCCGGGCTCGGCGACGAGCCGCTCGACGGCGCAGCGGAGGTCCATCGGGTCATCGGGCGCGAAGAGGAATCCCGTCGTGCCGTGGTCGACGAGGTCGATCGGGCCGCCGGCGCGAGGAGCGACGACGGGCAGGCCGCTCGCCGCCGCCTCCTGCAGCGTCTGGCCGAAGGTCTCCTCGGTGCCCGTGTGCACGAAGACGTCCATCGACGCGTAGGCGGCGCGCAGCGCGGCGCCCGAGAGCTGGCCGAGGAAGGTGGGCCGCAGCCCCGCGAGCTGCGCGCGCGTCTCGGCCATGGCAGGGCCGTCGCCGACGATGACGAGGCGGATGCCCGCGACGCCCTCGAGCGCCCGCAGCCGGTCGAGGCCCTTCTCGGGCGCGACGCGGCCGACGTAGCCGACGATCGTCTCGCCGTCGGGCGCGAGCCGCCGCCGGAGGTTGGCCGCCGCGGGGCCCTGCCGGTTGTCGGGGTGGAAGCCGTCGAGGTCGACCCCGCGCGTCCAGCGGTGCACGCGCTTGACGCCGGCGGTGCGCAGATCCTCGATCGCCGCGCTCGAGGGCGCGAGCGTGCGGTCGGCGCTGTTGTGGATGAGGCGGATGATCTGCCACGCGAAGGCCGCGCCCGCGCCGAGCCGGTTGCGCCTCGCGAAGCCGGCGACGTCGGTCTGGTAGATCGCGACGCTCGGCAGGCCGATGCGCGAGGCCTCGGCGATCGCCTGCCCGCCGAGCATGAACGGGCTCGCGGCGTGCAGCACGTCGGGCTGGAAGCGCGCGAGCAGCGCCGCGACCTGCGGGCTCGGCAGGCCCACGGGGAACTGCCGGTACGCGAACGAGGGCACCTCGTGCACGGGGACGCCGCGGTAGTGGACGGGGGCGCCGCAGCGCGGCGTGATGACGATCGCCTCGCGGCCGGTCTCCACGAGGCGATCGAGCACGCGGCACACGGACGTCGTCACGCCGTTGACCGTCGGGAGGAAGCTCTCCGTCACGATGGCGACTCGCTCGATGCGCACGGCTTCACCGTAGGACGCCTGCCCGGTCCTGGCCGGAAGCGCGCGGTGAACTCGCGGTGAACGTGTCATGCGGATTGCCTGGGAGCGGCGAGCCCGCTCCGGCCGGTGCCTGGCTAGGCTCGCTGCGTGGCTCGAATCGACGACTTCTACAGCATCATCCCCGCAGGCGGCGTGGGCTCGCGGCTGTGGCCGCTCTCGCGGGCCGACGCGCCGAAGTTCCTGCACGACCTCACCGGCAGCGGCAAGACGCTGCTGCGCGCGACCTACGACCGGCTCGCGCCGCTGACCGGCGCGGGTCGCATCATGGTCGTGACGGGCCGCTCGCACCGCGCGGCCGTCGAGCGGCAGATCCCCGAGCTCGACGACGCCAACATCGTGCTCGAGGCCGACCCGCGCGACTCGACCGTCGCGATCGCGCTCGCGGCCGCGGTGCTGCGGCGCCGCGAGCCCGACGTGATCGTCGGCTCGTTCGCCGCCGACCACGTGATCGACGACGAGCGCGCCTTCCGCCGCGTCGTCTCGGAGGCCGCAGCAGCGGCGCGCGCCGGGTCGATCGCGACGATCGGCATCACGCCGACGGAGCCGGCGATCGGCTTCGGCTACATCCGGGCGGGCGAGAGCGCCGGCGTCCCGGGGGCGCCGAGCGCCGCCGTCGTGCGCGAGTTCGTCGAGAAGCCCTCGGCGGCGGTCGCCCGCGAGTACGTCGAGGGCGGCGACCACCTCTGGAACGCGGGCATGTTCATCGCGCGCGCCGACGTGCTGCTCGAGGAGCTCGCGAGCTCCGAGCCCGAGCTCGCGGCGCAGATCGAGGAGCTCGCAGCGGTGTGGGACGAGCCGGCGCGCCGCGGGCCCGCCGTCGATCGGCTCTGGCCGCAGCTGAAGAAGATCGCGATCGACTACTCGGTCGCCGAGCCCGCCGCGGCTCGCGGCCGCATGGTCGTCGTGCCGGGCGACTTCGACTGGGACGACGTCGGCGACTTCTCGGCCGTCGCGAAGCTCCACAACGGGGGCCGCCGCGGCCGCCTCGCGATCCTCGGCTCGGAGGGCACGGTGCTCGCCGACTCCGCGAGCGGCATCGTCGTCTCGCAGTCGAAGCGCATCGTCTCGGTCGTCGGCATCCGCGACGTCGTCGTCGTCGACACCCCCGACGCGCTGCTCGTGACCACGACCGACAACGCCCAGCGCGTCAAGCAGGTCGTCGACGCGGTGCGCCGCTCGGGCAACACCGACGCGCTCTGACGCGGCCGCGGCCGCGGCGGCCGCGTCCAAGGCGGCCGCCTTCACCGCGGCGCTCGCGGCGCCTCGTGCGCCCTCGATCGGGCGCAGCGCTCCCGCAGCCGCGGCGCGCGGCACCGGCCGTGCCCTCGATCGGGCCGAGCGCTCGCGGATCCGTCATCGCGCACCGGCGGGCCGCTGCGCCCGATCGGCGGCACCGCAGCCGGCCCTGCGGAGCCGCGGCGGCCACCGGTGGTCGCCGCGTCGCACGATCGCGAGCAGGTCGCGCTCGACCTCGGGCCACTCGTCGTGGATCTGCTCCCACGTCAGCCGCACGACGAGGTAGCCGAGCGCGAGGTGCACGCGGTCGCTGCGGCGGTCGCGCTGGAAGGCCTCGGGATCGGCGTGGTGGGCGGCGGAGTCGCACTCGATGATCAGCCGATCGCCGATCATCAGGTCGACGCGGCGGCGACCGATCCACTGCTGCACGCGGACGCGCAGGCCGAGCGCGCGCAGGCGCACCCGCACCATCGATTCGGTGCCGGACTCCGACAGCGGCTCGAGGAGGTCGAGGAGCGCGCGCACGCGCTGCGGCGCGGTCGCGGACCAGCGCCGCAGCTCCTCGAGGGTCGCGAGCTCCCGGTGCAGGATCGAGTCGGCGACGGCGACGAGCTGCTCGGGGTCGGCGCATCGGAGCGCGCAGCGGAACGCGGTCTCGAGGTCGTCGACCGCCGCCCGCACCGGCGGATTGCCGCCGAAGGGGCGGCAGCCCTTCGTCGCGCGGTCGCGGCGATCGCGCTGGCCGTCGGCCCGGCGCACGTGCCCCGCGGTGCGCCGCGGCTGCCACGCGCCGAGGTGCGCCATCGCGCTCAGGCAGCTCACGGCGCCGCCCGCGCGCACCGCGGCGAGCGCGGCCGGGTCGGGCCGGCAGGCGATCCATCCGCGACGCACGCGAGCCCACGCGCCGGCCTCGAGCGCATCCCGCAGCATGCGCTTCGTCACGCCAGCCTGCAGGAGCTGCGCGGTCGTGAGCACGCCGAGGAAGGCCCGGAACAGCTGCGCGTCGTCCATGCGCGCATGGTGCGACGCGCCGGCCGCCGCGCGCTCGGTCGCGCCGCCGCCCTGTGGACGGGCGCTCCACCGCGCGCGGCGGCCGCCGGGCGCTCCGCTTCGCACGACGGCACGGGCCAGCCGCCGGGCGCTCCGCTTCGCGCGACGGCACGGGCCGCCGCCTCGTGCCGCAGCAGCACCGCCGACCATCCGCGGTCGCGTGCCGCGGATGGGGCTGAGCGCGCCGCGAGGCTGTGGGGGCGACCCGATCGCCGCTCCGCGCCATCGACGGGACCCCAACCGCATCGGCGAGACGCGATCCGCGGCGGCGCGCGATCGGCGGGGCGCGATCCGGCTACCATTGCGCCACCGCACGAAGGAGTCGCCCGTGTCCCGCACGCCAA
>JAPSIA010000230.1 GCA_031179215.1 Agrococcus sp.
GCCCGCGCGGGCGATCTGCTCGGTGCCGACGGGGGAGTCGAGCGTGACCCAGGCGCCCACACGGGGCGCCTGGGCCTGCTCGGCGAGCGGCTGCTCAGACATCGAGCTCCTCGTTGTGGCGCACCTTCACGAACGCCACCGAGACGAAGCCGATCGCGGCGCACAGCACCACGAACAGCGCGACGGGGATCCAGCTGCCCGAGAACGCCGCGAGCAGGGCCGTCGCGATGAGCGGCGCGGGGCCGCCCACGATCGCCGCGCCGAGCTGGTAGCCGAGCGAGGCGCCCGTGTAGCGGATCTCGGGCGCGAAGTTCTCGGCGAGCACCGTGCCGATGAGCGAGCCGTAGGTGGGCCACACGACCGCGAACGAGAGGACGATCGCGAGGCCCGCGAGCCACAGGCTGCCGCTCGAGAGCATGGCGAGGTACGGGAAGATGAACACCGCCACGGCCGCCGAGCCGCCGAGGAAGACCTTCTTGCGGCCGATGCGGTCGGAGAGGCCGCCGTAGAAGAGCATCCCGCCGATGCCGATGATCGCGCCGACGAGCACGAAGCCGAGGATGGCGCCGAAGTCGTAGCCGAAGCTCGTCGCGTACGAGATCGAGAAGGTCGCGAAGATGAAGAACGTGCTCGTCTCGACGAACTTCGCGCCGGTGGAGATGAGCACCTCGCGCCAGTAGTGCTTGAGCACCGTGGCGATCGGCAGCTTCTGCGTCGTGCCCTCGGCGCGCACCTTGCGGAACGAGGGGGTCTCGTCGATGCGCGAGCGGATCCACAGGCCCACGACGAGCAGCACGCCCGAGAGCAGGAACGGGATGCGCCAGCCGAACGACTCGAACGCCTCCTCGGGGAAGACGGCGCGCGCGCCGATCGTGACGATGTTGCCGAGCGCGAGGCCCGCGAGCGCGCCGATCTGCGGCACGGCGCCGTAGAAGCCGCGGCGGTTCTTGGGCGCGTACTCGACCGCGAGCAGGAGCCCGCCGCCCCACTCGCCGCCGAGCGCGAGGCCCTGCACGAGGCGCAGGAGCGTGAGCAGGATGGGCGCGGCGACGCCGATCGCGGCGTAGTCGGGCAGCACGCCCATGAGCATCGTCGCGACGCCCATGAGGGTGAGGGTGATGACGAGCGTCTTCTTGCGGCCGATGCGATCACCGATGTGGCTGAAGACGATGCCGCCGAGCGGCCGCACGACGAACGCGAGCGCGAAGGAGGCGAACGCGAGCATCGAGCTCACGACCGGGTCCTCGCTCGGGAAGAAGTGCAGGTTGAAGACGGCGGTCGCCATCGTGCCGTACAGGAAGTAGTCGTACCACTCGATGGTCGAGCCGACGGCGCTGCCCCACAGGGCGCGGCGGCGGTCCTTGGCCGAGACGACGACGGGCGTCGTCGGCGGCTTGTCGTCGATGGTGGCGGTCATTGCGCTCTCCTTTGATCGCGGTGCGGATGCATCGATGCACCCGGGTGGAAGGGGTCGGTAGGGGCTGGGGTGGTCAGGGCACGAGGATCGG
>JAPSIA010000231.1 GCA_031179215.1 Agrococcus sp.
CCGCTCATGTTCGGGCAGATGATGACGTGGGTCGACTGCGGGCCCGAGCGCGCCGGCAGCATCCCCGAGATCGTGGCGCTGCTGCGCGCGGCGGCCGAGGAGCTGCCGGCGGGCCGCCCGATCCGCGGCTACGGCTACGAGCAGCGCAACCTCGCCGAGCAGCGCCACCCGACGCGCTTCGAGCTCGACGAGGTCGCGCGCGACCGCGAGGTCTACCTCATGAACGCCTCGGGCCACGGCGGGGTGGTCAACTCCTGCACGCTCGAGGCCAACGGCATCTCGCGCGACACGCCCAACCCCGCGGGCGGCGAGTTCTTCCGCGACGCCGACGGCGAGCTCACGGGCGAGCTCTCGGATGCCGCGTGCAACATCCTCACGGGCGTGCACGGGGTGAAGATCGGCCATCACGGGCCGAACTTCCACCTCGCCGACGAGCCCGAGGAGCACGTGCGGCAGCTCGCGGTCGCGACAGAGCGCTTCCTCGCGGGCGGCGTCACGGCCCTCGGCGACTGCCAGGTGACGCGGCGGGAGCTCGACATGTACCTGCGGCTCGCCGAGGCGGGCGGCCTCCAGCTGCGCGTGTCGATGTACCTGCTCTCGCACCTGCTCGACGAGGCGCTCGAGATGGGCCTCGTGGGCGCCTTCGGCAACGCGCACCTCAGCTTCGCCGGCATCAAGCTCTACGCCGACGGCACGCTCGGCGGCTGGACGGCGTACTTCCCCGACGGCTACGTCGGCGACCCGTGCCGCACCGGCCAGCTCTACCACGAGCCCCGCGACTACGCCGAGCTCATCCGTCGCGCGCACGCCGCCGGCCTGCAGACGGCGACGCACGCGCAGTCGCCCACCGCGATCGAGATGGTCGTCTCGGCGATCGAGGCGGCGCTCGCCGAGCGCCCCGACCCCGACGCCCGCCACCGCATCGAGCACTGCGGACTGCCCTCGCCCGAGCAGATCCAGCGGATGGCGGCCGCCGGCATCCGCCCCGTGAACCAGCCCCAGCACTACTTCAACTGGGGCGAGGGCGTCGAGCAGGCGATCGGCACGCCCGGCGAGCGCTTCAACCCGCTCGGCGAGTTCGAGGCGGCGGGGGTGCCCTTCACGATCTCCTCCGACGCTCCCGTCGCCGAGCCGATCCCGCTCGAGGCGATCCAGACCGCGGTCACGAGGGTCACTCGGCGCGGGCACCGCCTGGGCGCGGATGCGCTGCGCGTCTCGGCGCGCGCGGCTCTGCGCGCGCACACGTGGGAGGGCGCCGTCTCGCTCGGCCGCGAGGACGACCTCGGCTCGCTCGAGCCGGGCAAGTGCGCCGACTTCGCGGTGCTGAGCGACGACCCGCTCGCGGTCGAGCCTGAGGCGATCGCGGCGATCCGCGTGACCGAGACGTGGGTCGGCGGCGAGCGCCGCTTCCAGGCGGCGGCATGAGCGAGCGGTACGCCGACACCGCGGGGCGCGCGGTGCTCGAGACGATCCGCGCCTACGGCGTCACGGCCGTCTTCGGCATC
>JAPSIA010000027.1 GCA_031179215.1 Agrococcus sp.
CCGCGCCATCGACGGGACCCCAACCGCATCGGCGAGACGCGATCCGCGGCGGCGCGCGATCGGCGGGGCGCGATCCGGCTACCATTGCGCCACCGCACGAAGGAGTCGCCCGTGTCCCGCACGCCAATCGCCCGCAGCCTCGCCGTCCCCGCGCTCGCCGCGCTCGTCCTGCTCGCGGGGTGCGCGGCGCCGCCGCCCGCCGAGACCGGCGCGCCGGCCGAGCCGAGCGGGGCGCCAGCGCTCGAGTGCGCGCAGATGGTCACGAACTCCGGCGGGCTCAACGACCGCTCGTTCAACGAGACGAGCTGGGCCGGCATGGAGCGCGCGCAGGAGGAGCTCGGCATCGAGGCCAACGTGCTCGTCTCGACGACCGAGAGCGACCTCGCGCCCAACGTGCAGGCGGCCGTGGACACCGGTTGCGGCTTCGTGCTCACCGTCGGCTTCGAGCTCGCCCCCGCGACGAGCGAGCAGGCCGCCGAGAACCCCGACGTGCAGTTCGCGATCGTCGACGAGATCGTCGATGCGCCCAACGTGCGCTCGATCGTCTTCGACACGGCGCAGGCCGCGTTCCTCGCGGGCTACGTCGCCGCGAGCGTCACCGAGACCGGCACGGTCGCGACCTTCGGCGGCGGCAACCAGCCGCCCGTCACGCTCTTCATGGACGGCTTCGCGGCCGGCATCGAGGCCTACAACGAGGCGAAGGGCGCCGACGTCGAGCTGCTCGGCTGGGATCCCGAGGCGCAGGACGGCACCTTCACCGGCGACTTCGAGAACGTGAGCCTCGGCCAGTCGCAGACGCAGGCCTTCCTCGCGCAGGGCGCGGACGTCATCCTGCCGGTCGCGGGCCAGGTCGGCGAGGGCGCCTTCCGCGCATCGCTCGACGCGGGCGGCGAGGCCCTCGTGATCTGGGTCGACAACGACGGCTACGACACCCTGCCCGCCGAGTTCCGGCCGCTCCTGCTCACGAGCGTGCTCAAGGACACCGAGGAGGCCGTCGTCACGGCGGTGCGGGATGCGGCAGGCGGCACGATCTCCGACGAGGCGATCATCGGCGACCTCGAGAACGGCGGGGTCGGGATCGCCCCCTTCCACGACCTCGAGAGCCGCGTGAGCGACGAGACGCGCGCCGAGCTCGACGAGCTCCGCGCGCAGATCATCGCGGGCGAGATCACGGTGGAGTCGCCCTCGAGCCCCTGACGCATCGGCGATTGCAACGATTGCGTTTCGGTGCGCGCACAGCGGCTCGGACGCGGCGCGCGCGGCCCTATGCTCGACGCATCACTCTGCGCCGCCGCGTCGCGGCGGTCTCCCCTTGCACTGGAGGATCCCTTGAGGAAGTTCACCCGTTCCGCAGCGCGCGGCGGTGCCGTCGCGGTCGCCGCGGCGATGCTGCTCGCAGGCTGCGCAGCCGCCCCCGAGGCACCCGCCGGCAGCGAGCCTGCCGCCGAGGCGCCCACCGTCGACATCCAGCCCTGCATCGTCTCGGACTCGGGCGGCTTCGACGACCGCTCCTTCAACCAGCTCGGCGCCGAGGGCGTGCGCGCCGCGGCGGAGGGCCTCGGCGTCGAGCCGATCGAGGTCGAGTCGCAGTCGGAGGCCGACTTCGCCCCGAACCTCAGCAGCGTCATCGACCAGGGCTGCAACATGGTCGTGACCGTGGGCTTCCTGCTCGCCGAGGCGACGGCTGCCGCGGCCGAGGCGAACCCCGACATCCAGTTCGCGATCATCGACGACAACTCGATCGACCTGCCCAACGTGCAGCCGATCGTGTTCGACACGGCGCAGGCGGCCTTCCTCGCCGGCTACGCCGCGGCCTCGTACTCCGAGACGGGCATCATCGCGACGTGGGGCGGCATCCAGATCCCGCCGGTGACGATCTTCATGGACGGCTTCCACCAGGGCGCCATGTACTACAACGAGCAGAACGACGCCGACGTGCAGGTGCTCGGCTGGGACCCCGAGGCGCAGAACGGCTCGTTCACCGGTGGCTTCGAGGCCGGCGTCGAGGCGAAGGCGATGGCGGAGACCTTCATCGGCCAGAACGCCGACGTGCTCATGCCGGTCGGCGGCCCCATCTTCCTCTCGGCCGCTGAGGCGATCCGCGACGCGGGCGAGGACTCGGGCATCACGATGGTCGGCGTCGACGCCGACCTGCACGAGACGTCGCCCGACAACGCCGACCTGTTCCTGACCTCGGTGCTCAAGGGCATGGCGCAGGGCACGCAGGCCGTCGTCGAGCAGGCCGCCGCCGGCGAGTTCTCGAACGAGCCCTACGTCGGCACGCTCGAGAACGAGGGCGTCGGCCTCGCGCCGTTCCACGACTTCGAGGACGACGTCGACCCCGAGCTGCAGGCGCAGCTCGACGAGATCACGGCGGGCATCATCGCCGGCGACATCGTCGTCGACTCGCCCGCCAGCCCGTAGCAGCAGGACAGCGCGCTCGTGGGGGTCGGCTCCGGTCGGCCCCCACGCGCGTGAGCGGCGTGCGCCGGCGAGCGCACCACCATCGATCCCGCTAGATTCACTTGCGTCGTCGACCCCGAAGGAAGGGCACATGACCCTCGAGCTCCAGGGCATCACGAAGCGCTTCGGTGCGCTCACCGCCAACGACCACATCGACCTCGAGGTGCGGGCTGGCGAGATCCACTGCCTCCTCGGCGAGAACGGCGCGGGCAAGTCCACGCTCATGAACGTGCTCTACGGCCTCTACCAGGCCGACGAGGGGCAGATCCTGCTCGACGGCGAGGTGCAGCGCTTCGCGGGCCCCGGCGACGCGATGCGCGCCGGCATCGGCATGGTCCACCAGCACTTCATGCTCATCCCCGTCTTCACCGTCGCCGAGAACGTGCTGCTCGGCCACGAGCGGGCGCTCGGCGGACTCGCGGGCGCGAAGCAGAAGGTGCGCGAGATCTCCGACCGGTTCGGCTTCCACATCGACCCGGACGCCAGGATCGAGGACCTCCCCGTCGGCGTGCAGCAGCGGGTGGAGATCATCAAGGCGCTCTCGCAGGACGCGAAGGTGCTCGTGTTCGACGAGCCCACCGCGGTGCTCACGCCGCAGGAGACGGACGAGCTCATGGCGATCATGCAGCAGCTCCGCGACGAGGGCACCGCGATCGTCTTCATCACCCACAAGCTGCGCGAGGTGCGCGCGATCGCCGACCGGATCACCGTCATCCGGCTCGGGAAGGTCGTGGGGGAGGCGAGCCCCGACTCGTCGACGACCGAGCTCGCGTCGATGATGGTGGGCCGGCCGGTCGAGCTCACGGTGCAGAAGCAGCCGCCCGTGCTCACCGACAACCAGCTCGAGGTCTCCGGCCTCACCGTGCTCGACGCGATCGGCCAGAAGGTCGTCAACGACGTCTCCTTCTCGGTGCGCGGCGGCGAGGTGCTGTGCATCGCCGGCGTGCAGGGCAACGGCCAGACGGAGCTCACCGAGGCGATCCTCGGCCTGCAGCCGAAGGCGACCGGCTCGATCCGCCTCAACGGGCGCGAGCTGCTCGGCAAGTCGGTGCGCGACGTGCTCGACGCGGGCGTCGGCTTCGTGCCGGAGGACCGCAAGGTCGACGGCCTCGTCGGCGAGTACTCGATCGCCGAGAACCTCATGCTCGACCGCTACCGCGGCGCCCCCTTCGTCTCCGCCGGCACCGTCGACCGCGGCGCGCGCGACGAGTTCGCCGCCGAGAAGCTCGGCGCCTTCGACATCCGCGCGCAGGACATCCACACCCGCGTCGGCACGCTCTCCGGCGGCAACCAGCAGAAGGTCGTGCTCGCCCGCGAGCTCGGTCGGCCGCTCGCGCTCTTCGTCGCCTCGCAGCCCACGCGCGGCCTCGACGTCGGCTCGATCGAGTTCGTGCACAGCCAGATCATCGCGACGCGCGACGCCGGGATCCCGGTCATCGTCGTCTCGACCGAGCTCGACGAGGTCGTCGGGCTCGCCGACCGCATCGCGGTCATGTACCGCGGCGGCATCGTCGGCATCGTGCCGGCCGCCACGAGCCGCGACTCGCTCGGCCTCATGATGGCCGGCGAGCGCCCCGCAGCCGCCGAAGGAGCCGCAGCATGAACGACCAGCCGCGCGACACCGACGACCCGATCGAGCCGACCGAGCAGCAGCGCGTCGGCGGATCGCCCGACGCCGGCCAGCAGCCCGCCGTCGTGCACGCGCCGGAGACGACCGAGGTCGCCGCGCCCGCGACGACGGTCGCCACCGACGACCGCACGGTCGAGCAGGAGGACCCCTGGGGCAGCGCCTTCCGGCGCATCATGGGCGGCAACCTCGTCATGGCCGTGCTCGCCATCCTCACCTCGCTCGTCGTCGGCGGCATCCTCATCGCCGCGACCGACGAGCGCGTGCAGGCCACGAGCGGCTACTTCTTCGCGCGCCCGAGCGACATGCTCTCGGCGGCGTGGGAGGCCGTGGCGGGCGCCTACTCGGCGCTCTTCCAGGGCTCGATCCTCAACCTCGCCCGCGCGGACGCGGGCTTCGCGCAGCTCATCAAGCCGCTCACCGACACGCTGAACTTCGCGACGCCGCTCATCGCCGCGGGACTCGGCGTCGCGATCGCGTTCCGCGTCGGCCTGTTCAACATCGGCGGGCGCGGCCAGATGCTCTGGGCCGCGGCCGCCGCCGGCTGGGTGGGCTTCTCGTTCCAGCTGCCGCCCGTGCTGCACGTGCTCGTCGCGATCGCCGTCGGCATCGTCGCCGGCGCGATCTGGGGCGGCATCGCGGGCCTCCTCAAGGCATACACCGGCGCCCACGAGGTGATCGTCACGATCATGCTCAACTTCGTGGCCCTGTGGTTCATCACGTGGATGCTGCGCACGCCCGGGCTGCTGCAGAACCCGGGCAGCAACAACCCCATCTCGCCCGCCATGGTCGAGACGGCCGTGCTGCCGCCCATCTTCGGCCCGCCCTTCTCGCTGCACTGGGGATTCGTGCTCTCGGTCGCCGCCGTCGCGTTCTGCTCGTGGCTCATCAACCGCTCGAGCCTCGGCTTCCAGTTCCGCGCGGTGGGCTACAACCCGAGCGCGGCCCTCAACGCCGGCATGGACGTCAAGCGGATCACGATGCTCGCGATGGTCTTCGCGGGCGGCTTCATGGGGCTCGCCGGCGCGCAGCAGGTGACGGGCACGGTCACGACCGGCTTCACCTCCGGCATCGACGCCGGCATCGGCTTCGACGCGATCACCGTGGCGCTGCTCGGCGGCTCGACGCCGTGGGGCACGTTCTTCGCGGGCCTGCTCTTCGGCGCCTTCAAGGCCGGCGGCTTCCGCATGCAGGCCGCGGAGGGCGTGCCGATCGACATCATCCTCGTCGTGCAGTCGTTCATCGTGCTGTTCATCGCCGCGCCGCCCCTCGTGCGCGCGATGTTCGGCCTTCCGCAGCCCGGCACGAAGTCCCGCCGGCGTCGCCGCGACGAGGCGGCGCTCCGGGCGATGACGAAGGGGGAGCAGGCATGACCACGCAGCAGCCCACCGCGGCGCCCGCCGAGACGATCGAGCTCGAGCGCGCCGTCGTCCGGCACTGGAAGGCGCCGATCTCGTACGCGGTGCTCACGGTCGTCGCGCTCGTGCTCATGGTGCTGCTCGCGCGCGACGGCGACGCGCGGCTGCGGCTCGCCTCCGGGAGCGACTTCTTCCAGATCCCGGATGCGCTCCTGCCGGCTCGCGCGACGGGCGTCGTCATCGTCGTGCTGCTCGCGCTGCTGACCGCCTACGCCGCCTGGGCGGCGGCGACGGTGCGCCGGGTCGGGGTGTGGCTGCCGATCGCGTTCGGCGTGCTGTTCGTGCTCGGCTTCCTGACGTGGGCGGGCGCGGGAGCGATGATCCCGATCGCCGGCCTGCTGTTCGCGACCGTCGGGCTCTCGGTGCCGCTCATCTTCGGCGCCATGGGCGGCGTCATCTCGGAGCGCGCGGGCGTCGTCAACATCGCGATCGAGGCGCAACTGCTCGGCGGGGCGTTCACCGGCGCCGTCGTCGGCTCGGCGACCGGCAGCACGATCGTGGGCCTCCTCGCGGCGATGGTCGCCGCGGTGCTCGTCTCGATGGTGCTCGCGGTCTTCGCGATCCGCTACTTCGTCGAGCAGGTGATCGTCGGCGTCGTGCTCAACGTGCTCATCGCGGGGCTGACGAACTTCCTCTACTCGTCGCTGCTGACCGACAACCCCGCGCTCAACTCGCCAGAGCGCCTCCCGAAGCTGCCCATCCCCGTCCTCGAGAGCATCCCGCTGCTGGGGCCGGCGCTGTTCAAGCAGTCGATCATCGTCTACGCGATGTACATCATCGTGCCGCTCATCGCGTGGGGCCTGTTCAAGACGACGTGGGGCCTGCGGCTGCGCGCGATCGGCGAGCACCCGCTCGCGGCCGACACCGTCGGCATCCGCGTCACGCGCCTCCGCTTCTGGAACGTCTCGCTCGCGGGCGCCGTCGCGGGGCTCGGCGGGGCGTACTTCACGCTCGACTCCAACGGCGCCTTCACGCGCGAGATGACCGCGGGCCTCGGCTACATCGCCCTCGCCGCCGTCATCTTCGGCCAGTGGCACCCCATCAAGGCGACCGCGGCGGCGCTCCTGTTCGGCTTCGCGTCGGCGCTGCAGCAGACGCTCGGCGCCATCGGCTCGCCCGTGCCGAGCGAGTTCATGCTCATGCTCCCGTACGTCGTCACGATCCTCGCGGTCGCGGGCTTCATCGGCCAGTCGCGCGCGCCGGCCGCGAGCGGCAAGCCGTACATCAAGCAGTAGGAGCGGCATGACCGACATCGACTGGAGCGCCCTGCGCGCCGCTGCCGTGGCGGCGACGGCGAAGGCGTACGTGCCCTACTCGCGCTTCCCCGTGGGCGCCGCCGCGCTCGTCGACGACGGGCGCGTCGTGGCCGGCGCGAACATCGAGAACGCCGCCTACGGCGTCACGCTGTGCGCCGAGTGCTCCCTCGTGAGCGCGATGATCATGGGCGGCGGCGGCCGGCTCGTGGCGTTCGCGTGCGTCAACGGCGCGGGCGAGCCGCTCATGCCGTGCGGCCGCTGCCGCCAGCTGCTGTCCGAGCACGCGGCCCCCGGCATGCTGCTCGAGACCGTCCGCGGCATCCGCACGATCGACGAGGTGCTGCCGGATGCGTTCGGCCCCCGGCAGCTCGACGAGTACGCATCGCACGAGGAGGCGCCGCACCGTGGCTGAGGCATTCGACGTCGTCGACATCATCCGCACGAAGCGCGACCGCGGCACGCTCTCGACCGAGCAGATCGACTGGCTCATCGACGCGTACACGCGCGGCTACGTCGAGGATCCGCAGATGGCGGCGCTCGCGATGGCGATCCTGCTCAACGGCATGGAGCGGCGCGAGATCCACGACCTCACCATGGCGATGATCGCCTCCGGCGAGCGCATGGACTTCTCCTCCCTCGACGCGCCCACGGTCGACAAGCACTCGACCGGCGGCGTGGGCGACAAGATCACGCTGCCGCTCATGCCGCTCGTCGCGGCCTTCGGCGCCGCGGTGCCGCAGCTCTCCGGCCGCGGCCTCGGCCACACGGGCGGCACGCTCGACAAGCTCGAGTCGATCCCCGGCTGGCGAGCGGACCTGTCGAACGAGCAGATGCTCGAGCAGCTGCGCACGGTCGGCGGGGTCGTGTGCGCCGCGGGCTCCGGCCTCGCGCCCGCCGACAAGCGGCTCTACGCGCTGCGCGACACGACCGGCACCGTCGAGGCGATCCCGCTCATCGCCTCGTCGATCATGTCGAAGAAGATCGCAGAGGGCACCGGCGCGCTCGTCCTCGACGTCAAGTTCGGCTCCGGCGCCTTCATGCCGGAGTTCGAGCGCGCGCGAGAGCTCGCGCTCACGATGGTCGAGCTCGGCCGCGATGCGGGCGTCGAGACGCGAGCGCTGCTGACGCGCATGGACACGCCGCTCGGGCGCACGATCGGCAACGCCAACGAGGTGCGCGAGTCGGTCGAGGTGCTCGCGGGCGGCGGCCCCGCCGATGTCGTCGAGCTCACGGTCGCGCTCGCGCGCGAGATGCTGGATGCGGTGGGGCAGCCCGATGCCGACGTCGAGGCCGCGCTCGCCGACGGCCGCGCCATGGACGTGTGGCGCCGCTTCGTCGTCGCGCAGGGCGGCGACCCCGACGCGCCGCTGCCGGAGCCGACCGAGACGCACACGGTCGTGGCGCACGCGGACGGGGTGCTCGCGCGGCAGGAGGCCCTCCCGTTCGGCATCGCCGCGTGGCGCCTCGGCGCAGGCCGAGCCCGCGCGAGCGATCGGGTCGTGCACGCGGCGGGCATCGACCTGCACGTCAAGCCCGGCGACGCCGTGCGCAAGGGCGAGCCGCTCTGGACGCTCGCCGCCGACGACGCGAGCCGCATCCCGCGCGCGCTCGAGGCGCTCGAGGGAGCATGGGAGCTCGCCGCCCCCGGCACGCTCGTCGAGCCGGGGCCCATCGTGCGGGAGCGCATCGCCTGAGCACGCCGCTCAGCGGACGCGCAGGCCGCGTCCAGCGACCGGCCCGCCGACGATGGTTCCTTGGAGCCGATCGCATCGAAGGAGCCCCATGAGCGAGTACACCCCCCAACAGTCGACACCCGCGAGCCAGCACGCCGGTGCGGGGGAGGCGAGGACGCTGTCGGTGGTGAGCCTCGTGCTCGGCCTCGCCTCCGTCTTCCTCGGCATCTCGATCCTCGTGCCCATCGCCGGCATCGTGACGGGGGCGATGGCGCTCAAGCGCGAGCCCGCCGGCCGCACCATGGCGCGGTGGGGCCTGTGGCTCTCGATCGCGACCCTCGTGATCGGCGCGCTGCTGTGGATCCTCGCGGGCGGCCTCATCCTCGGCACTCTCGGGCTCCTCGCGGCGACCGGCGCCTGAACCGCGGCCCGTGCCGCGGCCGAGGCGGCGGGCGGATACGATCGAAGCCCCACGGACCGACGACGGAGGCGCGATGAGCCGGTACGAGATCGACGGCGTCGACATCCAGACGCTGCCCAAGGTCAGCCTCCACGACCACCTCGACGGGGGACTGCGGCCGCAGACGATCCTCGAGCTCGCCGACGAGGTCGGCCTCGAGCTGCCCGCCGACGACGCGGCGTCGCTCGGCGCGTGGTTCGCCGAGCAGTCGAGCTCGGGCTCGCTGCCCGAGTACCTGAAGACCTTCGACATCACGACCGCGGTCATGCAGACCGAGCACGGCCTGCACCGCGTCGCGAAGGAGTTCGTGCTCGACCTCGCCGAGGACGGCGTCGTCTACGGCGAGATCCGGTGGGCGCCCGAGCAGCACCTGCAGCGCGGGCTCTCGCTCGACGCGGCCGTCGAGGCGGTGCAGGCCGGCATCGATGAGGGCGTCCGCCTCGTCGCGAGCCACGGCCGACGCATCCGGGCGGGCCAGCTCGTGAGCGCGATGCGCCACCTCGACCGCGCCGACGAGATCGCGCAGCTCGCGCTGCGGCACCGCGACGCGGGCGCGGTCGGCTTCGACATCGCGGGGCCCGAGGAGGGATTCCCGCCGTCGCGGCTGCAGTCGGCCTTCGACGCCCTCGCGAAGGCGCACTTCCCCGCGACCGTGCACGCGGGCGAGGGCGCGGGGCTCGAGTCGATCGCCGACGCGCTCTTCGCCGGCCGCGCGCTGCGGCTCGGCCACGGCACGCGGATCGCCGAGGACATCCTCGTGGAGGAGGAGACCGACGACGCGGTCGTCGTGCGGCTCGGCGAGCTCGCCGAGTGGGTGAAGGACCGCCAGATCGCGCTCGAGGTGAGCCCCTCGTCGAACCTGCAGACGGGCACGATCGCGCAGTGGGGCGACACGCTCGCGGACCACCCGATCGACCTGCTCCTGCAGCTCGGCTTCTGCGTCACCGTGAACCCCGACAACCGGCTGCAGTCGGGCACGACGCTCACGCGCGAGCTCGGCCTGCTCGTGGAGACGTTCGACTGGGACCTCGACGACCTCGAGCAGGTCGCGCAGAACGCCGCGGCGAGCGCCTTCTGCTCCTTCGAGGAGCGCGAGGAGCTCGCAGACGAGATCGCCGACGCCTTCGACGCGGCACGATGACGCTGCCGCTCGACGAGGCGACCTTCTCGCCAGGGGTCCGCGCCGACGACTGGCGCGCCGCCGTGCGCGCCGCGGGGGTCGACCTCGTGACGGCGCGCGCGGTCGGGCGCGCCTACGTCGAGGAGCTCGTGCAGCAGATCGAGCGGTCCGGCCCCTACTGCGTCGTCGCGCCCGGCGTCGCCGTGCCGCACGCGAAGGCGAGCGGCGTCGTGCGCCGCGACGCCCTCGCGATCGTCGTGCTCGAGGAGCCGGTCGCCTTCGGGCACCCCCACCACGATCCGGTGCGCGTCGTGATCGGCGTCGCGGCGACGAAGCCGAAGCGCCACCTGCGGATGCTCGCCGCGCTCGCGAACGCGCTCGACGGCACGGGTGTCATCGAGCGGCTCGCGAGCGCGACCACTCGAGCCGAGGCGATCGCCGCCCTGCGCGGCTGAGTCAGCCCGAGCGGGGGAGGGCGGCCGTGCCGAGCCCGCTGCCCTCGGGCGCTCGACCCGGATCATGGCCGAGGTCCGCGACCCGGTTGCGCTCGTCGACGAAGACGACGGAGGGCGAGAACGCGCGCGCCTCGGCGTCCTCCAGCTGCGCGTAGGCGATCACGATCACCGTGTCGCCGACGTGCACGAGCCGCGCCGCCGCGCCGTTGACGCACACGATGCCGCTGCCGCGCTCCCCGGGGAGCGCGTAGGTCGTCAGGCGGGCGCCGTTGTCGACGTCGACGACGTCGACCTGCTGGCCGGGCAGGATGTCGGCGGCCTCGAGCAGCGCCTCGTCGATCGTGATCGAGCCGACGTAGTGCAGGTCGGCCTGCGTGACCCTCGCCCGGTGGATCTTGCCCTGCAGCATCGTGCGCAGCATCCTCACACCTCCAGGAGCGGCTTGGCCGCGGCGGCGAGCGCCGCGATGCGCTCACGCGCCGCGCGCACGCGCTCGGCGGGCGGCCCGTCGGTGCTCGTCGCGTCGAGGTAGACCTTCACCTTGGGCTCCGTGCCGCTCGGGCGCACCATGACGCGCGAGCCGTCGTCGAGCGTGTAGCGCAGGATGTCGCCGATCGTGCCGTGCTCCGGCAGGGACAGGTCGTCGGCGGCGACGACGCGCGAGCCGGCGAGCTCGGTCGGCGGCGCCGCGCGCAGCGTCGCCATGATCGCCGGGATGCGCGCGAGGTCGGTCACGCGCACGCTCACCTGCCCCGACTCGAACGCCCCGAACTCGCCCGCGAGCGCGAGCAGCTCCTCGGTGAGCGAGGAGCCGCGCTCGTGGAGCTCGCTCGCGAGCGTGAGCACGCGCACGAGCGCCGAGATGCCGTCCTTGTCGCGCACGGTGCCCGGGTTCACGAGGTAGCCGAGCGCCTCCTCGTAGCCGAAGACGAGCCCTGGCACGCGCGAGACCCACTTGAAGCCCGTGAGCGTCTGCGCGTACTCGAGGCCGTGCGCCTCCGCGATGGCGCCCAGGCCCGGGGAGGAGACGATGGATGCCGCGAGCGCGCCCCGCCCGCGGGCCGAGCGCGCGGCGTCCCAGCCCAGCAGCAGGCCCACCTCGTTGCCGGTGAGCATGCGCCATCCGGTCGGCCCGTCGTCGGGCACGGCGACCGCGAGCCGATCGGCGTCGGGGTCGTTGGCGAGGATGAGCTCGGCCCCCTCCGCGGTGGCGAGCGCCATCGCGAGGTCGAGCGCGCCCGGCTCCTCGGGGTTGGGGAAGTCGACCGTCGGGAAGGCGCCGTCGGGCTCGGCCTGCTCGGGCACGGGCACGACGGCGGGGAAGCCCGCCTCGGCGAGCACGGCCTCGACCGTCTCGAGCCCGACGCCGTGGAGCGGCGTGTAGACGACCTTCGGCCCGCTCGCGCCGCGCATGCCCTGGTCGGGCTGCCCGATCGTGGCCGTCGCGCGCACGTAGGCCCGCCACACGCCCTCGCCCGCGACCTCGACCTCCCCGCGCGGGTACTCGGCGACGGGCGTCGCGGCCGCGCGCTCGATGAGCGCGGCGACATGGACGTCGACGGGCGGCACGATCTGGCTGCCCTCGTCCGCACCGCCGAGGTAGACCTTGTAGCCGTTGTCGTCGGGTGGGTTGTGGCTCGCCGTCACCATGACGCCCGCGCTCGTGCCGAGGTGCCGCACCGCGAAGGCGAGCACGGGCGTCGGCAGCAGCCGCGGCAGCAGGATCGCGCGCACGCCCGCGCCCGCGAAGACCTCTGCGGCATCGCGGGCGAACCGCTCGGAGCCGCGGCGGCCGTCCCAGCCGATCACGATCGAGGGGTGCGCCTCGCGCTCGACGAGGTAGGCTGCGAGCCCGGCGGACGCCTGCTGCACGACGACGCGGTTCATGCGGTTGGGGCCGGGGCCGATCCTGCCGCGCAGGCCGGCGGTGCCGAACTGCAGGCGCCCGCGGAACGCATCCGCGACCTCGGCGAGCGCGGCCTCGTCGCCGCGCTCGGCAGCGGCGATCGTCGCCTCGAGCGCCGCGCGCGTCTCCGCGTCGACGTCGTCCGCTGCCCAGGCGCGAGCGGCCGCGAGGGCGTCGGCGCTCACGCGCGGGGGCCGATCGCCGCGACGACGTCGGCCAGCAGCCGCGAGATGCGCCCCTCGGCCTCGCGGCCCGCGTCGATGACCTCCTGGTGCGACAGCGGCGTCGACTGGATGCCCGCCGCGAGGTTCGTGATGAGGCTCAGCCCCAGCACCTCCATGCCGGCCTCGCGCGCGGCGATCGCCTCGAGCGCGGTCGACATGCCGCAGATGTGCCCGCCGATCGCCTTCGCCATCTGCACCTCGGCGGGCGTCTCGTAGTGGGGGCCGCGGAACTGCACGTACACGCCCTCGTCGAGCGAGGCGTCCACCGACCTCGCCGCCTCGCGCAGGCGCCGCGAGTAGAGGTCGGTGAGGTCGATGAAGGTCGCGCCCTCGAGCGGCGAGTCGGCCGTGAGGTTGATGTGGTCGCTGATGAGCACGGGCTGCCCGGGCGACCAGCTGTCCTTGATGCCGCCGGCGCCGTTGGTGAGCACCATGATCGTCGCGCCCGCCGCGGCCGCGGTGCGCACGGAGTGGACGACGCGCCGCACGCCGTGCCCCTCGTAGTAGTGCGTGCGCGCGCCGATGACGAGGGCTCGGCGGCCGTCCTCGAGCAGGATCGAGCGCAGCGTGCCGACGTGGCCCTCGAGGGCCGGCTTCGAGAAGCCCGTGACGTCGGTCGCGGGGATCGAGTGGGTCGTCTCGCCGAGCAGGTCGGCGGCCTTCGCCCAGCCGGAGCCCAGGGTGAGGGCGATGTCGTGCTGGTCGACGCCCGTGATGCGGCGGATGTCGTCGGCAGCCTGGCGAGCGACGGCGCGGGGGTCTGCGTCGCCGTCGAGCGGGTGCGGGTCGAGCGGGTGCGTCATGGCGCCCACTCTAGGCGGCGAGCCGGCCTTCGGCTCGCCGGGCGCGATGCGAGCCGGGCGGCTCGCCCTAGGCTTGGCGGTCATGGGCATCGGCGCGACCATCCACACCTTCGACGTGCAGCTCGCCCTCGTCGACCGCGGCGTCTACGAGGCGGTCTCGGTCAAGGTCGCGCAGCACCCGTCCGAGACGCCGGCGTTCATGACGACCCGCGTGCTCGCGTGGTGCCTCGAGCACCAGGAGGGCATCGGCTTCGGGGATGGGCTCTCGGGCGGCGACGAGCCGGCGGTGCTCGCGCGCGATCGCACGGGCGCGATCGTCGCCTGGATCGAGGTCGGCGCCCCGGAGGCCGAGCGCGTGCACCGCGGCAGCATGGCCGCCGAGCGCACCGCCGTCTACACGCATCGCGATCCCGAGAAGGTCGCGGCCCGCTGGGCCGGCAAGCGCATCCACCGCGCCGATGAGGTGCGCCTCGTCTCGTTCGACGCGGGCTTCGTCGACGACGTCGCCGCCGCCATCGCGCGCCGCACGGCGCTGTCGGTCTCGGTCACGGAGGGCGTCGCGTACGTCGACGTCAACGGCACGAGCCTCTCGACGACCATCCACGAGCGCCGCGCCGGCTGATCCCGGCTCCCACTGGCGAGCGGCGGCGAGCGGATGCGGGATGATGGAGTGCGTGAGTGCATTCGAGCGCAAGCAGCGCGTGGTGATCATCGGCGGCGGCCCCGGCGGCTATGAAGCGGCGCTCGCGGGCGCGCAGCTCGGGGCGGACGTGACGCTGATCGAGCGCACCGGCGTCGGCGGCAGCGCGATCCTCACGGACGTCGTGCCCTCGAAGTCGCTCATCGCGACCGCGGAGTCGGCGGCGGCGATCCGCGACGCGAGCCAGCTGGGCGTGCAGTTCTCGGTGCGCGGGGCGAGCGGCAGGCCCCAGAAGCCCGACGTGGCCGTCAACCTCCGCGCGGTCAACCGCCGCCTGCTCTCGCTCGCGGCGAAGCAGTCGCTCGACATGAAGGCCGACCTCGAGAAGGCCGGCGTCACCATCGTGCAGGGCGAGGGCCGACTCGACGGACCCGGTCGCGTCGTCGTCTCGACCGGCAAGCAGGGCGCCGACTTCGACGAGTTCGAGGCCGACACGATCGTCGTCTCGGTCGGCGCGACGCCCCGGCAGCTGCCCTCGGCGATGCCCGACGGCGAGCGCATCCTCACCTGGACGCAGCTCTACGGGCTCGAGGAGGTGCCCGAGCACCTCATCGTCGTCGGCTCGGGCGTCACGGGCGCCGAGTTCGCGAGCGCCTACAGCCTCATCGGCGCCGAGGTCACGCTCGTCTCGAGCCGCGAGCAGGTGCTGCCGGGCGAGGACACCGACGCCGCGCGCGTCATCGAGGACGTCTTCCGCCGCCAGGGCATGCACGTGCTCTCGAAGTCGCGCGCCGAGAGGGTCGAGCGCACCGAGGCGGGCGTCGTCGTCACGCTCACCGACGGCCGCACGGTCGAGGGCTCGCACTGCCTCATGGCGGTGGGCTCGGTGCCCAACACGGCCGGCATCGGGCTCGAGGAGGCGGGCATCGAGCGCTCCCCGTCGGGCACGATCCTCGTGAACCGCGTCGCGCGCACGAACCTGCCGAACGTCTACGCGGTCGGCGACTGCGCCGACGCGCTGCCGCTCGCCTCCGTCGCGTCGATGCAGGGCCGCACGGCGATGTTCCACGCGCTCGGCGATGCGGTCGACCCCATCTCGATGCGCACGGTCGCCTCGAACATCTTCACGCAGCCCGAGATCGCGACGGTCGGATGGTCGCAGCGCGAGATCGAGGACGGCATCGCGCAGGGCGAGGTCTACCGCATCGAGCTGTCGACGAACGCGCGCGCCAAGATGATGGGCGTCGAGGACGGCTTCGTGAAGCTCTTCGCCCGCACGGGCTCCGGCACCGTCATCGGCGGCGTCATCGTGGCGCCGAAGGCCTCCGAGCTCATCTTCCCGGTGACGATGGCGATGGAGCACCGCTTGACCGTCGACCAGCTCGCGCGCGTCTTCCCCGTCTTCCCGTCGCTCACGGTGTCGATCGCCGACGCCGCGCGCGCGATGCACCGCGTCGAGGACTGACCGGCTGTCGAATCCGGCGGGCCTCGCCCGTCTCCCTCGTGTGGCCGACCGGTCACAGCACCTGCCAGACTGCGACCGACGCCGCTGGACGCGACGCCTCGCTCGCCCTCGCCGATCTCGAGTGGCGCACCGGTCGTCGCGACGACGCGGTCGCGCGCTACCGCGAGGTCGAGGATGCGCTCCCGGGCCCCGTGGCCGCGTTCGTCCGGCGGCGCATCCTCGAGGCCTGACGCATCACGCCGCGTCGGGCGCGATCGTCACGAGGTGGTGGCCAGAGGGCACCGTCTGGCCGACGGGCGCGTCGATCGCCGCGACCGTGCCGTCGATGGGCGAGGAGAGCGGCTGCTCCATCTTCATCGCCTCGAGCACGACGAGCAGGTCGCCGGCGACCACCCGGTCGCCGACCTCGACCGCGGTCTTGACGACGGTCGCCTGCATGGGCGAGAGGATCGAGCCCGAGCCGGCGCCGCCGTCGAGCGCGCGCCGCGTGCGACGCGGCGCGGGCCCCTTCGCGTCCTTCGTGTCCGAGAACAGGCGCTTCGGCATCGAGACCGCGATGCGCTTGCCGTCGCTCTCGACGACGACCGTGCGGCGCGGCTCCGGGCCGCCGAGCTCGCCCGGCTCGCCCGCCCACGCGGGGATGCGGTTGTCGAACTCGGTCTCGATCCACGAGGTGTAGATCCGGAAGGGCTCGTCGCCCGCCGGCGCGAACGCCGGGTCGTCGACGATCGCGCGGTGGAACGGCAGCACGGTCGGCAGCCCCTCGACCTCGAACTCCGCGAGCGCGCGGCGCGAGCGCGCGAGCGCCTCCGCGCGGTCGCGGCCCGTGACGATGAGCTTCGCGAGCATCGAGTCGAAGTTGCCGCCGACGACGTCGCCCGCGACGACGCCCGAGTCGACGCGCACGCCGGGGCCGGTCGGCGCGCGGAAGATGCGCACGGGACCGGGCTGCGGCATGAAGCCGGCGCCGGCGTCCTCGCCGTTGATGCGGAACTCGATCGAGTGGCCGCGCACCTCGGGGTCGTCGTAGCCGAGCGCCTCGCCCTCGGCGATGCGGAACTGCTCGCGGACGAGGTCGATGCCCGTGACCTCCTCGGAGACGGGGTGCTCGACCTGCAGCCGCGTGTTGACCTCGAGGAACGAGATCGTGCCGTCGGCGCCGATGAGGAACTCGCACGTGCCGGCGCCGACGTAGCCCACCGCGCGCAGGATCGCCTTCGAGGCGCGGCGCAGCTCCGCATCCTGCTCGGCCGTGATGAACGGCGCGGGCGCCTCCTCGACGAGCTTCTGGTGGCGACGCTGGAGGGAGCAGTCGCGCGTCGAGACGACCACGACGTTGCCGTGGGCGTCGGCGAGGCACTGCGTCTCGACGTGCCGGGGCTTGTCGAGGTACTTCTCGACGAAGCACTCGCCTCGGCCGAACGCCGCGATGGCCTCGCGCGTGGCGGAGTCGAACTGCTGCTCGACCTCCTCGCGGGTGCGCGCGACCTTGAGGCCGCGCCCGCCGCCGCCGAACGCGGCCTTGATCGCCACCGGCAGCCCGAACTCGTCGGCGAACGCGAGCACCTCGGCGGCACCGGCGACGGGCTCGATGGTGCCGGGCGCGAGCGGCGCGCCCACCGACTCGGCGATGTGCCGCGCGGAGACCTTGTCGCCGAGCTGCTCGATCGCCTCGGGGCTCGGGCCGATCCAGGTCAGGCCCGCGTCGATGACGGCGCGCGCGAAGTCGGCGTTCTCCGCCAGGAAGCCGTAGCCCGGGTGCACCGCGTCGGCGCCCGAGCGGCGAGCGACCGAGAGGATCTTGGCCGCCACGAGGTAGCTCTCGGCGCTCGTCGAGCCGCCGAGCGCGTACGCCTCATCGGCGAGCTGCGCGTGCTGCGCATCGCGGTCGGGGTCGGCGTAGACGGCGACCGAGCCGAGGCCCGCGTCGCGCGCTGCGCGGATGATGCGGACGGCGATCTCACCGCGGTTGGCGATCAGGACCTTCGTGATGCGGGGCATGGTTCCTCAGCCTAAGCGCCCGAGCATGGCGGATGCGTGCAGTCACGACACAGAACCCCTGGGTTCCGTTGCCGATTCCCACAGTCGCCCGCCCTGGCGCGTCGGGTGCGGGCGGTGCGCGCGGCGCCGCGAGCCTGGCGTCGCGGCGACGGCGCCGCATACCATCGAGCCGTGGATCCGGTGCTCGTGCTGCTCGCCGAGTGGTGGTGGGTCGCGCCCGCCGGCGCCGGCGCCGGCACGCTCGGCGTGCTGGGCGCTCGCCGGCTCGGCCCCGCGGGCAGGCGGCTCGAGCTCGAGGGGGCCCGCCACGCCGTGCGCGACGCGCAGCGCGCACTGGCGCGCTCGCGCGCGCAGCTCGGGATCGAGCGCGCCGAGCTCGCGCGCTCGCGGGCCGAGCGCGCGCCGAGCGAGGCGACGGCCGAGGCGAAGCGGCGCGTGCGGCTCGCGGAGCGCGCCGTCAAGGCGGCCGCAGCAGCGCTCGCCGCCCGGCGAGCGTCGGTCGCGGCCGCGCGGGCCGCCGTGCCGCCGATGCGCGCTCCGGCCGAGGCGATGCCGCTCGCGCGCCTGCGCGCCGAGCACGACGCGCTCACGGCCCGCTGGATGGCGTACGAGACGGATCCGGCGATGCTCCTCGAGGCGCCGGGGATGCGGGATGCCTCCTCGCCGGAGCTGCGGGAGTTCCTGCGCGCGCAGCGGGAGGCGCTCGAGCTGCGGCCCTCGAGCGCCGACGCTCGGATGACGCCCGGCGAGTTCTCGGCGTACCGCGACGCCGTGGCCGCGGCCACGCGGGCCTTCGACAGCGCCGAGCGCGCCGCGCGCGGGACCGGCAGCTCTCGTGCGGGCGGGCCCGAGTGGAGCGAGCTCGCGACCGGGCTGCTCGACGGCGCGCAGCTCGCGATCGCCCGGTCGCTCGAGGCGTGGCAGCGGGCCGAGCGCGCTCGCCGCGAGCGGGGAGCCTGACGGCACATCCACTCTTGATGAGTGAGCACTCACTCACTATGGTCGAGGGGTGACCCCCGCCGCGCGCCTGCGCCCCGACGATCGCCGCGCCCAGATCATCGAGGCGGTGACGCCCGCCGTGCTCGAGCACGGCGCGGCGATCACGACGCGGCAGCTCGCCGATGCGGCCGGTGTCGCCGAGGGCACCCTGTTCAAGGCCTTCGGCGACAAGGAGTCGCTGCTCGTGGCGCTCGCCGAGCACCACATGACCGACGACGGCGCCGCGTCGTTCGAGAGCGACTCCCTCGAGGACCTCGTGACGACGCTCGTCGCGGTGCTCGTCGAGCGCATGCGCTTCGTGTTCCGGCTCGTCATGGCGCTCGGCCCGATCGCCCAGCGCGTCGCCGCAGAGCGGCAGGAGGACTTCGAGCGGGGCAAGCTCTGGATCGCCGAGCGCTTCGAGCCCTACGCGGCGCAGCTGCGCGTCCCGCCGCTCGTCGCCGCCGACCTCGTCCGCACGCTCGCGTGGGCGGCCGCGGCCGGCTGGGGCGAGCAGCAGCCCACGTCGTCGCCCGAGGACATCGTCCAGGTGCTCCTGCACGGCATCGCCACCGCATCCGATCGCCCCTCGCCGGCCGACGCGCCGGTCCCCGCAACCGCATCCGAGGACCAGGAGGCCTGAAGTGCTCTGGAAGCTCATCGTCCGCTACGTCAAGCCCTCGTGGCTGCCCCTCGTGCTCGTCGTCGTCCTGCAGTTCGTGCAGTCGGTCCTCTCGCTCATGCTGCCGACGATCAACGCCGGCATCATCGACGACGGCGTCCTCATGGGCGACACGGGCACCATCTGGCGCCTCGGCCTCGTCATGCTCGGCCTGAGCCTCGGTCAGGTCGCCGCCAACATCCTCGCGATCCTGTTCGGCGCGCGGCTGGCCATGCGCGCCGGTCGCGACCTGCGCGCCGACATCTTCCGCACCGTCGGCGACTACAGCGAGCAGGACGTGCAGCGCTTCGGCGCCGCGAGCCTCATCACGCGCAACACGAACGACGTGCAGCAGGTGCAGATGCTCATCCTCATGAGCTGCACGATGCTGCTGTCGGCGCCCATGCTCGCGATCGGCGGCGTCGTCATGGCTGTGCGCGCCGACGCGACGCTCTCGTGGCTCATCGCCGTCGCGGTGCCGCTCATGCTCGTCGTGCTCGTCGTGATCGTCTCGCGCCTCGTGCCGATCTTCCGCCTGCTGCAGGAGCGCATCGACGCGATCAACAAGGTGCTGCGCGAGCAGCTCACGGGCATCCGCGTCATCCGCGCGTTCGTGCAGGAGCGGCGGGAGCGGGCCCGCTTCGCGGTCGCGAACGACGCGGTGACCGACGCGATGCTGCGCACCGGCAACCTCTTCGTGCTCATGTTCCCGATCATCATGCTCATCGTCGAGCTCTCGTCGATCTCGGTGCTGTGGTTCGGCGCCGGGCTCGTCGACTCGGGGGAGCTCGAGATCGGCACGATGATGGCCTTCCTGCAGTACCTCATGCAGATCCTGATGGGCGTCATGATGGCGACCTTCATGACGATCATGATCCCGAGGGCCGCGGTCTCGGCGAAGCGCATCGGCGAGGTGCTCGACACCGAGCCGTCGATCCGCCGCGTGGCGCGCGGCGAGGCGATGCCGACCCCCGGCACGGTCGAGCTGCAGGACGTCGTCTTCCGGTACCCGGGCGCCGACACCCCCGTGCTCGACGGCGTCTCGCTCAGGGCCGAGCCCGGCGAGACCGTCGCGATCATCGGATCGACCGGCGCAGGCAAGACGACGCTCGTCAACCTCATCCCGCGCCTGTTCGACGCGACCGAGGGCCGCGTGCTCGTCGGCGGCGCCGACGTGACGGCGGTCGACGCCGAGACCCTGTGGCGCGGCATCGCGATCGTGCCGCAGCGGCCGTACCTCTTCGCGGGCACCGTCGCCTCCAACCTGCGCTACGGCAACGAGCACGCGACCGACGAGCAGCTGTGGCGCGCGCTCGAGATCGCCCAGGCGGCCGGCTTCGTGCAGCAGATGGACGGGCAGCTCGAGGCGCGCATCGCGCAGGGCGGCACGAACGTCTCCGGCGGTCAGCGCCAGCGCCTCTCGATCGCGCGGGCCCTCGTCGCCGAGCCCGACGTGCTCGTGTTCGACGACTCGTTCTCGGCGCTCGACCTCACGACGGATGCGCGCCTGCGGGCGGCGCTCGACGAGGCGGTCGGGCAGACGACCCGCATCGTCGTCGCGCAGCGCGTCTCGACGATCGAGGGCGCCGACCGCATCGTCGTGCTCGAGGCAGGCAGGGTCGTCGGCACCGGCACGCACGCCGAGCTGCTCGAGCGCAACGAGACCTACCGCGAGATCGTCGACTCGCAGATGGCTGTGGAGGCCTGAGATGGCACGTCGGAGTGGAGGTGGCGCCGTGAGCGGGAAGCCGACGCGCGAGGAGCGCATCGCCGCGCGGAAGGCGCGGTTCGCGAAGCCGGAGGTCGAGCTGACCGAGGAGGAGCGCCTCGAGGAGGAGCTCGCCGAGGCCGCGAGGCTCGGCGCGGGCGACTGGGAGCCGCCGCCGGGCAAGCCGAAGTCGTTCTGGTCGTCCGGCCGCCGCCTGCTGGGCATGCTGCATCCCTACCGCTGGTGGCTCGGCCTCGTCTTCCTCGTCGGCGCCATCGGCGTCGTGCTCGTGGTGCTGGGACCGAGGATCCTCGGCGAGGCGACCAACGTCATCGTGCAGGGCTTCGTCCAGCGGCAGATGCCGCCGGGCGCCACGCAGGAGCAGATCGTCGCGGGGCTGCGGCAATCGGGTCAGGGCGACCTCGCCAACATGATCGAGCGCATGCCCGACCTGCAGCCGGGCCAGGGCATCGACTTCGAGGCGCTCGGCGGCATCCTGCTGCTCGTGCTCGGCATCTACCTCGCCGGCGCGCTCTTCCAGTGGCTGCAGGGCTTCGTCGTCAACCGCATCGTGCAGCGCACGGTGCAGGGCCTCCGCCGCGACGTCGAGGAGAAGCTCCACCGCCTGCCGCTGTCGTACTACGACCGGACCCAGCGCGGCGAGCTGCTCTCGCGCGTCACGAACGACCTCGACAACGTCTCGCAGTCCATGTCGCAGACGATGTCCCAGATCGTCACGGGGCTGCTGTCGGTCGTCGGCGTGCTCGTCATGATGCTCTCGATCAACGTCTGGCTCGCGCTCATCGCGCTCATCGCGGTGCCGCTGACGGGCGTGATCCTCGGCCTCGTCATGGGTCCGGCGCAGGGGCTGTTCAAGGAGCAGTGGAAGCGCACGGGCAAGCTCAACGCGGTCGTCGAGGAGGCCTTCACCGGCCATGCGCTCGTGAAGGTGTTCGGTCGCGAGGAGGCCGTGCGGGCGCGCTTCGCGGAGCAGAACGAGGCGGTCTTCGCCGCGTCGTTCAAGGCGCAGTTCATCTCCGGCCTCGTCTTCCCGCTCATGACGTTCGTCGGCAACATCGGCTACGTGCTCGTGGCCGTCGCCGGCGGCCTCTTCGTCGCCGCGGGGCAGATCCTCGTCGGCGACGTGCAGGCGTTCATCCAGTACTCGCAGCAGTTCTCGCAGAACCTCGGCCAGATCGGCCAGACGATCACGATGGTGCAGTCGGGCGTCGCGAGCGCCGAGCGCGTCTTCGACCTGCTCGACGCCGAGGAGGAGGAGTCGGATGCCGGCGGCGTCGTCCCGCGCGAGGGCCGCGGCCGCGTCACGTTCGAGCACGTGCGCTTCTCCTACTCGCCCGAGCGGCCCCTCATCGAGGACCTCTCGCTCGAGGTCGAGCCGGGCCAGACGGTCGCGATCGTCGGCCCGACGGGCGCCGGCAAGACGACGCTCGTGAACCTGCTCATGCGCTTCTACGAGCTCGACGGCGGCCGGATCACGCTCGACGGCGTCGACACCGCGACGATGACGCGGGATGCGCTGCGCTCGCAGACGGGCATGGTGCTGCAGGACACGTGGCTCTTCGGCGGCACGATCCGCGACAACATCGCCTACGGCCGGCCCGACGCGAGCGAGGCCGAGATCCGCGAGGCAGCGGAGGCGACGTACGTCGACCGCTTCGTGCACGCGCTGCCCGAGGGGTACGACACCGTGATCGACGAGGAGGCCTCGAACCTCTCCGCGGGCGAGAAGCAGCTCATCACGATCGCCCGGGCGTTCCTGGCCAGGCCGAGCGTGCTCATCCTCGACGAGGCGACGTCGTCGGTCGACACCCGCACCGAGCTGCTGCTGCAGCACGCGATGGCGGCGCTGCGCACCGACCGCACGTCGTTCGTCATCGCGCACCGGCTCTCGACGATCCGCGACGCCGACCTCATCCTCGTGATGGAGCAGGGGCGCATCGTCGAGCAGGGCTCGCACGACGAGCTCGTCGCCGCTCGGGGCGCCTACTGGCGCCTGCTCAACGCGCAGTTCGAGCAGGCGGCGACCGACCTCGACCTCGAGGACGGCGTCGCGGGCGCCACGCCTGCGCAGCAGTCGACGTGAGCCATCGGTCGCGGCGCTACGACCGAGTCCCGCGCTCGGGGGCAGCGCCGCGACCTGGCCGCGGCGGCCGCCCCTCGGCTGCTCGGGATCAGGGCCCGAGGGACTGCCACGCGGCGGCGTCGTGCACCGCGACGCCGGCGAACCGGGCATCGCTCGCGAGCCGCCGCGCGACCTCTGCGAGCTCGCGCTCGAGCACGGCGCCGCCGTCGTCGGCGAACGTCTCCCGAGCGGCAGGCGCGGGCACGCGCACGGGACCCGTCTCGACGCCGATGCGGTACGGGCGATCCGCGCGCGCCAGCAGGTCCCTCGCGGTCGCGCTGACCGCGAGGATGTCGCCCGCCCGGTCGCGGTAGGCCATGAGCGCGATGCCGCGGGCGCGCCGAGCGATCGCGGTGAACGCGCGCGGGTGCTCGATCGCGAGCCACGGCGCGAGGTCCACCTCCACCGGCAGTCGCGTGCTCGCGCCGACGTCGCGCACGGCGCGCTCGAGCCCGTCGAGCAGCCGCTGCTCGCTCCCCGGCCAGTCCGCGCGACTCCACGGCTCGATGTCGAGGTGCACGCCGTCGAAGCGCCCGCTGGAGGTGGCTCGCGTCGCCCACGCCGCCGCGGCGCCGCCCTCCACCCATGCCGGGTCGCCGCCGAGCGCGGCGACGCGCACGCCCGCGCCGCGGAGCGCGGCGACGCACGCGTGCGTCGCGGGCGTCGGGCCCGACCACGGCACGCTCACGAACGCCTCGCGCACTCGCTGCCGCGCCGCGAATCGGGCGAGGGCGTCCGGGTCGGGCGGGGCCTCGTCGGGCACCCATGCCCACATGGCGCGCGTCACGCGGGCAGGGTACCCGTCCGGTGCCCGGGCCGGCACGAGGCTGTCCCTCGCGCGGCCGCTCAGCGCGTGAGCTCGGGCCAGCCGACGCCGAGCTCCCGCGCCAGGCGCCGCACCGCCGGGATGCTCATGCCGACGACCGTCGAGGGGTCGCCGTCGATGCGGTCGATGAACGCCGCGCCGCGGCCATCTATCGTGAACGCGCCGGCGACCTCGAGCGGCTCGCCCGTCGCGATGTACGCGTCGATCTCGGCGTCGTCGATGTCGGGCGAGAAGTCGAGGCGCGTCGCGGTCGCGGTGCCCGCGGAGCCGATGACCTCGCCGAAGCGCACGCGCAGCATCCAGTGCCCGGAGTGCAGGGTGGCGGATCGGCCGCGCTGCGCGAGCCAGCGCTCGCGCGCCCGCTCGGGCGTGTGCGGCTTGCCGAGCATCGCGCCGTCGAGCTCGAGCGACGAGTCGCCGCCGAGCACGATCCCGTCGACGTCCGTCAGCGGGTCCTGATCGAGCAGCGCCTCGGCCTTCGCCCGCGCGAGCAGCAGCACGTACTCCGCGGCCGAGAGCGGACCGTGCTCGGCCTCGTGCGCGGCGATGCGCAGCTCCTCGTCGAGATCCGTGGGCGAGACGATCGGCTCGATGCCGGCCTGGCGCAGCAGCGCGAGCCGAGCGGGGGATGCGGAGGCGAGGATGAGCTGCACGGCTCGATCCTCGCACGGCGCCGTGCCGTGCGAGCCGGCGCTCCTCGCTGAGCCGTGCCCGCCGGCGGCGCGGCCGCCGCGGGCCGGGCAGCCGCCGAGATGTGCACGTGAGCGGCGCCCACCGCCCTATGCCGGGTCGGCGGCCGCGCGCGTGCACATCCCAGCCGACGGGTCGGGCAAGCCACCGAGCTGTGCCCGCCGGGGGCGCCGACCGCCACGTGGCGGGCCGGCCGCCGCTCGCGCGCGCACCCGGGCCGACGGGCCGGGTGAGTCGCCGAGATGTGCACGTGAGCGGCGCCCACCGCCCTATGGCGGGCCGGCGGCCGCTCGCGTGCACATCCCAGCGGCGCGGCAGCACGGGTCGGCACGCCGACACCCGGCCGCCGCCCCTCCCGGAGAGGGGTCGGCGGCCGCTCGCGGGCATCCGGGCGGGCTCGCGTGGCGAGCGGATGAGGGAGGATGGACGCATGACTGCAGAGATCCGCCCCGGTCAGATCGTCGAGCTCACGATCGACAACGTCGCCCACGGCGGCCGCTTCGTCGGCCGGCACGGCGCCGAGGGAGGGGAGCGCGGCCGCGTCGTGTTCGTGCCCGACACGCTTCCCGGCGAGACCGTGCGCGCGCAGATCGTCGAGGTGAAGAAGTCGTACGCCGCGGCCGTCGCGCTCGAGGTCGTCGAGCCGGGTGCCGACCGCGTCGAGCACATCTGGCCGGAAGCGGCGATCGACCGCGCGCCGGCCGAGCGGGC
>JAPSIA010000028.1 GCA_031179215.1 Agrococcus sp.
TCGCCGATCGCTGGGTGCCGCCGCTCGTCAGCAGGCGGGCCGCCATGCGGTCCATCTCGCGGAACGGATCGAAGGTCAGTGCCATGACAACCACCTCCTCACGTTCGGGCCGCCGCCCCGCGCGGCGGCCCCTGTGTCTCTGGCAGCCCCCCGGGGAGTCCCCCTGGGGGACGATCCCATGATTGGCACTCTCCCCTTGAGAGTGCTAAAAACCGGCTGAGAAGTTGCTCGGATCCGGGCTCAGGCGGCATCGGCGGCGAGCATGCGCGCGGCCGTGCGCACGCGCACGGGGCGGCACCCCGCATCCGTGAGCCTCGCCACGATGGCGGGCTCGCGTCGCGCGAGGATGACGCCGCGCTTGACGAGGAAGCCGGGGCTCTTGCGGTGCTCGCGCAGGTCGCGAGCGAAGCGCAGCCCCATCGTGACCCAGCGCGAGCGGTGCACGCACAGCGCGTCGGAGAGGATGCCGCGGCGGCGGGCCTCGGCGACGACCTCGGCGACGAAGACGCCCTCCGCGACGAAGCGCCGCGCGCCGCCGAGCCGCACCTCGTGGCTGCCGACCGTCGCGCTGCGCGAGATGTCGTAGACCGGCGCGGTCGTGCGACCGGTGCGGGCGAGCTCCTCGAGCGCGTCGAGCGCGCGATCGCGGTGCCACGAATCCGGGTGATCCCAGTCGACCTCTCCCGACTCGAGGCGCGGCAGCGAGGGGTCGTCGCCCTCGCGGTAGTAGTCGTCGAGGCGCAGGATGGGCAGGCCGCTGCGCTCGGCGATGCGCGACTTGCCGGAGCCGGAGGCGCCGCCGACGAGGACGACGCGCGCGAGGGGCTCGTCGGCGGCAGGCATGGGTTCGATTCTGCCGGATGCGCGGCATCGCCTCGACGCCTCGTGCTCGCTCCGGCGTCCGGGGCTGCGTGATCCAGCGCCGATCGGCGCTCGATGCGCGCTCAGGGGCGCGCAGGGGCGCGCTCGGCGACGCCCTCGGCGACGCGCCGTCGGGCGGCGCGAGCGAGCGCCACGAGGCCCGCGGCGCCCACGAGCACGATCCCGGCGACCAGGAGGCACATGGACGCCACACCCCAGTAGCCCGCGTCGTGGTGTGCGGGGTCGAGGAAGGGATACGGGTACCAAGAGCCGGCGCCCGTCGCCTGGTCGAGCGTGAGCGGGCCGCGCACGAGCGTGTACGCCAGCCATGCGACCGGGAACGCCGCGACGATCCACAGGTCCCGGTAGCGCACGTCTCGCCGGGATGCGCTCAGCAGCCAGTCGATGAGCATCCACAGCGGCGCGACGAGGTGCAGCACCTCGTTCGACCAGCCCAGGGTCGCGCCCTGCGGGAGCTCGATGCCGCGGAGCAGCGTGTTGTAGACGATGCCGGTCACGACCATGAACGTCGTCGCGCACAGCAGCAGGACCTGGAAGCCCCGGCCGGGTCGGGCGCCGCGCGCCCGGGCGAGGACGAGCGCGGCGAGCGCGACCATGGCGAGCAGGTTCGACTCGATCGTGAAGAAGCTGAAGAAGCTGACGAGGTCGAGCGCGATCGACGCGTCGCCGCGCGCGGTCCAGAACCGGATGCTCGTCACGAGCTGGCCGATGACGGCCGCGAGGATCGCGAGGGCGATGACCGCACGGCCGACGTCGAGCGGGCGCAGGCGGCGGGCCAGGACCGTTTCGGTCGTCATGGTGCTCACTGTCGCATCGCTCGGGCTCCCGGCGGGCTGCGGCACGCCGTCGCCCCAGGGCAGGGACCTCAGCCGTCGAGGAAGCGCTCCAGCAGCCCGGTCACGACCGCGGGCTGCTCGGCGTGCACCCAGTGCCCCGCGCCCTTGACCATCACGCGGCGCACGTTCGGGAAGCGGGCCTCCATGGCCTCGCGGAACTCGTCGCGCACGTAGCCGGAGTCGGCGCCGCCGATCCACAGCACGGGCCCCTCGTAGACCGCGTCGGTCTCGGGGAAGTCGCGCAGCACGTCGAGGTCGCGGCGCAGCACCTCGAGGTTCGCCAGCCAGCGCCAGCGGTCGCCGTCGCGGCTGAGGCTCTGCAGCAGGAAGCCGCGCACCCCCGGGTCGGGCACGGCGGCCGCGAGCGCCGCCGCCGCGTCGCCGCGCGAGCCGAGCCGCTCGAGGTCGATCGCGAGCATCGCGTCGATGAACCCCCGGAACTCGTCGGCGGAGCGGTAGCGCACCGGCGAGACGTCGACGACGACGAGCCGCTCGATCCGCTCGGGATGCCGCAGCGCGGCGAGCATCGCGGCCTTGCCGCCCATGGAGTGGCCCACGAGGGCCGCGGGCTCGTCGATGAGGCCGGCGACCGCATCCGCCATCTCGGCGTAGTCGAGCCGCTCGGTCCACGGCGATCGCCCGTGGTTGGGCATGTCGACGAGCGTCACGCGGTGCCGATCGGCGAGCGCCTTGGCGATCTGCGTCCAGTTCTTGCCCTGCCCGAAGAGACCGTGGCAGAAGACGACGGGCGAACCGTGCTCGCCGAGGCGCGTCGTGTGGAGGTCGCTCACCGTGCCAACGCTACCGACGCCGGCGTCGCGGGCGGGTCGCACCGCTCACGCCGTCGTGCTGGCCTCAGCGGCGAGGCTGCCGAGCAGCCGGAGGCGCTCGGCCGAGGGCGAGCCCGGCTCGGCCGTGTAGACGAGCAGCACGAGGCCGGGGTCGGCGGTGAGCGAGAGCTCCTCGAAGGCGAGCTCGAGGTCGCCGACCGCGGGGTGGCGGAATCGCTTCGAGCCCGCTCCGTGGGTGCGCACGTCGTGCGTCCCCCAGAGCTGGCGGAAGAGCTCGCTCTGCGTCGAGAGCTCGCCGACGAGCTCCTGCATCCCGCGGTCGCCCGGGTCGCGAGCGGCCTCCGCGCGCATGATCGCGACGCACATGTGCGCGAACCGCTCCCAGTCGGGGTAGAAGTCTCGCGACGCCGGGTCGAGGAACTGGAAGCGCGCGAAGTTCGGCGTGCGCCCTGCCGTGCCGATCATCGGCGCGTAGAAGGCGCGGGCGAGGGCGTTGGTGGCGACGACGTCCTGCCGCCGGTCGCGCACGACCGCGATGCCGTCGCCGATCGCGTCGAGCATCCACTGGAGGCTCGGCCGCGAGCCGGCACCGCTCGCGCTCGCCGTCCTCGTCGGCCGGCGCCCGGAGAGGGGGATGCCGTCGGCAGCGCGCGCGAGGTCGAACAGGTGCGCGCGCTCGGTGTCGTCGAGCTGCAGGGCGCGGGCGATCGCGTCGAGCACGGAGGCCGACGCGCCGGCGATCTGGCCGCGCTCGAGTCGCGCGTAGTACTCGACGCTCACCCCCGCGAGCATCGCGACCTCGGATCGCCGCAGGCCCGCGACGCGTCGGTTGCCGCCCGCGGGCAGCCCCGCATCCGCCGGGCGCACCTTCGCGCGCCGCGACATGAGGAACTCCCGCACCTCTCCGCGCTGGTCCATGCTCCGATGCTAGGCGCGCGCCTCGAGCGACGGGGTGCCCTGACGGGGCGCCCCTTCGTCGAGGGCGCCCCCGTCACCCCTCGAGCGTCCGGACGACGCGCGCGGGGGAGCCGACGACGACGCTGCGGGGCGGGACGTCCTTCGTGACCACGGCGGCGGCACCGACGACCGCGTCATCGCCGATCGTGACGCCCGGCAGCACCGTGGCGCTCGCGCCGACCCAGACGTTGCGCCCGATCGTGATCGGGGCGGGGTGCATGTCGCCGCGCCTGCTGGGGGCGAGGTCGTGGTCGAGGGTCGCCAGGACCACGCCGTGCCCGATGAGGCAGTCGTCCCCGATGCTGATGCCGCCCTGGTCCTGGAATCGGCAGCCGGCGTTGATGAAGACGCGGGCTCCGATGCGGATGCGCCGACCGAAGTCGGTGTGGAAGGGCGGGAAGAGCGTCACGGTCTCGTCGATCGGAGCGCCGGTGAGCTCGGCGAGCAGCGCCCGCACGCGCGCCGGCTCGTGGTACGCGCCGTTGAGCGCTGCGGTGATCCGCAGCGCTCGCTGGCTCGCGTCGTGCATGGCGGCATGGAGCGGCGAATCCGCGGCGATCGTCGCTCCCGCGTCGAGCGCCTCGAGCAGGTCGTCGAGCTGCATCGGCTGCCTCCTGGCATCGGGGTCCTGGCGGATGCGCCGGACCGGTGCTCGGCACGCTACGCCCCTCGGCCGCGGCGAGGGGTGCCCTGCCGGTGCACCGCAGCGCAGAGCCTCCCTGCGGCGGCGCAGGGGGTGTGTCATGAGAGCACCATCGATCAAGGAGCCCCATGCGAGCCGTCATCATGCACGCCCCCGGCGACGTGCGCGTCGAGCAGATCCCCGACGCGTCCATCGTCGAGCCCACCGACGCCGTCATCCGCCCCGCAGCGGTGTGCGTCTGCGGATCCGACCTCTGGCCCTACCGCGGCATCGAGCCGCTGCACGGCCCCACCGCGATGGGCCACGAGTACGTGGGCGTCGTCGAGCAGGTGGGCGACGCCGTGCGCGAGATCGAGGTCGGCGACTTCGTCGTCGGCTCGTTCGTCGCGAGCGACAACACGTGCGACATCTGCCGGGCCGGCTACCAGTCGCGGTGCGTGCACCAGGTGATGATGGGATCGGTCGGCACCCAGTCGGAGCTCGTCCGCGTCCCGCACGCCGACGGCACGCTCGTCAGGACGCCGGGCATGCCCGAGCCCGACCTCATCCCGTCGCTGCTGGCCGCCTCGGATGTGCTCGGCACCGGGTGGTTCGCGGCCGTCGCGGCCGAGGCCGGGCCCGGCAAGACCGTCGCGGTCGTCGGTGACGGCGCTGTCGGCCTGCTCGGCGTGCTCGCCGCGAGGGAGCTCGGGGCCGAGCGCATCATCGCGATGTCACGGCACGCGGACCGGCAGGCGCTCGCGCGCGAGCTCGGCGCGACCGACATCGTCGAGGAGCGCGGCGCGGCGGGCGTCGAGCGGATCAAGGAGCTCACGGACGGGCTCGGCGCGCACTCGACGATCGAGGCGGTCGGCACGCAGGAGGCGATGGAGCAGGCGATCGGGGCGACCCGGCCGGGCGGCCACGTCGGCTTCGTCGGCGTCTCCCACGACGTGCAGCTCGACGGGCTCGGCCTGTTCTTCTCGAGCGTGCACCTGCACGGCGGGCCTGCGCCCGTGCGCCGCTTCCTGCCCGACCTCATCGATCGCATCTGGCGGCGGGAGATCGACCCGGGGAAGGTCTTCGACCTCACCGTGCCGATCGAGCGGGCGGCGGAGGCCTACGCCGCGATGGACGAGCGCCGGGCCGTCAAGGCGATGCTCACGCTCTGAGGCATCCGGCGGGCGGCGTCCGGTCGCCGGCTGCCCGGTCGCGGCTCGCGCGCGACGTGACCGCCGTCACGGCAGCCCCGGCTGCGCGGCGATCGGCAGCTGCTCGCCGTCGCCGGGCGGCTCCCGCACGACGGCGACGGCGTCCTCCTTGGTCAGGTGCAGCGGGTACGACGATCTCGAGAACCGTCCCTTCGGGTCGCTCGAGTCGCGCGGGAGCTCGATCGACGAGCGCTCGACGAGGGCCGCGAGCGCCGCGGTCTGCCCGTCCGTCAGCACGAGGCGACCGCGCTTGCGCAGGGCGACGCTGCCTCGGCGCTTGCCGCGCGCGGTCAGCACGATGCGCAGGCTGCGCTCGGTCGCATCGGCCTGCCACGGCACGACCGCGAGGCTCGCCGCGTCGATCTCTGCCGCGGGCACGTCGAGGGCACCGTGCCGCAGCGCGGCGCCGTCCCTGGCGACCCACGGCGGCCGCTGGCGTCGCCGGGCGACCGCGAGCGCCACCGCGAGCGCGGCGATCGAGATCGCGAGCATCGCACCCGCGATCCACGGGCTGATGTCGGCGAGCACCGCGAGCAGCGACAGCAACCACACCGGGACGAAGATGTACGGGGGGTTCAGCAGCGGCCGCAGCAGCTCGCGGACCTCGCCGGCAGGGTCGGGCGAACCCAGCCGCACCCACGAGTCGCCGAGAGCGGCCGGGTCGTCGCTCGGGCGCTCCGAGGTCGCGACCGCCGTCGGCACGGGCGCGACCCCGGCCACGACGAGCGCGAACCCGACGGCACCGCAGCCGCCGACGAGCCACCACGTGCGCGTCACGAGCTCGGACTCGGCGGCTCCCGGCAGCAGCAGCCCGACGAGCCCAGCAGCGCCCGCGACGAGCAGGAAGGCGCCCGAGACCAGCAGTGCGCGGCGCTGCTGGCGAGCGCTGACATCCGCGCTCGCCGCGGGCCACGCGTCGTCGGCCCAGCTCGCGCGCCGGAGCACGAGCAGGCCCGCCGCGACGCCAACGCTCGCGACCGCGAGCAGCACGGCCGCGCCGATCGACCACGCCGGGTTCGCGATCGAGCCGGCGGCGAGCGCGCCGGCCACCGTGCTCACGAGCACGAGCGCCGTCCCGACGACGCGCGGGGTCGCTGCGCCGCGTCCGGCGGGCGTCGACTCGGCCGGGTGCATGGCCCGTGTCTAGCGGGCGCCCGCACGACAGCACAAGGCATCGCGCGCACCAGCCCCGCGGCGCCTCTGGTGCGCTCCCGCTGGACGCGGTAAACTTGAGTCGGCAACACTCAAGTTTGACGTTCGCGGATGCGTCGGGGGAGACGCTCCGCAGATCAGGGGGGATGCATGGCACGGATGGGCGGCATGATGCCGGACCAGGAGGAGCAGCGGTCGGCGCTCGAGCAGTTCGGCACCGACCTCACGGCAGTGGCGCGCGCGGGGAGGCTCGATCCCGTCATCGGGCGCGACAACGAGATCCGGCGCATCAGCCAGGTGCTCTCGCGGCGCACGAAGAACAACCCGGTGCTCATCGGCGAGCCCGGCGTCGGCAAGACCGCCGTGGTCGAGGGGCTCGCGCAGCGCATCGTCGCGGGCGACGTGCCCGAGAGCCTCAAGGGCAAGCGGCTCGTCGCGCTCGACGTCAACGCGATGATCGCGGGCTCGAAGTACCGCGGCGACTTCGAGGAGCGCATGAAGAACGTGCTCGCCGAGATCGCCAAGGCCGAGGGGCAGATCGTCACGTTCATCGACGAGCTGCACATCATCATGGGCGCGGGCGCGGCCGAGGGCAGCCAGGGCGCGAGCAACATGCTCAAGCCCATGCTCGCGCGCGGCGAGCTGCGGCTCATCGGCGCGACGACCCTCGACGAGTACCGCGAGTTCATCGAGAAGGATGCCGCGATGGAGCGCCGCTTCCAGCAGGTGTACGTCGGCGAGCCCTCGGTGGAGGACACCGTCGCGATCCTGCGCGGGCTCAAGGAGCGCTACGAGGCGCACCACAAGGTCACGATCGCCGACAGCGCGCTCGTCGCGGCCGCCTCGCTCTCGAACCGCTACATCACCGCGCGGCAGCTGCCGGACAAGGCGATCGACCTCATCGACGAGGCCGCGAGCCGGCTGCGCATGGAGATCGACTCCGCACCGACCGAGATCGACCAGCTGCGCCGCACGGTCGACCGCATGGAGATCGAGCGGCTCGCGCTCAAGCGCGAGAAGGACGACGCGTCGCGCGAGCGGCTCGAGGCGCTCGAGGCGACGCTCGCGCAGCACCGCCGCGAGCTCGCGGAGCTCGACGAGCGGTGGCAGGCCGAGCGCTCGAGCCTCAACCGCATCGGTGCCCTGCGCGAGTCGCTCGATGAGCTGCGCAGCCGCGCCGAGCGCGCGCAGCGCGACGGCGATCTCGAGCGCGCGAGCCGCCTGCTCTACGGCGAGATCCCGCAGATCGAGAAGCAGCTCGCCGACGCCGAGTCGGCGGCGGCCGAGGCGGGCGCCCGCATGGTGGGCGACCAGGTGACGAGCGACGACATCGCCTCCGTCGTCGCGGCGTGGACCGGCATCCCCGTCGGCCGGCTCCTGCAGGGCGAGACCGAGAAGCTGCTCGCCCTCGAGGACGAGCTCGGGAAGCGCGTCGTCGGGCAGCGCCAGGCGGTCACGGCCGTCGCCGACGCCGTGCGCCGCTCGCGCGCAGGCGTCTCCAACCCCGACCAGCCGACGGGCTCGTTCCTCTTCCTCGGCCCCACGGGCGTCGGCAAGACGGAGCTCGCGAAGGCCCTCGCCGAGCTGCTCTTCGACGACGAGAAGGCGCTCGTGCGCATCGACATGTCGGAGTACGGCGAGAAGCACTCGGTCGCTCGACTCGTGGGCGCCCCTCCCGGCTACGTCGGCTACGAGCAGGGCGGGCAGCTCACCGAGGCCGTGCGGCGCCGGCCCTACTCGGTCGTGCTCATGGACGAGGTGGAGAAGGCGCACCCCGAGGTGTTCGACCTGCTGCTGCAGGTGCTCGACGACGGTCGCCTGACCGACGGCCAGGGCCGCACGGTCGACTTCCGCAACACGATCCTCATCCTGACCTCGAACCTCGGATCGGCGTTCCTCACCGATCCGACCATCTCGCCCGAGATGGCGCGCAACGAGGTCATGAGCGCCGTGCGCGCGGCGTTCAAGCCTGAGTTCGTCAACCGGCTCGACGACATCGTCATCTTCGACGCGCTGAGCCCCGAGGAGCTGGGCTCCATCGTCGACATCCAGGTCGGCGGCCTCGACCGTCGACTCGCCGAGCGCCGGCTCACCGTCGAGGTGACGGATGCGGCCAAGCAGTGGCTCGGGGAGCGCGGCTACGACCCGATGTACGGCGCGCGGCCGCTGCGCAGGCTCATGCAGCGGGAGATCGACGACCGGCTCGCTCGCGCGCTGCTCGCGGGCCAGGTGCGCGACGGCGACACCGTCGTGGTCGACGTCGCGCCCGGCGGGTCGGAGCTGTGGGTCGGTGCCGCGGGCGCCGACCGCCCCGCGCAGTGGTCGTTCGACCCCGGCGCGGCGCGACCCGACGCCTCCGACGTCGTCGAGGGCGAGGCGCTCGACGACCTCTGAGCCATCGAGCCCCACGGGCCCTTCCGGCTGCGGCCGGGAGGGCCCGTCGTCGCGCCGGGGGAGCTCACGAGGTTGGCGCCGGGCGGCACCATCCGCTAGCGTGTACACGTTATGCACCAGTGTTGCGTATAGCGCAACAAGACCGAATTGGATGGACGACGATGTCCCGTTTCCGCACTGCAACCCTCGGCCTCACCGCGGCGGCAGCTGCCGCAGTCCTCCTGACCGGATGCGTGGATCGCGCGGGCGCGCAAGCCCCGGCCGACGCCTTCCCCTCGGGCGACATCACCTTCTTCACCCCGACGCAGGCCGGCGGTGCCACCGACCTGACCGCGCGCACGATCGCGACGGAGCTCGAGTCGGAGCTCGGCGTCTCGGTGATCGTCGACAACCGCCCCGGCGGCGCCGGATCGGTCGGCATGGAGCACGTCGCCGGCCTCGAGCCCGACGGCCACTCGATCGCGGTGCTGCCCGTCGAGGTCGCCATGCTCGGCCACCTCGACTACGACACCGACCCCGCCGACTACGACTTCCTCGCGCAGGTCAACTCGCAGCCGGGCACGATCGCCGTGCCCGCTGACAGCCCCTTCGAGACGCTCGCCGACCTCGTCGCGGCGGCCGAGGCGGCACCGGGCAGCATCACCATCTCGAACGCCGGCGCCGGTTCCATCTGGGAGGCCGGGGCGCTCGAGCTCGGCGACGCCGCGGGCGTCGAGTTCCAGGGCGTGCCCTTCGACGGCGGCGCTCCCGCCGTGACCGCCGCCGTCGGCGGGCAGGTCGACGCCGTCGTCGCGGGCATCGGCGAGACGGCTCCCGCGCACGAGGACGGGCGCCTGCGCGTGCTCGCCGTGTTCACCGAGGAGCCCGCACCAGCGCTGCCCGACGTGCAGACCGCGACCGAGCAGGGCTTCGACGTCGTCATCGGCAGCTGGGCCGTCATCGCTGCGCCCGCCGGCCTCGACGAGGAGGTGCGCTCGACGCTCGAGTCGGCCATCCAGGTCGCCGCGGAGTCGGAGGCGTACGTCGACTTCATCGAGTCGAGCGGCAACATCCCGCTGTTCCGCGGAGCGGAGGAGACCTCGGCGTTCGTCACGGACGAGCACGAGCGATTCGGCGCGCTGCTCGCGGACCGATGACCGCCGTGACGGAGGAGCGCGCGATGCGTGCGGAGGCCGAGGCGCCCCAGGCGCTCGAGGAGGGAGCGCGATCCTCGCGGCTGCGCGAGGTGCTCACGGGAGCAGGGGTCGTGGCGGCAGGGGCTGCGGTGCTGCTCGTCGCGCAGCAGCTGCCCGGCGCGAGCGCTGCGGGCGAGTTCGACAGCCGGTGGTGGCCGACGCTCATCGGCGGCGCGATCGTGCTGCTCGGGCTCATCGTCGCCCTCGCCGGTGCTCGGCGGCCGCCGATGCGCGACTGCCACGACGTGCGCGCGGCGGGCGCGTGGCAGCTCGCGGCGATCCTGGTGATGATCGTCGCCTACGGCATCGCGTGGCAGTTCGCGCACTTCCTCATCGTCACGCCCGTGCTGGTCGCCGCGATCATGGCCGTGCTGGGCGGCAGGGGGTGGCGCTCGCTCGTCCTCGTGCCCGTCGCCGTCACCGCCGCGCTCTACGCCGTGTTCGGCCTGCTGCTGCGGGTGCCGCTGTGAACGACGTCATCGCCGGCGTCGGCGCGCTCCTGGACCCCACGATCCTGCTGTGCCTCATCGTGGGCACGCTGCTGGGCACGCTCGTGGGCGCCGTGCCGGGCATCACCGCGACCATGGCGGTCGCGCTCGCGACCGGCTTCACGCTCACGCTCGAGCCGCTCCAGGGCCTCGCGGTGCTGCTCTCGATCTACGTCTCGGCGCAGTTCGGCGACCGGGTGCCGGCGATCCTCGTCAACACCCCGGGGACGCCCGCGTCGATCGCGACGACCTTCGACGGCTACCCGCTCGCGAAGGCCGGCCGCGCCGGCGTCGCGCTCACGAGCTCTGCGCTCGTCTCGGCCGTCGGCTCGCTCGCGAGCATCCTCATCCTCGTCTTCCTCGCCCAGCCGATCGCGCGCCTCGCGCTCAGCTTCGGCCCCATCGAGCTGTTCGCGCTCGTGGTGTTCGGGATGACGATGATGGTCGGCGTCTCCAACGGGCGCATCGCGAAGGGGCTCACGGCGGGCGCCGTCGGGCTGCTGCTCGGCGCGGTCGGCCGCGACCCGATCAGCGGCGACCACCGCTTCACGTTCGGCATCCCCGAGCTCACGTCAGGGCTGCCGTTCATCGCCGTCATCATCGGCGTCTTCGGGCTCGCCGAGATCTTCAACCAGATCGTCGAGGCCCGCAGGGGCGGCTCCGAGGCGCCGATCGAGCAGCTGGGGCGCTGGTGGCCCGATCGCGCGGAGCGCCGGAGCCTCGTCAAGCCCACCGCGATCGGCACGGGCATCGGCGCGGTCGTCGGCGTCGTGCCCGCCGCGGGCGGCGACATCGCCGGCATCATCGCGTGGGACCAGGCCCGCCGCGCCTCCAAGCACCCCGAGCGCTTCGGCAAGGGCTCCCTCGAGGGGCTCGCCGCCCCCGACAGCGCGAGCACGGCGACGATGGGCGGGTCGGTGACGACGACGCTCGCGCTCGGCGTGCCCGGCGACTCCGTCATGGCCGTCATGATCGGCTCGATGATCGTCTGGGGACTGCAGCCCGGGCCGGCGCTGTTCGTGCAGCATCCCGACCTCGTCTTCAGCATCTCGACGATCATGGTCGTCGCGACGCTCGCCGCGCTCGGGCTCGCCCTCGTGCGCATGCAGGGCGTCGTCAAGCTCCTGAAGCTGCCGCTCAACGCGCTGGCCGTCGTCATCATCACCTTCTGCATGGTCGGCACCTACGCCGTGCAGAACAGCGTCTTCGACGTGATCGTGATGCTCGTGTTCGGCATCGTGGGACTCGGCATGCGGCGCTGGGGATTCCCCGCCGGACCGCTCGTGCTCGGCCTCATCCTCGGCCCGCTCGCCGAGAGCAACCTGCGCCGGGGCCTGCTCATCGACGGCCCGCTCGCACCGCTGCAGAGCCCGATCGCCGCGACCCTCATCGCGCTGAGCGTGCTCGCCCTCGTCGCGCCCGCGGCGCTGCGCTACCTGAAGGGACGGTCGAAGCCCCGTGTCGACGCCGAAGCCACCCGCTGACCGCGGCCGCGTGCTCTGCATCGGCGAGAGCATGGCGCTCGTGACGCCCGTCGCGCCGGAGCCGCTGCGCTCGGCCGAGCGCTTCGCGATCCGCACGGGCGGCGCCGAGTCGACCGTCGCGCTCTACCTCGCCGATGCGGGGCACGCGGCCTCGTGGGTGAGCAGGCTCGGCGCCGACCCGCTCGGCCGGCGCATCCTCGACGAGGTCGCCTCGCACGGCGTCGACGTGAGCCGCACGGCGCTCGTCGAGGGCGAGCCCACCGGCGTGTACTTCAAGGATCCGAGCGGCGAGACGACGGCGGTGCACTACTACCGCGCGGGCTCCGCCGCCTCGCGGATGGGCCCGGAGCTGCTCGAGACCCTCGACCTCGACGACGTCGCGATCATCCACGTCTCGGGCATCACCGCCGGCCTCTCGGCCTCGTGCGGCGCCCTGCTCGACGCGACGATCGCGCTCGCCGCGAGCCGCGGCATCCTCGTCTCCTTCGACGTCAACCACCGCGCCGGGCTGTGGAGCGCCGCGCAGGCGGCGCCCGTGCTCGGGGCCCTGGCCGCCCGGGCCGACATCGTCTTCGTCGGTCGCGACGAGGCCGAGACCCTCTGGGGCACCGGCGACGACGCTGCGCTCGCGGTGCTGCTGGGCCTGCGCGGCACGCTCGTCGTCAAGGACGGCGCCGTCGGCGCGAGCGAGCTCGCACCCGACGGCGCGCGCACCTTCGTGCCCGCGCACGTCGTCGACGTCGTCGAGGTCGTCGGCGCCGGCGACGCCTTCACCGCCGGCTACCTCGGCGCGCTCCTGCGCGGCGGGGATGCCGCCGCGCGGCTGCAGGAGGGGCACGACACGGCCGCGAGGGCGCTCGGCAGCACGCAGGACTTCGTGCCGCGAGCGGCCGATCCCGGCCCGGCCGTCGTCGCGATGGGATCCTGACGCCATGTCCCAGAGCATCCAGCGCGCCGCGGTCGTCCTCGAGCACGTCAGCGTGCGCCCGCGCACGCAGTCGGAGATCGCCGAGATCCTCGGCGTGCACCGCTCGACCGCGCTCCGCATCCTGCAGACGCTGACCGAGACGGGCCTCGCGCGCCGGCGCACCGACGGCACCTACGGCGTCGGCTACCGCCTCACGTGGTTCGCCAGCCTCGCCTCCGAGCAGTTCGAGCTGCGCGACCTCGCTCGGCCGCGGCTCGCCGAGCTCGGCGCCGCGTGCGGGCACACGGTGCACCTCGCCGTGCTCGAGGACGACCGCATCGTCTACGCCGACAAGATCGAGCAGCCGGGCACGGTGCGCATGTACTCGCAGATCGGTCAGCCCGTGCGCCTGCACACCTCGGGCGTGAGCAAGGCGATCCTCGCCCACGTCGGCGGTGCGACGCGCGACCGGCTCCTCGAGGCCTACGAGTTCGAGCGGTTCACCGCGACGACGATCGCCTCGCGCGACGACTTCGAGGCCGACCTCTCGCGCGTGCGCGACCGCGGCTGGGCCGTGGACGACGGCGAGTTCGAGGACTTCATCAACTGCGTCGCGATGCCCATCCGCGGCGCCGACGACCAGGTGATCGCGGCGGTCTCGATCACCGCGCTGCGCGCCCAGGCGGATCTCGCAGCGCTCGAAGGACTGCTGCCGCAGCTGCAGCACGTGACCGAAGGCATCTCGAAGAGCATCGGATGGAGACCATGAGCACCTGGTTCGACGAGTCGTTCGGGCGCAGCCCCGTGATGGCGATCCTGCGCGGCTACAGCCCGGAGCGCACCGTGGAGCTCGCGTCGCGCGCGTGGGACCTCGGCATCGACTGCGTGGAGGTGCCCGTGCAGGACGAGGGCGGCTTCGCGGCCCTCGCCGCGGCCGTCGACGCGGGGGCGGCGCGCGGCAAGCGCGTGGGCGCGGGCACGGTCATCGACCTCGAGCGCGTCCGCCGGGCCGCGGCGCTCGGCGCGGCGTTCACCGTCGCGCCCGGGATGCGGGCGCACGTCGCGGCGGCGAGCACCGCCGCCGGCATGCCGCACCTGCCGGGCGTCGCCACGGGCACCGACGTGCAGATCGCGCTCGAGCTCGGCATCGACGTCGTGAAGGCCTTCCCCGCATCCGTGCTCGGCGCGGAGTGGATCGCGGCGATGCGCGGGCCCTTCCCGACCGTGCGCTTCGTGGCGACGGGCGGCGTGCACGCGCGCAACGCGACGCAGTTCCTCGAGGCCGGCGCGGCCGTCGTCGCCGTCGGCTCCGCGCTCGACGACCCCGAGCAGCTGCCGCTGCTCGCCGCCCTGACCGACCGCGCGCCCGCCGGCGCGCACTGAGGAGTGCCATGACCGCCCACATCCAGCCCGTCTACTCGCCCGCAGCCGATCGCTTCGAGCGCATGCAGTACCGCCGCGTCGGCACGAGCGGCCTGCGCCTGCCCGCCATCTCGCTCGGCACGTGGCACAACTTCGGCGACGACACGCCCATCCAGCGACAGCGCGACCTGCTGCGCCACGCGTTCGACCTCGGCATCACGCACTTCGACCTCGCCAACGGCTACGGTCCGCCGGCCGGCTCGACCGAGAAGAACGTCGGCAGGATCCTCGCGGAGGACTTCGCGGGGCTGCGCTCCCAGCTCGTCATCTCCTCGAAGGCGGGCTACCCCTTCGTGCCCGGTCCCAACGGCACGGGCGGCGGCCGCAAGACGCTCCTCGACAGCCTCGACATCTCGCTCGAGAGCCTGCGGCTCGACTACGTCGACATCTTCTACAGCCACCGCTTCGACCCCGAGACGCCGATCGAGGAGACCGCGTCGGCACTCGACGAGGCGGTGCGCTCCGGTCGCGCGCGCTACATCGGCATCTCCTCGTACTCGGCGGAGCGCACGGCGCAGATCGCGGCGGAGCTGCGCCGGCTGGGCACGCCGCTGCTCATCCACCAGCCCTCCTACTCGATGCTCAACCGGTGGATCGAGGAGGGCGAGCCGTCGCTGCTCGAGACGGCCGCGGCCGAGGGGATCGGCGTCATCGCCTTCTCGGGGCTCGCGCAGGGCCTGCTGACCGACAAGTACCTGCGCGGCGTGCCGGAGGGCTCCCGTGCGACGCAGGGCAAGACGCTGCGCGACGGCATGCTGAGCGACGAGAACCTCGCGCGCGTGCGGGCGCTCAACGACATCGCGCAGCGCCGCGGCCAGTCGCTCGCCCAGCTCGCGCTCGCCTGGGTGCTGCGCGACGAGCGCATCACCTCGGCGCTCATCGGCGCGAGCCGGCCCGAGCAGCTCGACGACACGGTGCGATGCCTGCAGAGCCCGCCGCTCACCGAGGACGAGCTCGCCGAGATCGACGAGCACGCGCAGGACGGGGGGCTCAACATCTGGGCAGCCTCGTCGGAGGCGTGAGCATGAGCATGCCGCCGCTCGGGAGCCCCGAGCTGTTCGCGCAGGTGCAGGCCGAGGAGCGCGAGCTGATCTTCGAGGCCTGCTCGCGCGACGACGCGTGGGCGCTCGGGTGCCGGATGCGGCAGGCGGCGCTCGAGCGCGGCCTGCCGATCGTCATCGGCATCGTCCTCGGCGGGCAGCGGCTCTTCCACACCGCGCTCGAGGGGGCCACGCCCGACAACGACGCCTGGCTCGAGCGCAAGACGCGGGCGACGCTGCACTACCACCGCTCCTCGCTCGGCGTCGGGGAGCAGTTCCGGGCGCGCGGCGGCGCGTTCGAGACGGATGCGCGGCTCGATCCGCGGGAGATCGCCGGCAACGGGGGCGTGCTGCCGATCACCGTGCGCGGCGTCGGCGTGGTGGGGGCTGTCGGCGTCTCGGGCCTCCCGCAGCTCGACGACCACGCGTTCGTCGTCGAGCAGCTGCGGGCGTTCCTCGCCGAGCACCGATCGCCCGCGCTGGCGCGACCGGGCGCATCCGACGAGGCGGCCGCGCCCATCGAGACCGATCCGGCCGACGGGCTGTAGCGGCGCGGCTAGGCGGGCGTCGCGACGCGGTCGGCGTCGCCGACCGCCGCCCAGAGCGCGTCGAGCGAGAGCTCGAGGGTCGCGGCGATCGCGGCGATCGTGGGGAAGGCGGGCGCCGGCACGCGCCCCGTCTCGATCTTGCGCAGCGTCTCGGGCGAGATGCCGGCGAGCAGGGCGACCTCGAGCATCGAGCGGTCGCCGCGGGCGCGGCGCAGCAGCGCGCCGAGGCGCTCCCCGCGCTCGATCTCCTCGGGGGTGTGCGGCAGCCTGACCATGACCCCGATTGTAATACCGGTATTGTCATCGTCATGATCGAGATCCTGAGCCCTGCGGAGGTCGAGCGCGGCAGGGCGACCGGCGCGCTCGTCGGCGACATCCTGCAGTCCCTCCGACGCAGGGCCCGGGTCGGCACGAGCCTGCTCGAGATCGATCGCTGGGCGAAGGTGATGATCGAGGAGGCGGGTGCGCAGTCGTGCTACGTCGACTACGCGCCGTCCTTCGGCCGCGGGCCCTTCGGCCACTACATCTGCACGGGGGTCAACGACGCCGTGCTGCACGCGAAGCCGTCGGACCACCGGCTCGCCGAGGGCGACCTGCTGACCCTCGACCTCGCCGTCTCGCTCGACGGGATCGCCGCCGACGCCGCGATCAGCTTCGTCGTGGGCGGCTCGAGCGACGCCGAGAGCGCGGCGCTCATCGAGGCGACCGAGCGCGCCCTCGCCGCGGGCATCGCGGCCGCCGTGCCGGGCGCGCGCACCGGCGACCTCTCCCACGCGATCGGCTCGGTGCTGCGCGACGCGGGCTACGCGATCAACACCGACTTCGGCGGCCACGGCATCGGCTCGACGATGCACCAGGATCCGCACGTCGCGAACGACGGGCGCCCGGGCCGCGGCTTCCCGCTGCGCCCCGGCATGCTGCTCGCGCTCGAGCCGTGGGTCATGGCCGACACCGACGTGCTCGTGACCGACGCCGACGGGTGGACGCTCCGCAGTGCGACGGGCTGCCGCACCGCGCACAGCGAGCACACCATCGCGATCACCGAGCAAGGCGCCGAGATCCTCACGCTCCCGACCGAGGCGTAGCCACGCCGCGCGTCCCGCGGGCACGCGCTGCACGGCATGATCGATCCGGTGCGCCATCGCGCCGGAACCGGAGGATCGATCGTGGCCGTCGCACCGCATGCCGGCGCCGAGTCGGCGCTGCCGCCGCTCACGCCCGGCCCGCATCGCGCTCGGCTCGGCGGCATCTCGATCGTCGCGTGCTTCGGCGGCCTGCTGTTCGGCTACGACACCGGCGTCATCAACGGCGCGCTGCGGCCGATGAGCGCGGAGCTCGGCCTCGACGCGCTCACCGAGGGCGTCGTCACGAGCTCGCTCGTCTTCGCCGCCGCGTTCGGCGCGCTCCTCGGCGGGCGGCTCTCGGATGCGCTCGGTCGCCGCACGATGCTCGTCGCGCTCGCGGCGGTGTTCTTCGTCGGCACGCTCGCGGTCGTGCTCGCCCCCGGCCTCGCCGCGCTCGTCGCCGGTCGCGTGCTGCTCGGACTCGCCGTCGGCGGCGCCTCGACGGTCGTGCCCGTCTACCTCGCCGAGCTCGCGCCCTTCGAGATCCGCGGGTCGATGTCGGGCCGCAACGAGGTCGCCATCGTCTCGGGACAGCTCGCGGCCTTCGTCGTCAACGCGATCCTCGGCAGCGCCCTCGGGCACCTCGACGGGGTCTGGCGCATCATGTTCGCCGTCTGCGCGCTGCCCGCGGTCGCGCTCTTCGTCGGCATGCTGCGGTGCCCGGAGTCGCCGCGCTGGCTCGCCGAGCACGGTCGGCACGAGGAGGCGCTCGCGGTGCTGCGCTCGGTGCGCGCCGACGCGCGGGCCGTCGCCGAGCTCGCCGAGATCGAGCGCACCCGGCGCGAGCACGCGGAGCGCTCGCGACCCGGCATCGACGGTCGGCGAGCGGAGTCCTCCGGCGCGCGAGCGCAGCGGCTCGGCGCGGATGCGACGCGGCAGCCCGGCGACGCCACGGCGGGCTCGCTCGGCCGCGCGCCCCTCCGGCTCGGCGCCGTGCTGCGCACCCGGTGGCTCCGCCGCATCCTGCTCGTCGGCATCGGCGTGGGCGTCGCCCAGCAGCTCACCGGCATCAACTCGATCATGTACTACGGCCAGAGCGTGCTCGTCGAGTCGGGCTTCTCGGAGCAGGCGGCGCTCATCGCCAACGTCGCGCCGGGCGTCATCGCGGTGCTCGGCGGCTTCGTCGCGCTCGCGATGATGGATCGCCTCGACCGCCGCGCGACGCTGCTCATCGGCTTCAGCCTCACGACGCTGTGCCACCTGCTCATCGGCGTCGCGTCGGTCGCGCTCGAGCCCGGGCATCCCATCCGACCCCTCGTGATCCTCGCGCTCGTCGTCGCCTTCGTCGGCGCGATGCAGACGTTCCTCAACGTCGCGACGTGGGTCTACCTCTCAGAGGTGTTCCCGCTCCACATGCGCGGGCTCGGCATCGGCATCGCCGTCTTCGCGCACTGGCTCGCGAACGGCGCGCTCGCGCTCGGCTTCCCGTCGCTCATCGCGGCGGTCGGCATCACCGGCACGTTCTTCCTCTTCGCGGCGGTCGGCGCGCTCGCGCTCGCGTTCATCGCGACGCAGGTGCCCGAGACGCGCGGTCGATCGCTCGAGGGGCTCGAGGCGGACATCGCCTCCGGGTGCATCTTCGACCGGCATCACTCGTAGCCGACGGGCGGCTCATCCTTCCCGGCCCTCGTGACGAGGCGGTAGCCGACCGCGGTGAGCGCGCTCCCGGCCGCGAGGGCCGCGAGCAGGCCGACGACGAGGGCGAGCTCGCCGAGCGCAGCGCCGGACTCGCCGAGGAGGTACGCCGCCACCGGATCGACGTCGGTGCGGCGAGCGACCGAGGCGGCGTCGAGCACACGGCGGCCGAGCGGGAGGAAGGCGGCGTAGGCGATCACGAGCCCGCTGAGGAAGAGCGCGAGCCCACGCGCATCGCGAGGGCGGATGCGCCGGGAGCGCCTCAGTAGCCGCTCCCGCCGCCGAGGGTCATGTGGCCGGCGCTCGGCGCGTTCGACTGGTGCAGCGCCGGGAGCGAGGGCCCGTCGTCGGTGAGGCGCCGGTAGCCGAGCCACCCGAGCACGACGCCGACGGGCAGGAGGACGATGAGCCCGATCACGAGCGCGAGCTCGCTGCCCGAGCCCGTCGTGCCCGCGAAGTAGGTCGCGACGGGGTCGAGATCCGAGTCGCGCACCGCGCGCGCCGTCGGCAGGACGCGGCCGCCGAGCGCGACGAGGGCGACGGCCACCGCGGCGAGCCCGACGACGAGCATCGCGATGCCGGCGGCCGTGCGGCGCGCGCTCGGCCGCTCGCTCGCGCGCCCGACGACCATCGGGGCCGCCTCGGGCGCGGTGCGATGGCGGATGAGATCGCGCTCGCTCGCGGGTCGGGCGTCGGGGTCCATGGTGACCTCCTCGTCGTCCCCTCCACGGTAGTCGCGAGGACGAGCCCGCGGGAGAGTCGTCGCGGACGTGCGGTCAGTGGAACGGGCAGCGCGCCGCCGACGAGGGCGCGGTCGCGCTGCGCACGAGCGCGCCGGACGCGGGCTTCGTCGGCATCCGGCGCCGGTTGACGTCGAGCCCCTCGCCGAGGATCGCGACCCGCGGGTCGCTGAGCACCGCGATGCCGGCGGCGAGCGCCGCGATCGCGATCTCCTCGCCGGGGCAGCGGTGGCCGGTCGCCGGATGGCCACCGCCCTGCGGGATGAACGCGGGCATCGACGCCCAGTCGTCGCGGCCCACGAACCGCTCGGGGTCGAACTCGTGCGGCCGCTCCCACGACGTCGCATCCGTGTTCGTGCCGAGGATGTCGATGAGCACGCGGTCGCCCTCCTCGGCGCGCTCGCCGTCGAGCTCGACATCGGTCGTCGCGAACGCCGGCAGCATCGGCACGAAGGGCGCCGTGCGGCGCACCTCCTGCGCGAACGCGCTCGCGAGCGGCCCCTCGGTGAACCGCCCGCGCTCGGCTGTCTCGGCCGCGATGCGCTCGCGCCACTCGGGCCGCTCGCGCAACTCCTTCGCGGCGAAGGCGATGAAGCGGCACACCGCGATCGCCGGCCGGAACGAGTTCTGCAGCTCGACACCCGCGAGCCTCGCGTCGAGCAGCTCGCCCTCGCGGTCGCGGTGCCACGCCCACGCGTGCAGCGCCGTGCCCTCGGCCGCCTCGAGCGTGCCGGCGCGGACCGCCTCGATGAGCTCGCGCGCATGCCGGTCCGACCAGATGCGGTTGGCGGTCGCGAGCAGGAACTCGGGGGAGTAGGGCACGCCGAAGCCGTCGACGATCTGCGCCTGCCGCATCGCCCAGCGAGTCTTGGCCTCGCCCGTGCCCGGGAGCCCCGCCCAGCGCATCATCGCGCGGCCGATCGCGCCGATGGCCGCGTCGTAGGCCGAGCGCTCGCCGCCCGCGACCCACGCGTCGAGCTCTCGCTGCCACTCGCGCTCGAGGTAGGGCAGCAGCCGCTGCACCTGTGCGTGCTCGTAGGTCACGCCGAGGAACGTCGCCTTGCGATGGCGGTGCTCGTCGCCGTCGAGGCTGTGCACCGAGCCGTGCCCGAAGAGCGTCTCCTGGATGAAGGCGGGCATCGCCCCGTGCCGGCGCATCCGCGACTCGTCGTAGAACAGGGCGACGCCCTCGGCGCCGCGCACGAGGAGCGCGTCGCGGCCGAGGAGGCCCATGGGCACGGCGCGCGCGGTGGCGCTCCGCGCCCGGCGCCAGATGTGGCGCCCGAAGTCGTAGCCCTTCGTGAGGAGGGCGAGGGTGTCGTCGGAGGTCGGGGCGTCGGCCATGGTGTGCGTCCTTCCGTCTGGGGTTGACGGTAGCGGCGCTGCCTGACCGCTGCCCGAGCGATCCGCCCCGCACCGCAGCGCCCGGCGGCGCAGCCCCATCCGCCCGGCCGGCCGTGCCGCCGATCGGGCGGAGCGGCTCGTCGCGCCCCGGGGGGCCTCGGCGGGGCGCTCAGCCCGACCGGAGGGCCGTCCTAGGCGCCGCAGCCGCCGCCTGCTAGGCTGGGGGAAGCGTGAGCAGGGCGTCGAAGCCCCTCACCTGCGTCGTTGAACGCTCCTCTCTCCGTCCGCTCGTCGGACGTCGATGAACCTTCCACGGCGAACGATCGCGGCTACCGCCGCGCTCGCCGAACCGGCCGCACCACTGGCGGCAACGAACCCGAGCTGCGCCGACGCATCCCGACACCCCCGCCCCGCACGGCGTGCGAGGCACGGGCTGCGCGCGCGCTCACAGAAAGAGCACCATGACCACCACCATCACGACTCCCGAGGTCACCACGACCTTCTCCGAGCTCGGCGTGCCCGCCAAGCTCGTCACCGCCCTCAAGGCGATGGACCGCGAGCACCCCTTCCCGATCCAGGCCGACACCCTCCCCGACACGCTCGCAGGCCGCGACGTGCTCGGCCGCGGCAAGACCGGCTCCGGCAAGACGCTCGCGTTCGCGATCCCGCTCGTCGCCCGCCTCGCGGGTGAGCTCGCCGGCGGCGGCCGCCGCAAGGGCCTGCCGCTCGGGCTCGTGCTCGCGCCGACGCGCGAGCTCGCCACCCAGATCGCGGCGACGATCACGCCGCTCGCGAGCGCATCCGGCCTCACCGTCACGACGATCTTCGGCGGCGTCTCGCAGCGCCCGCAGGAGACCGCGCTGCGCAACGGCGTCGACATCGTCGTCGCCTGCCCGGGCCGCCTCGAGGACCTCATGAACCAGGGCATCGCCTCGCTCGAGGCGATCGAGATCACCGTCATCGACGAGGCCGACCACATGGCCGACCTCGGCTTCCTGCCGGTCGTCACGAAGATCCTGAACAAGACGCCCGAGTCCGGTCAGCGCCTGCTGTTCTCGGCCACGCTCGACAACGGCGTGGACAAGCTCGTCAAGCGCTTCCTGCACGACGAGGTCATGCACTCGGTCGACGAGGCGAACTCGCCCGTCGCCGCCATGACGCACCACCTGTTCGAGGTCGACGCCGAGGAGAAGAACCTGCTCGTGCGCCGCCTCGCCTCGGGCGTCGGCCGCCGCATCCTCTTCACCCGCACGAAGCACCAGGCCAAGAAGCTCGCGAAGCAGCTCACGGCCTCCGGCATCCCCGCGGTCGACCTGCACGGCAACCTGTCGCAGAACGCTCGCGACCGCAACCTCGCCGCGTTCTCCGACGGCACGGTGCGCGTGCTCGTGGCGACGGATGTCGCCGCGCGCGGCGTGCACGTCGACAACGTCGAGCTCGTCGTGCACGTCGACCCGCCCATGGAGCACAAGGCGTACCTCCACCGCTCGGGCCGCACGGCGCGCGCGGGCTCGGAGGGCGACGTCGCGACCGTCATGCTCGCCTCGCAGCGCCGCGACACGCTCACGCTGCTGCGCAAGGCCGCGATCATGGTGCAGCCGCAGCAGGTGACGGCGTCGTCGGATGCCGTCGACCAGCTCGTGGGGCCGTACGCGCCGCACGTGGCCCCGGTCGCCGGCGGCCCGGGCTCGGGCAACGAGCTGCCGCAGCAGCGCGGCGGCGGCTCGTCGCAGGGCGCGAACGCGCGCCGCAAGCGCGCCTCGCGCGATGGCCTCGCGGGCTCTGGTGCGCACGGCGCCGCGTCGGGAGCGGCTCGCGCCGAGCGCCCGAAGAAGGATCGCTCGGGTCGCCCCGAGACGAAGCAGCGGCAGCAGTCGGCCGGTGCCGGCGCCGGTGCGTCGGCCGGTCGCGGCGGCCAGGGCGGCCGCTCGGGCCAGCCTGCTCGCCAGGGCGGTCAGCGCCAGGGCGCTCCGCGCGGCGGCTCCGCCGTCGCGTGGTCGTCGACGGGTGGCGGCAGCATGCAGACCGGCCAGCCGGCCGGCCGCTCGGGCGGTGGCCAGCGCCGCGGCCCGCGCCGCGCGCAGGGCTGAGCCCCGCACCCAGCTGCACGAGCACGGCCCCCTGGAGCGATTCCAGGGGGCCGTTCCGCGTGCGGCGACCGGTGCTCGACCTGCACGGGTCGGCGGCTCTCGGTCGCGGGATGCGGCCGTTCGGTGCAGCTTGCGCCGGATCGTTGGCTCGACCTGCACCGGTCGGCGGCTCTCGGTCCCGGGATGCGGCCGTTCGGTGCAGCCTGCGCCGGATCGGCGCGACGCCGCTCCCGGAGCGACTGCCCGGCCGCCCTCGGCGCGGCGCCGCTCAGCGCTGCGAGGCGAGCACCGCTGCGCCGATCGCGGCCGCGTGGCCGCCGAGGCGCGCGAGCTCGAGCCGCCTCGGCTGCGGCACGCCCTGCAGCGGCGCGTGCTCGCCGAGCTCGCGCTCGATCACGGGCAGCAGCAGGTCCGCGCACGAGAGCATGACGGTGCCGCCGAGCACGACGACCTCGGGATCGAAGGCCGGCAGCAGGCGCCGCAGCCCGGCGGCGACGGCCCAGCCGGCGCGGTCCATCGCCGCGACCGCCTCCGCGTCGCCCGCGCGCGCCGCGTTCGCGAGGTGCTCGGCCGTCGGGGCGCCGTCGGGGGCGAGCGCGACCGCGGCCGGCACGCTCGCCGCGTCGCGCCGCAGCGCGTTGCCGCCGGCGAAGGCCTCGAGGCAGCCGAACGCGTCGCACGAGCACCGCGGCCCCGACTCGTCGACCGTCACGTGACCGAGCTCGCCCGCGAGCCCGTGCGCCCCGATGAGCGGGCGGCCGTCGGCGACGTACGCGCCGCCCACCCCGGTGCCGAGCGCGATGAGGATCGACGACGACGCATCCGCAGCCGCGCCCATCGCGTCCTCGCCCATGAGGTAGCAGTCGGCGTCGTTGTCGAGCACGATCGGCAGGCCCAGCCGCTCCTCGAGCATGCGCTTGACGGGCGCATCGCGCACGCCCAGGTGCGCGGCCCAGATGACGGTCTCTCGGTCGCGCGTCATCCACGCCGCGAGCCCGAGCCCCACGGCCGCGATCGAGGGCTGCCCCGCGGCCGCGAGCTGCTCGTCGAGCTCGCGCACGTTCGCCTCGACGGCGTCGACGAGCGACTCGGGCCCGTGGATGCGGTGGGGACGGTGGCTGCGCACGAGCACGTCGGTCTCGGCGCGCCGCGAGCTACCCCCGAGTCCGACAGCGGAACCGGCAGCGCCGCCGGGCGAGGCGAGCGCCGCGCCCGCGATCTTGGTGCCACCGATGTCGAAGCCTGCGACTGTCACGGCACCATCTTGCCGCGCGCCGGCGCCGCAGGGCGCCAGGCGGGGATCCGCACGGCGCGACGGTCGCACTAGGTGCCGCTCGCTGCCCAGCGGCGTGCGCCTCTGCCCAAGCCTGAGCTCGTTCCCGGCTCCGCCCGGCCCCGCCCCCTCCTCCCGCCTCCTCCGCCGCAGTACGCGCGCGGTCCGATCGCGACCCACACCCCTCGTGACCGGGCGATCACGCGGGTGCAGGATGGGGGCATGAAGATCCTCGTGACGGCCTTCGAGCCCTTCGGCGGCGACCCCGAGAACGCGAGCCAGGAGGCGGTGCGGCGGCTCGCCGACGCGTGGGCCGCCGATCCGCAGCCGGGCATCGAGCTCGCCGTCGGCACGCTCCCGGTGGCCTTCGCGGGCGCCGGTGCGCGCCTCGCCGAGCTCGTCGAGCAGCACGTGCCGGATGCCGTGCTCGCCGTCGGGGAGGCGGGCGGCCGAGCGGCGATCACGCCCGAGCGCTGGGCCGTCAACGTCGACGACGCGCGCATCCCCGACAACGCGGGCGACCAGCCGCGCGGCACGCCGATCGACCCGGAGGGGCCGCAGCGCCGGGCGTCGAGCTTCGACGTCGACGCGCTCGTCGCTGCCGTGCTCGCCGTGGGCCTGCCCGCCGACGTGAGCGAGGACGCGGGGCGCTTCCTCTGCAACCACGTCGCCTACCTCGTCGCCGGGCTCGGTGTGCCCGGCGGGTTCGTGCATGTGCCGGCGGTGCGCTCGAGCGGCGCCGCCACCGTCGGCGCTGAGACCGACGCGGATGCGTCGGCCCACGCATCCGCGATCACCCACGAGGGGGAGGCACTCACCTTCGACGACCTCGCGCTCGCGCTCGCGGCGATCGTGCGGGCGATCGCGCACGGCGACGCCGCTCCGCACGGCTCGACGCGCGAGCGGGGGCGCGTCGACCGTGCAGAGACGGTCGTCGGCGTCGATCCGGCGCGCGCCTACGCGGCGCTCCTCGATCCCGCGGCGCTCGCGGTGTGGCTCGCTCCCGAGGGCGCCACGGGCACGGTCGAGCAGATGGATGCGCGCGAGGGCGGGGGGTTCCGCATGGAGCTGCGCTTCGATGCGCCGGCGGATGCCAAGACGA
>JAPSIA010000102.1 GCA_031179215.1 Agrococcus sp.
ATGACCAGCAGGCAGTCGACACCGCGCGCGTGCTCGCGGCCGACGCCGTCGAGAAGGTCGGCAACGGCCACCCCGGCACCGCGATGAGCCTCGCGCCCGTCGCGCACCTGCTCTTCCAGAAGGTCATGGACCGCGACCCGGCCGACGACCAGTGGATCGGCCGCGACCGCTTCATCCTCTCGGTCGGCCACTCCTCCCTCACGCAGTACGTCCAGCTCTACCTGACGGGCTCGGGCCTCGAGAAGCACGACATCGAGTCGCTGCGCACGTGGGGCTCGCTCACGCCCGGCCACCCCGAGTACCGCCACACGAAGGGCGTCGAGATCACGACGGGCCCGCTCGGCCAGGGCCTCGCGTCGGCCGTCGGCTTCGCCTACGCGCAGCGCTTCGAGCGCCAGCTGCTCGACCCCGACACGGCCGAGGGCGAGAGCCCGTTCGACCACTACACCTACGTGATCGCCGGCGACGGCGACCTGCAGGAGGGCGTCACGAGCGAGGCCGGCTCCCTCGCCGGCCACCAGCAGCTCGGCCGGCTCATCGCGATCTACGACTCGAACGCCATCTCGATCGAGGACGACACCGACATCGCCTTCACCGAGGACGTCAAGGCGCGCTACGAGGCGTACGGCTGGCAGGTGCTCGAGGTCTCCTGGCGCCAGGGCGACGACCCGACCGCGCCCGACTACGTCGAGGACGTCGAGGCGCTGCACGCCGCGATCGAGCAGGCGCAGGCCGAGACGGCCAAGCCGAGCCTCATCATCCTCAAGACCATCATCGGCTGGCCCGCGCCCACCAAGCAGGGCACGGGCAAGATCCACGGCTCGAAGCTCGGCGCCGACGAGGTCGCGGCCGTCAAGGAGCTGCTCGGCTTCGACCCCGAGCAGTCGTTCCAGGTCGACGACGCCGTCATCGCCTACACGCGCGGCAACGCGAAGGCACGCGCCGACGAGGCTCGCGCCGCGTGGCAGGAGCGCTTCGACGGCTGGGCCGCCGCCAACCCCGAGCGCAAGGCGCTGCTCGACCGGCTGGTCTCCGGCGCCCTCCCCGAGGGCGTCGAGGACGCGCTGCCCGTGTTCGAGCCCGGCACCGAGGTCTCGACGCGCGCGGCCTCCGGCAAGGCGCTCAACGCGCTCTCCGACGTCATCCCCGAGCTGTGGGGCGGATCCGCCGACCTCGCCGAGTCGAACAACACGACGCTCGAGGGCAAGGGGTCGTTCGCGCCCGCCGAGCGCGGCACGAAGGCATGGCCCAACGCCTCCTCGAGCGGCCGCACGATGCACTTCGGCATCCGCGAGCACGCGATGGCCGCGATCCTCAACGGCATCGTGCTCCACGGCAACACCCGCCCCTACGGCGGTACGTTCCTCATCTTCAGCGACTACCAGCGCCCCGCGCTGCGCCTCGCGGCGCTCATGGGCGTGCACCCCATCCACGTCTGGACGCACGACTCCGTCGCGCTCGGCGAGGACGGCCCCACGCACCAGCCCATCGAGCAGCTCGCCACGCTCCGAGCGATCCCGAACTTCGAGGTCGTGCGCCCCTCCGACGCGAACGAGACGGCGTGGGCGTGGAAGACGATCCTCGAGCGGCGCGACCGGCCCGTGGGCATCGCGCTCACGCGCCAGAACATCCCGGTGCTCGAGCGCGGCGACGGCGAGGCGAGCGGCGACACGCTCGCGCACGCCTCGAACGTCGCCAAGGGCGCGTACGTGCTCGCGGAGGCGAAGGGCGGCACGCCCGACGTGCTGCTGATCGCGACGGGCTCCGAGGTGCAGCTCGCCCTCGCGGCGCGCGAGCAGCTGCAGGCGGACGGCATCGCCGCGCGCGTCGTCGCCGCCCCCTCGCTCGAGTGGTTCGCCGAGCAGTCGGACGAGTACCGCGAGTCGGTGCTGCCTGCTGCCGTGAAGGCGCGCGTCTCGGTCGAGGCGGGCTCCGCGCTCTCGTGGCACCGCATCGTCGGCGACGCGGGACGCACCGTCGCGATCGACCACTTCGGCGCGAGCGCCGACTGGCAGACGCTCTTCCGCGAGTTCGGCTTCACCACCGAGGCCGTGGTCGAGGCGGCTCGCGCATCCATCGAAGCGGCTCGCTGAGCGAGCCCGGCAGGAGGCAGGACATGAACGAGAACACTCAGGCGCTCAGCGACGCTGGCGTCAGCATCTGGCTCGACGACCTCTCGCGCGATCGCATCACGAGCGGGAGCCTCAAGGACCTCATCGTCGAGCGCAACGTCGTCGGCGTCACGACCAACCCGACGATCTTCGCCAACGCCATCGCGGCGGGCGAGTCGTACGAGGCCGCGGTGCGCGAGCTCGCCGCGAGCGGCGCGAGCGTCGACGAGGTGATCACGGCGCTCACGACGAGCGACGTCGCCGACGCGTGCGACCTCTTCGCCGAGGTCTACCGCGACTCCGGCGGCCGCGACGGGCGCGTCTCGATCGAGGTCGAGCCGGGCCTCGCGCGCGACACGGAGGGCACGGTCGCGCAGGCGGCGCAGCTCCACGAGCTCGTCGGCCGCGAGAACGTGCTCATCAAGATCCCCGCGACCCGGGAGGGCCTCGAGGCGATCGCCGCGACGACGGCCGCGGGCATCAGCGTCAACGTGACGCTCATCTTCTCGCTCGACCGCTACCGCGACGTCATCAACGCCTACCTCACGGGCCTCGAGCGCGCGCAGCAGGCAGGGCTCGACCTGTCGAAGATCCACTCGGTCGCGTCGTTCTTCGTCTCGCGCGTCGACAGCGAGATCGACAAGCGGCTCGACGCGATCGGCACCGAGGAGGCCGCGGCGCTGCGCGGCAAGGCCGCGCTCGCGAACGCACGGCTCGCCTACCAGGTGTGGCTCGAGGCGTTCTCGACCGAGCGCGCGCTCACGCTGCTCGAGGCGGGCGCCAACACCCAGCGGCCGCTGTGGGCCTCGACGGGCGTCAAGGACCCGTCGCTGCCCGACACGCTCTACGTCACCGAGCTCGTCGCGCCGCAGACGGTCAACACGATGCCCGAGAAGACGCTCGAGGCCCTCGCCGACCACGGTCGCATCACGGGCGACACCGTCACCCGCGGCTTCGACGAGGCGCAGCAGGTGCTCGACGCGCTCGAGCGCGTGGGCGTCTCGTACGTCGAGGTCGTCGAGCTGCTCGAGGCCGAGGGGCTCGAGAAGTTCGACGCCTCCTGGGCGGAGCTCGTGCAGACCGTGCAGGAGCACATGGGGCAGGGAGCCCGAGCATGACGTTCACCATCAACGCGTCCGGCGCGGCGGCCGAGGCGATCGACCGCGTCGTGCCGCAGCTCGTCGCCGACGGCGTCGCCGGCCGGCTCGTCGCCGGCGACGCGACGCTCTGGGGCGAGGCGGCAGAGGCCGAGGCCTCGATCCGGCTCGGCTGGGTCGAGGCCGCTGCCGGCAGCCGCGGGCTCGTCGACGACATCGAGGCGCTGCGCAAGCAGCTGCGGGAGCGGGGCGTCGACCGCATCGCCCTCGCCGGCATGGGCGGCTCCTCGCTCGCGCCGGAGGTCATCACGCGCACCGAGGGCGTCGACCTCACGGTGCTCGACTCGACCGAGCCCGGCCAGGTGCGCCGCGCGCTGCGCGACGGCCTCGCCCGCACGGCGCTCGTCGTCTCCTCCAAGTCGGGCTCGACGCTCGAGACGGACAGCCAGCGGCGCGCGTTCGAGGCGGCCTACCGCGAGGCCGGCATCGAGCCGACCGAGCGCATCATCGTCGTCACCGACCCCGGCTCGCCGCTCGACGCCGACGCGCGGCGCGCGGGCTACCGGGTGTTCAACGCCGACCCGAACGTCGGCGGCCGCTACTCGGCGCTCACGGCCTTCGGCATCGTGCCCTCGGGCCTCGCGGGCGTCGACGTCCGCGAGCTCATCGACGAGGCGATCGCCGTGCTCCCCGAGATCAGCGAGGACTCGGCCGACAACCCCGGCCTGCGGCTCGCGGCGGCGATCGCCGGCACGCGACCGCTGCGCGACAAGACCGGGATCGTCGCCGACGGCACCCACATCGTCGGCCTCGGCGAGTGGGCCGAGCAGCTGATCGCCGAGTCGACGGGCAAGGAGGGCCTGGGCCTGCTGCCCATCGTGCTCGAGAAGGACGCCCCGGAGCTCTCGGCCGGGCTCGCCGACCTCCAGGTCGTGCGCCTCGTCGGCTCCGCGCGCGAGGCGCGCGAGGTCGCCGCGGGCGAGGTCGAGGTGGCGGGCACGCTCGGCGCGCAGCTGCTCGTGTGGGAGTTCGCGGTCGCGGTCGCCGGCCGCATCCTCGGCATCAACCCGTTCGACCAGCCGGACGTCGAGTCGGCGAAGATCGCCGCTCGCGGGCTGCTCGACTCGCTCGAGCCGCCCGCCGCGCCCGTCGCCGTCGATGCCGGCATCGAGGTGCGCGGCACCGAGGCCGTCGCGCGCGAGAGCGTCGACGCGTCGATCGACGCCCTGCTCGCCGAGCTCGGCGACGGCGGCTACCTCGCGATCCACGCCTACCTCGACCGCATCGGACAGCCCCGCTTCGAGCGCCTGCGCGCCGCGTTCGCCGCTCGCACGGGCCGCCCGGTCACCTTCGGCTGGGGACCGCGGTTCCTGCACTCGACGGGTCAGTACCACAAGGGCGGCACGCCCAACGGCGTCTTCCTGCAGCTGCTCGGCCAGCCGCACGAGGACCTCGAGATCCCCGGGCGCCCGTTCACCTTCGGGCAGCTGATCCAGGCACAGGCCTCCGGCGACGCGAGCGTGCTCGCCGAGCACGGCCGCCCGGTGCTCACGCTCACGCTCGACGACCTGGACGAGGGGCTCGACCGGCTCCTCGCCGCCGCGGCGCGATGACGGCGACGACGGCCGGGGCCGCCGAGGCGGCTCCGGCCGGCTCGGCGCGGCCGCCCGTGCCCATCGCGGCGGGCGTGAACCCGTTGCGCGACCCCGCGGACCAGCGCCTCACGCGCATCCCCGGGCCCAACGCGATGACCTTCTTCGGCGTGACGGGCGACCTCGCGCGCAAGAAGCTGCTGCCGGCGGTCTACGACCTCGCCAACCGGGGCCTGCTGCCCCCGGGCTTCGGCCTCGTCGGCTTCGGGCGCCGCGACTGGACGCACGAGCAGTTCGCCGCGGTCGTGCGCGAGTCGGTGCAGCAGCACGCTCGCACGTCGTTCCGCGAGTCGGTGTGGCGCCAGCTCTCGGAGGGCGTGCGCTTCGTGCAGGGCGACTTCGACGACGACGACGCGTTCGACCGCCTCGCCGAGGTGCTCGCCGAGCTCGACGAGTCGCGCGGCACGATGGGCAACCACGCCTTCTACCTCTCGATCCCGCCGAACGCGTTCCCGCTCGTGACGCAGCAGCTCAAGCGCTCCGGCCTCGCCGAGGGCGACGGCGACCGCTGGCGGCGCGTCGTCATCGAGAAGCCGTTCGGCCACGACCTGCAGTCGGCGCGCGAGCTCAACGCCGTCGTCGAGTCGGTGTTCCCGCCCGACAGCGTCTTCCGCATCGACCACTACCTCGGCAAGGAGACGGTGCAGAACATCCTCGCGCTGCGCTTCGCCAACGAGCTGTGGGAGCCGATCTGGAACGCCAACCACATCGACCACGTGCAGATCACGATGGCCGAGGACATCGGCGTCGGCGGCCGCGCCGGCTACTACGACGGCATCGGCGCCGCGCGCGACGTCATCCAGAACCACCTGCTGCAGCTGTTCGCCCTCACCGCGATGGAGGAGCCCGTCTCGTTCGACGCGGCTGACCTGCGGGTCGAGAAGGAGAAGGTGCTGCGCGCTGCGCGCGTGCCGCTCCCCCTCGAGCGCTCGAGCGCGCGCGGGCAGTACGGGGGCGGCTGGCACGGCGGCGCCGAGGTGAAGGGCTTCCTCGAGGAGGACGGCATGCGCCCCGACTCGAGCACCGAGACGTACGCCGCCATCAAGCTCGAGGTCGACACGCGGCGCTGGGCGGGCGTGCCGTTCTACCTCCGCGCGGGCAAGCGGCTCGGCCGCCGCGTGACCGAGATCGCGATCGTGTTCAAGCGCGCCTCGCAGTACCTCTTCGCCGACTCGAAGCGCACGATGGGCGAGAACGCCCTCGTGATCCGCGTGCAGCCCGACGAGGGCGTCTCGATGCGCTTCGGCTCGAAGGTGCCCGGCCCCGGCATGCACGTGCGCGACGTGACGATGGACTTCGGCTACGGCCACGCGTTCACCGAGGAGAGCCCCGAGGCCTACGAGCGCCTCATCCTCGACGTGCTCCTGGGCGATCCGCCGCTGTTCCCGCGGCACGAGGAGGTCGAGCTCTCCTGGAAGATCCTCGACCCGATCGAGGAGCACTGGGAGGCGCAGGGCGGGCCGGTCGAGCAGTACCAGCCCGGCTCGTGGGGACCGCAGAGCGCGCACGACCTGCTCGCGCGCGACGGCAGGCACTGGAGGCGACCGTGATCATCCGACTCTCGCGCACGAACACCGCAGAGGTGCAGCGGCGCATGCTCGAGATCCGCGACGAGGGCGGCGTCGTCGCGCTCGGCCGCGTGCTCACGCTCGTGATCCACACGCAGCTCGGCGTCGAGGAGGAGGCGATCCGCGCGGCCAACCACGCCTCGCGCGAGCACCCGATGCGGGTCATCGTCGTCTCCCGCAACCCCGACCACGTCAGCGCGAAGGAGGAGCCGCGGCTCGACGCGGAGCTGCGCGTCGGCGCGGACGCCGGCGCGAGCGAGGTCGTGCTGCTGCAGTGCTACGGCGAGCTCGGCTCGCACCTGCTCGGCATCGTGCAGGGGCTGCTGCTGCCGGACGCGCCGGTCGTGGCGTGGTGGCCGAGCTTCATGCCCGGCACGCCCTCGGCCTCGCAGCTGGGCCAGATCTCGCAGCGCCGCATCACCGACTCGGGCAAGCAGGCCGACCCGCGCGC
>JAPSIA010000103.1:0-1831 GCA_031179215.1 Agrococcus sp.
CGGGCGCAGCCGCCGATCGGTGCAGGCGACGTGGCGTCGCCGGCCCGCGACCGCCGCGGAAGCGGTGCCGCCGCGGGAGCGGTGCCGCCGCGAGAGCGGTGCCGCGGCAGCGAGGCGAGCGGCTGGGCGCGCACCGTCAGGGCGCGGGCGTCGCCGCCTCGATGCTCCACTCCCACGCGTTCCACGTGAGGGATGCGGGGCCGGGCCTCGGCGAGACGCCGTGCACCCCGGCGGTGGAGACCGCCAGGCGCGACGGCTCGAGGATCGGCAGCACGAGCGCGTCCGCGACGAGCGCCGTCTCGAGCTCGAGGAGCGTCGCCTCGAGCGCGTCGCGATCGGCCGTCGCGAGCGCCTCGTCGAGCAGGGCGTCGCGCTCGGCGCTCTCGGCGGCGGTGATGCCGCCGCCGCGCCACTGCGCATCGATCTGCTCGACCGAGGCGGGCACGGCCACGCGCCGCAGCACGGCGCTCCAGTCGTCGGCGGCGAGCCCGGCGGCGAGGTCGTCGACGCCGCAGTCGCGCACGGCCCACCCGGCCTCGGCCGCCTGCGCGCGCATCGCCTCGAGCATCGCCGCCGCGGCGCCCGCGTCGGTGTCGTACCGCACGCACACCTCGGTGCCGGCCGCGATGCCCGCGGCCTCGCGCTCGGCCGCCGCGACCTCGGCGTCGGCCCGCCCGAACGCGTCGGCGAAGCCCGAGTCCTCGAGCGCGTAGTCGTAGACGCGCGTGCCGGCGCGGAAGAGCACCGAGTCGGTCGTCGTGGTCTCCTCCGCTCCCGCGCCGAGCGCGGCCTCGGCCACGCCGCGGCGGTCGATCGCGTGGAAGAAGGATGCGCGCGCCTCGCGCGACGGGAATGGCGCGCGATCCGTGCGCAGCGCGAGCTCCCAGCGAGAGCCGTCGCTCGAGTCCAGCAGCGACGCGTCGTCGCGCTCGAGGTCGCGGATCGCGGCGCGGTCACCCTCGCCCGGGCGGATCGCCGCGACGTCGAGCTCGCCCGCGGTGAGTCGCGCGAGCGCCATCCGGTCGTCGGTGACGGGATGCAGCGCGATGCGCTCGATCGCCGCGGCTCGCGCACCGATGTAGTCGGTGTTCGCGACGAGCTCGACGCGGCCGTCCTGCACGACGTCGATCCGGAACGGGCCGCTCGAGACGAGCGCGTCCTCCTGCGGCGCGCGCGGGTCGATCGTGAGCTCGGCGGCCCAGCCGACGGCGAGGTCGCTCAGCACGAGCGGGTCCGCGCGGTCGATCGCGTCGAGCACGGCCTGCTTGGCCTCCATCGGGTCGTCGATGCCGAGCACGCGCTCGGCGAGCACGTGCGCGGGCACGGCGACGTCCATCGCGAGCTGCCAGTCCGGCACCGGCTGCGAGAACTCGACGTCGATCGAGCGCGCCCAGTCGTCGCGGACCGCTGCCGTCGCGAGCGCCATGCCGCCGGGATCGGCGACGTCGAACCACACCGCGTCCTCCGGCAGGTCGAGCGCGCCGTCGGCGCCGCGGAGACCCGCGAGATCGAGGTCCGGCGTCGAGAGCGCGTTCGACGACGCCGCCCACGCGAGCATGAGGTCGGCGGCGTCGACGGGAGCGCCGTCCGACCAGCGCACGCCCTCGGCGAGGTCGTAGCGCACGGTGAAGGGATCCTCGGCGACGACGGTCGCCGTGCCGAACGACGGGTCCTCGAGCACCTCGCCGTCGGCGTCGAGCGTCGCGAACTGCGCGCGCGTCATCGCCGCGACGTCGCGGTTGCCGGCGGTGGCCCCCGCCGTGCTCGCGGCGTTGGCCGAGGTGAGCTCGCCCGTCCACGCGACGTCGACGCTCGTGCCGGGGACGACGCG
>JAPSIA010000103.1:1931-6832 GCA_031179215.1 Agrococcus sp.
GCATCAGGCGAAGGCCTCCACCGGCGGGCAGCTGCAGACGATGTTGCGGTCGCCGTGCGCCTGGTCGATGCGCGCGACGGGCGGCCAGTACTTCGCCCGCTCGACGCCGGGCACGGGGAAGACCGCGTGCTCGCGCGAGTAGGGACGGCTCCACTCGCCGTGCACGATCGAGCCCGCCGTGTGCGGGGCCCGGCGCAGCGCGCTCTCCTCGAGCGGCACCTCGCCTCGACCGACCGCATCCGCCTCGGCCTTGATCGCGATCATCGCGTCGATGAAGCGGTCGATCTCGGCGAGGTCCTCCGACTCGGTCGGCTCGACCATGAGCGTGCCCGCGACGGGGAACGACATCGTCGGCGCGTGGAAGCCGTAGTCGACGAGGCGCTTGGCGACGTCGTCGTTCGTGACGCCCGTCGCCTCCTTGAGCGGCCGCAGGTCGAGGATGCACTCGTGGGCGACGAGGCCGTGCTCGCCCGTGTAGAGCACCGGGAAGTGCTCGCGCAGGCGCGCCGCGACGTAGTTCGCGGCGAGCACGGCGCTCGCCGTCGCCTTCGTGAGCCCCTCGTGCCCCATCATGCGCACGTACGCCCACGAGATCGGCAGGATCGACGCCGAGCCCCACGGGGCCGCCGAGAGCGGGTTCGCGCCGACGCGGACGCCGTCGATCTCCTCGGCCTCCTCGCGCGGGTCGCGCGGCAGGAAGGGCGCGAGGTGCGCCTTGGCCGCGACGGGCCCGACGCCGGGACCGCCGCCGCCGTGCGGGATGCAGAACGTCTTGTGCAGGTTGAGGTGGCTGACGTCGCCGCCCATGTCGCCGAACGTCGCGTGGCCGAGCAGCGCGTTGAGGTTCGCGCCGTCGATGTAGACCTGGCCGCCGGCCTCGTGCACGAGGTCGCACACGCGCCGGATATCGGCCTCGTAGACGCCGTGCGTCGAGGGGTACGTGACCATGAGGCCCGCGAGGTCGTCGGCGTGCGCGGCGACCTTCGCCTCGAGGTCGTCGAGGTCGACGTCGCCGTTCTGTCGCGTCGCGACCACGACGACGCGGCAGCCGGCGAGCACCGCCGAGGCGGCGTTCGTGCCGTGCGCCGAGGCGGGGATGAGCACGACGTCGCGGTGCTCCTCGCCGCGGGAGCGGTGGTAGCCGCGGATGGCCATGAGGCCCGCGAGCTCGCCCTGCGCGCCCGCGTTCGGCTGCAGCGAGACGGTGTCGTAGCCGGTGATGCGCGCGAGCCACTCCCCCAGCTGGTCGATGAGCGCGAGCGAGCCCTCGGCGTCCTCGAGCGGCCCGTACGGGTGCAGCTGGGAGAACTCGGGCCACGTGATGGCCTCCATCTCGGCCGCGGCGTTGAGCTTCATCGTGCAGGAGCCGAGCGGGATCATGCCGCGGTCGAGCGCGTAGTCGCGATCCGCGAGCCGCTTGGCGTAGCGCATGAGCTGCGTCTCGGAGCGGTGGGTGCGGAAGACCTCGTGCGTCATGAACGGGCTCGTGCGCGCGAGGACCTCCGGGATGGCGCTCGGCGACGAGCCGACGGACGCGGCGTCGCCGATGCCGAGCGCGTCGAGCAGCGCGACGGGACCCGTCTCGATCCACGTCTCGTCGAAGCTCGCGTGGAGGGTGTCCTCGTCGACGGCGTGCACGAGGATGCCCGCGGCGGCGGCTCGCTCGCGCAGCTCGAGCGCCCTGCCCGGCACGCGCATCCGCACCGTGTCGAAGATCGCCTCGTGCACGAGCTCGAAGCCCGCGTCGCGCACCGCGCGCGCGAAGCGCGTCGCGACGCCGTGCACGCCCCGCGCGATCGCCGTGAGGCCCGAGGCGCCGTGGTAGACGCCGTACATGCCGGCCATGACGGCCAGCAGCACCTGCGCGGTGCAGATGTTGCTCGTCGCCTTCTCGCGGCGGATGTGCTGCTCGCGCGTCTGCAGCGTCAGCCGGTAGGCCGGGTAGCCGTCGGCGTCGACCGAGACGCCGACGAGGCGGCCAGGCAGCTGGCGCGTGAGCCGCTCCTCGACGGCCATGAAGCCGGCGTGCGGGCCGCCGAAGCCCATCGGCACGCCGAAGCGCTGCGAGGAGCCGACCGCGATGCGCGCGCCCTGGTGCCCGGGGGCCTCGATGAGGGCGAGCGAGAGGAGGTCGGCCGCGGCGACGGGCACGCCGCCCATCGCGCTCGACGCGGCGAAGATGCCGCTCGCGTCCCACACGAGGCCGGATGCGCCCGGCAGCTGCGCGATGACGCCGAAGGAGTCGGGCAGGTCGCCAGGGGCGGTGCTCGCGAGCGGCAGCTCGACGAGCTCGATGCCGGTCGCGTGCGCGCGGTGGCGCAGCAGCGCCTTCGACTGCGGCAGCAGGTCGGCGTCGACGACGAAGACGGGCGAGGCCGACTTCGAGGCGCGCCGCGCGAGCAGCATCGCCTCGACGACCGCGGTGCCCTCGTCGAGCATCGACGCGTTGGCGATGTCGAGGCCCGTGAGGTCGGCGACCATCGTCTGGAAGTTGATGAGCGCCTCGAGCCGCCCCTGGCTGATCTCGGGCTGGTAGGGCGTGTAGGCCGTGTACCACGAGGGGTTCTCGAGGATGAGCCGCTTGATCGGCGGGGGCGTCACGGTGCCGTGGTAGCCGAGCCCGATCGCGCTGCGTCGCACGCGATTGCGGCTCGCGAGCGCGCGCAGCTCGGCGAGCGCCGCGGTCTCGGAGACGGCCTCGCCGATGTCGGCGCCCGCGCTGCGGATGCCGGCGGGCACGGCCGCGTCCATGAGCGCCTCGAGCGAGTCGAAGCCGACCGCCTCGAGCATGACCTGCTGCGCCGCGGCATCCGTGCCGATGTGGCGATCGACGAAGGGCAGCATCAGGCGGTGAGCTCTCGGTACGCGGCCTCGTCGAGCAGCTCGGGCTCGTCGCTGAAGCGCACCTTCACGAGCCACCCGGCGCCCTCGGCGCCCGAGTTCACGAGCGTCGGGTCGCCCGCGACCTCGTCGTTGACCTCGACGACCTCTCCGGCCGCGGGCGCGAGGAGCTCGCCGACCGACTTCGTCGACTCGATCTCGCCGATCGCCTCACCCGCGGCGAAGGCGCGCCCGATGCCGGGCAGGTCGACGAAGACGACGTCGCCGAGCTGGGCCTGCGCGTAGTCGGTGATGCCGATCGTGGCGATGTCGCCCTCGACGCGCACCCACTCGTGGTCCTTGGTGTACTTGGTCTCGCTCATGCTCGGGCCTCTCGCGTGTAGAACGGCAGCGGGGTGACGACGGCGGGCAGCCTGCTGCCGCGCACGTCGACGGTCAGGGAGTCGGAGCTCGCGGCTGCGGGCTCGACGAGGGCCATCGCGATCGGATGGCCGAGGGTCGGCGACAGCGCGCCGCTCGTGATCGAGCCGACGACCCGGTCGCCGTCGAGCACGGGGTAGCCCGCGCGCGGGGCGCGACGGCCCTCGGCGGTCAGGCCGATGAGCACGGGCGCACCCTCCCCCGGGCCCGCCTCGACGGCGGCTCGCCCGACGAAGTCGCCCTTCGTCTTCAGCGCCACGACGCGGCCGAGCCCCACTTGCACGGGCTGCACGTCGCGCGAGAGCTCGTGGCCGTACAGCGGCATGCCGGCCTCGAGGCGCAGGGTGTCGCGCGCCGCGAGCCCGCAGAGCGCCAGGCCGTGCGCCTCGCCCGCGAGCACGATCGCGCGCCACAGGTCCTCGGCGGCGTGCGCGGCGATGTACAGCTCGAAGCCGTCCTCGCCCGTGTACCCCGTGCGCGCGACGAGGACGTCCTCGCCCTCGAAGACGGCGGGCAGGCTGCGGTAGTAGCGCAGCTCCTCGAGCGGCTCCGACTCGAGGCCGATCGAGCCGACGATCGCGAGCGCCGCGGGGCCCTGCACGGCGACGAGGGCCGTCTGCTCCGTCTCGTCGACGACCGTCGCGTCGAAGCCGTCGAGCCGCTCGGCGAGCGCCGCGAGCGCGGCGTGCCGGTTGGACGCGTTGGCGACGACGAGGAACTCCCGCTCGCCGAGGCGGTAGACGATGAGGTCGTCGACGATGCCGCCCTGCTCGGTCAGCAGCAGCGAGTACTTCGCCTGCCAGGGCTCGATCGCCGAGAGGCGACCGGCGAGCGCGGCGTCGAGGAAGGCCGCGGCGTCCGGCCCGCTCACGCGCAGCTCCGCCATGTGGCTCAGGTCGAACAGGCCGGCCCGCTCGCGCACGGCCTCGTGCTCGGCGAGGTCGGAGCCGTAGCGCACGGGCATGCGCCAGCCGGCGAAGTCGATCAGCTGCGCGCCGGCGGCCTCGTGCACGGCGAGCAGGGGCGTCTCGGGCGCCGTGGCCTCGGCTGGGCTCGCTCCGGTCGCGGTCATGAGTCCTCCATCGGTCTGGACTCCCCCACTGTCGCCGATCGCTCGATCTGCTCCAGTGTGGCCTTCCCGAGCGGTTCTAGGACCTGAGAGTTTGGCGGGGAGGCTTGCTCCTTCGGTGCCCCCTGAGGGGCTCTCCCGCCCGGGCGTGCAGCGGCCGGCTGTGCGTGTCTGCGCCGATCCTATCGCCTCGGCGGCTCGGCGTCGGGATCGACGTCCGGGTCGGGCGCGACATCCTCCGATCGCTCGTCGAGGACGACGATCCCGCGCTCGAACTGCCCCGTCCGGTAGGCGGCCTTGCCCATCATCTGGGTCGCGACGGGCGCGGTCACGAGCTGCATCCCGGCGGCGAGCACGAGCATCGTCGTGGCGCCCGGGTCGCGCAGCACGACCGCGAGGCCCGCGCACAGCAGGAGGAACCCGAGCGTCTGCGGCTTGGATGCCGCGTGCATGCGGTTGAGCACGTCGGGCAGCCGCACGAGCCCGATCGCGGCAGTGAGGGTGAAGCTCGCGCCCAGCAGGATCATGACCGCGCCGACGAGGTCGAGGATCGCCTCCGGGGTCATCGCGA
>JAPSIA010000104.1:0-5471 GCA_031179215.1 Agrococcus sp.
GCCGCCGGCACGGACGAGTCGGGCGCGGGGCGGTCGGATGCCTGACGCCGTCGTGCTCGGCGCCGGCAGCTGGGGGACGACGTTCGCGAAGGCGCTCGCCGACGGCGGCTCCGAGACCGTGCTGTGGGCACGCCGGCCCGAGGCGGCGCGCGAGATCGACGAGGCGCGGCGCAACACGCGCTACCTGCCCGGCATCACGCTGCCCGCGTCGCTGCGCGCCACGAGCGACATCCGCACTGCCCTCGCGGGAGCCACGCAGGTCTACCTCGCCGTGCCGAGCCAGCAGCTGCGGCAGCTGCTGCGCGAGCACGGCGACGCCATCGCGCCGGACGCCCCCATCGTGAGCCTCATGAAGGGCGTCGAGTCGGGCTCGCGCCTGCGGATGAGCGAGGTCATCGGGCAGGAGCTGCGGATCGATGCGGCGCGCATCGCCGTCGTCTCGGGTCCGAACCTCGCGCTCGAGATCGCGCAGGAGCATCCCACGGCCGCCGTCGTCTCCTCGAGCAGCGCCGAGACGGCGCGCGCGGTCGCCAAGCGCGCGCGCAACGACTACTTCCACTCGTTCATCAACACCGACGTCATCGGCACCGAGTTCGGCGGGGTGCTCAAGAACCTCGTCGCGCTCGCGATCGGCATCGTCGACGGCGTCGGCTACGGCGAGAACACGAAGGCGTCGATCATCACGCGCGGGCTCGCCGAGGTCACCGACTTCGCCGTCGCGCACGGCGCCGAGCGCGAGACGATGCGGGGCCTCGCGGGGCTCGGCGACCTCATCGCGACGTGCGGCTCGCCCCTCTCGCGCAACTTCACGGCGGGGCGGCTGCTCGGCATGGGCTACTCGCGCACCGACGTCGTGGCGCGCATGGAGCAGGTGGCCGAGGGCCTCGCCTCGGTCGACCCCGTCGCGCAGCTCGCAGCCGACAAGGGCGTGCGCATGCCTATCCTCGAGCAGGTGAAGCTGGTGCTCGACGGCGCGATGGACCCGCGCGACATCGGCCCGCACCTGACGACCGACGACGAGCCCATCCAGGAGTGAGCGTGCCCCGAGAGACCGCCTCCGAGCGCAAGACCCGCGTCGCCGTCCTCTTCGGAGGCCGATCGAGCGAGCACATGATCTCGTGCGCGACCGCCGGCAGCGTGCTCGCGCACATCGATCGAGACCGCTTCGAGGTCGTGCCGATCGGCATCACCCGCGAGGGCCGCTTCGTGCTGCAGGCCGACGACCCGGCGCCGCTCGCGCTCGAGCGGGCGCCGCAGGTGACGGCGGGCGACGCGGTGCAGCTGCCGGAGTCGAGCCAGTCGCGCGCGCTCGTGGCGACGGACGACTCCGGCGCCGTCCGGCAGCTCGGCGACGTCGACGTCGTCTTCCCCATCCTGCACGGCCGGTTCGGCGAGGACGGCACGCTGCAGGGCATGCTCGACCTCATGGACGTGCCGTACGTCGGCAACGGCGTGCTCGCGAGCGCGGTCGCGATGGACAAGCACTTCGCCAAGACCGTGCTCGAGCACGCCGGCATCGCGGTCGCCCCCTGGGTGACCGTCTCGCGTCGCGAGTGGGCGACCGATCCCGAGGCCGTGCGCGGGCGCATCGAGCAGCTGCCGCTGCCGCTGTTCGTCAAGCCCGCGCGCGCCGGCTCCTCGGTCGGCGTGAGCCGCGTCGACTCGCTCGTCGACCTCGAGCGGGCGATGGAGCTCGCCCTCGCCGAGGACACGCGCGCGCTCGTCGAGGTGGGCGTGCTCGGGCGCGAGATCGAGGTGGGCGTGCTCGGCGGCCGCGACGGCGGCCCGACCCGCGCCTCGCTGCCGGGGGAGATCGTGCTCGACGAGGGCACCTTCTACGACTTCGATGCGAAGTACCGCGGCCTGCCGACCGCGCGCACCGAGTGCCCCGCCGACCTCGACGAGGCGACGATCGAGGCGCTGCAGGCGACCGCGATCCGCGCGTTCGACGCGATCGACGGCTCGGGGCTCGCGCGCGTGGACTTCTTCGTCTCGCCCGAGCACGGCATCGTGCTCAACGAGGTCAACACGATGCCGGGCTTCACGTCGATCTCGATGTTCCCCGTCGTCTGGGAGGCCTCCGGCATCGCCTACCGCGACCTCATCACGGAGCTCATCGAGCTCGGGCTGCAGGCGGAGCGATAGCCGTCGAGCTGCTCACGGTCGGGCACGGCAGGCTCGACGGCGACGGCCTGCGCGCGCTCCTGGCGGGCGCGGGCGTCGAGCTCGTCGTCGACATCCGGCGCTTCCCAGGGAGCCGCACGAACCCCGCGGCCGCGCGCGACGCGATCGAGGGCGAGCTCGGCGCGGCCGGCATCGGCTGGCGCTGGGAGGAGCGGCTCGGCGGGCGCCGCCGGCTCACCGCCGAGCAGGACGCCCTCTCGCCCGACGCCTGGTGGCACGTCGCAGCCTTCCGCGCCTACGCGGCGTGGACGCGCTCGCCCGAGTTCGGCGCGGGCCTCGAGGCGGTGCTCGCCGATGCGGCGGCTCGGCGCACGGCCGTCCTCTGCTCGGAGGCGGTGTGGTGGCGATGCCACCGACGCGTCGTCGCCGACGTCGCGGCGGTCGCGTACGGCGTCGACGTGCTGCACCTCATGCACGACGGCACGCTGCGGCCGCATGCGCCGAGCGAGACGGCGACGCTCGTCGACGGCGCCGTGCAGTGGCCGCCGGCGCCGGTCGTGACGTAGACCGGCGCCGGCGCGCCTCGGCTACGCCGGTCGATCGGGGTCGTAGCCCTCTGCCGGGTTGTGCTCGATGCTCTCGCCGATCTCGGGGTCGGGCTGCTGCACCTCGCCGCCCTCGTCGGGGCCGCTCGTGACGACGTCCTCCTGCTGCGAGGGCGCGTCGTGCTGGCTGTGTCCGGCGTCGTGCTGGTTGCTCTCCTGCATGACCTGCCTCCTTCCGCGCGGCGAGGCTGCCGCGCACGCCCGACCGTACGCGAGCCGCGCGAGCGGCACATGGGTGCGCGCTGTGACGCGGGTCAGCGCTCGGGCGCGGAGCCGAGGGGAGCGGGAGCGGTGCGCGCCGGCATGCGCGTCAGGGCGACGCCGGCGAGGCAAATGAGGCCGCCGGCGAGCGCGAGCGGCGGCGGCACCTCGCCGAGCAGCGGCCATGCCGCCACGGTCGCGATGACCGGCACGAGGTACGTCGTGATGATGAGCCGTCCCGCCGGCATGCGATGCAGCGCGTACGCCCACGCGAGGAACGCGATCGCCGTCGGCACGAGCCCGAGGTAGACGACGCCCGCCGTCGCGGCGAGCGGAGCAGCGCCGAGCTGCTCGGCGAGGGCGCCGCTGAACGGCAGGCTCCCGAGCGCGCCGATCGCGACGCCGATGAAGGTCACCTGCAGCCCCGGGAGCCGCCGCAGCAGCGGCTTCTGCACGAGCACCGCGATCGCGTAGGTGAGCGCCGCGACGAGCGCGAGCGCGACCCCGACGACGCTGAGGGCGCCGCTCGCGGTCGCGACGCCGATGAGCGCGATGCCGCCGAAGGCGACCGCGGCGCCGACGATGAGCCATCGCGGGAACCCCTCGCCGAGCAGGCCGCCCGCGACGAGCGCGACGATGAGGGGCGCGACGTTGACGAGCAGCGCCGCCGTGCCGGGGTCGAGCTCGTGCTCAGCGGCGTTGAGCGCGAGGTTGTAGACGAGGAACCACGCGATGCCGAACGCGACGAGCAGCAGCCACTCCCTCACGGTCGGGCGCACCCACGTGCCGCGCACGAGCTGCACGGCGCCGAGCGCGACCGCCGCGACGCCGAGGCGGCCGAGCGTGAGCGCGCCGGGGTCGAAGTCGTGCGCGACCGCCCGGATGACGATGAACGCCGAGGCCCACGCGAGCAGCGTCGTGACGATCGCGGCGAGCACGAGGAGGCGCTCGCGGAGCGGGGCGGGGGTCATGCGCTCAGCCTAGGCACGCGGGCCGCTCGCGGTGAGCGGCTCGACTGCCGCGGCTCGCCAAGATCCCGCCACGGTCGGCCCTCCGGCGACCGCGCGACCGCCGCAGCGCTAGCTGCCGCTCGGCTCCTGCGGCGCTGAGCCCTCGTCGGGGTCGGCGACCGCATCGGGCCCCGTCGTGTCGGCGCCGCCTGCGAGCGCTTCCGCCTCGCCCTGGTCGCCGTAGCCACCCACCTCGCGCTCGTCCTCGGGGGACTCCTGGCCCTGCTGCTCGTGCTCGTCGGTCATGGCGATGCCTCCCTCTCCGCGGCGTCGTCGCCGTGCACCACGACGCTACGCCCCGCTGCCTGAGCGCGCCACGCGCATCCGCTCCTCAGGCGCTCACGGCCTGGCGTGCGCGCAGGGCCCGGCTCGTGCGGGCGGCGTCGATGCGCGCGAAGGCGAGCGCCTCCGCCGCCTCGAGCGTCGTGGTGCCGTGCTCGCGCGCACTCGCGAGCACGCTGCGCAGCGTGTCGCCGATGCCCGTGAGCCGCTCGGCGATCGCCGGCCACTCGAGCCCGTGCGCGATGCCCTCGAGGTGGATGACGCCGCCGGCGTTCACGACGAAGTCGGGCGCGTAGACGATGCCGCGCTCGAGCAGCCGGGCGGCGCCGGAGCGGTCGGCGAGCTGGTTGTTGGCGGGCCCGACGACGGCTCGCACGGGCAGCGCGGCGATCGCCTCGTCGGTGAGGATGCCGCCGAGTCCCGCGGGCACGAGGACGTCGGCGCGTGTCGTGAGCGCCGCCTCCGGCGCGATCCAGCGAGCGCCCAGATCGGTGGCGAGCTGGCGCTTGCGGTCGTCGATGTCGGTGACGATGAGGGTCGCGCCGTGGCCGGCGAGCATGCGCGCGAGGCGGGAGCCGACCTGGCCGAGGCCCGAGATGACGAAGGAGCGGCCCTCGATCTCCTCCGACCCGAAGGCGGCCTCGAGGGTGGGCGCGATCGAGGAGTAGACGCCGAGCGCCGTCGCACCCGCGGGCTCGCCGGCGCCGCCACGGTCGGCGGGGAGGCCCACGACGTGGGCGGTGCGCTCGCGCACGACGACCATGTCGTGCTCGGTCGTGCCGACGTCCTCGGCGGTGCGGTAGCGGCCGTCGAGCGCCTCGACGAGATCGCCGAGGTCGAGCAGAGCCGCGCGGCGGCGCTCGCTGTCGAGGTGCTCCCCGGCAGGGATCGCGATGACCGACTTGCCGCCGCCGGCGTCGAGCCCGGCCGCGGCGTTCTTGAGCGTCATGGCGGCGGAGAGGCGCAGCGCATCCGCCTGCCCATCTGCCCAGCTCGGGTACGTCCACATCCTGCAGCCGCCGAGCGCGGGTCCGAGTGCGCTCGAGTGCAGTGCGACGGTGATGACGAGTCCGCTTCTGGCGCCCAGGGATGTCAGGACGCGCTCGTGCGTGAACTCAGGGATTGCGCTCATGGTGCTCTCCTCGTTGAGTGCTGAGGCCGCGGGTCGCGCGGCTGCCTCGATGATGGAACGGATGCGCGGCGCGCGCAAGCGCGCGCCTTCCCGTTGCGCTCGACGCGCAACGAGGGG
>JAPSIA010000104.1:5571-6830 GCA_031179215.1 Agrococcus sp.
GGCTGCGCGTGGAACCACGGGTCGCCCTGACGCCGGTCGAAGTCGGGATCGGTCGTGTCCTGGTCAGCCATGCTCATCGCCTCTCTCGGTCGCCGAGGGCGAGACGCCGCTCGGCGGTGTGGGCGCGACGCTACGCGAGCAACCTGAGCGCGAGCCTCGTAGCGACCCGGTGGGCGGCCTCCCGGCCCGCCGGTAGGCTCGTCTGTCGTGGCACTCACCATCGGCATCGTCGGGCTCCCCAACGTGGGCAAGTCGACCCTCTTCAACGCCCTCACCAAGAACACCGTGCTCGCGGCGAACTACCCGTTCGCGACGATCGAGCCGAACATCGGGGTGGTCGAGCTGCCGGACGCGCGCCTGACGCGCCTCGCCGAGATCTTCGGCTCGGCCCGCATCCTGCCCGCGACCGTCTCGTTCGTCGACATCGCCGGCATCGTGAAGGGCGCGAGCGAAGGGGAGGGCCTGGGCAACCAGTTCCTCGCGAACATCCGCGAGGCCGACGCGATCGCGCAGGTCGTGCGCGGCTTCGGCGACGGCGACGTCGTGCACGTCGAGGGCAAGGTCGACCCGGCCTCCGACATGGAGACGATCAACACCGAGCTCATCCTCGCCGACCTGCAGACGCTCGAGAAGGCCATCCCGCGCCTCGAGAAGGAGCTGCGCGGCAAGAAGGTCGACGCATCGGTGCTCGCCGCCGCGACCGAGGCGAGCGAGATCCTCAACTCGGGTCGCACGCTCACGCAGGCGGGCTTCGACACGACGCCCATCCGCGACCTGGGCCTGCTGACGGCGAAGCCCGTGCTCTACGTCTTCAACGTCGACGAGGATGTCCTGGCCGACGAGGGCCGCAAGGCCGAGCTCGCGGCGCTCGTCGCCCCCGCGAAGGCCGTCTTCCTCGACGCGAAGGTCGAGTCGGAGCTCATCGACCTCGACCCCGACGAGGCGCTCGAGCTGCTGCAGTCGCTCGGGCAGGAGGAGTCGGGCCTCGACCAGCTCGCGCGCATCGGCTTCGAGACGCTCGGCCTGCAGACCTACCTCACGGCCGGGCCGAAGGAGTCGCGCGCCTGGACGATCCGCAAGGGCTGGACGGCCCCGCAGGCGGCGGGCGTCATCCACACCGACTTCGAGCGCGGCTTCATCAAGGCCGAGGTCGTCTCCTTCGCCGACCTCGACACGCTCGGCTCGATGGCCGAGGCGAAGGCGGCCGGGCGCGTGCGCATCGAGGGCAAGGACTACGTCATGGCCGACGGCGACGTGGT
>JAPSIA010000105.1 GCA_031179215.1 Agrococcus sp.
CGCCCCTCAACCGCCTCATCGGCTACGAGGCGGCGGCGAAGATCGCGAAGCACTCGGTCGCGCAGGGCATCACCGTGCGCGAGGCCGTCGTCGACCTCGGCTACGTCGAGCGCGGCGAGCTCACCGAAGCCGACCTCGACAAGGCGCTCGACCTGCTCTCGATGACGCACCCGGGCGTCGCGAAGTAGCGCGCTGGAGGGGCACTCGCTGCGGCGGGTGCCCCTCGCGCTCCGGGGCGCCACCCGCGGTGCATAGGGTGGGCGGATGCGGTATCCCGAGGTGCGACGAGACGACACGGTCGAGACGATCCACGGCGAGGCGATCGCCGACCCGTACCGGTGGCTCGAGGACGGCGAGAGCGGTCAGACGCGCGACTTCGTCGCGGCGCAGAACGCGCTCGCCGAGCCGATCCTGGCGGCCCTCCCGGCGCGAAAGGCCTTCCGCCGCATCGTGACGGCGCTCCTCGAGGCGCCCACGCGCGGCTGCCCGTGGCAGCGCGGCGACCGCGTGTTCGCGTGGCACAGCGACGGCCAGAACCAGCCGGTGCTCGTCGTCGCCGACTCGGTCGACGAGCTCGAGAGCGGGCGCGTGCTGCTGGACCCCAACGCGCTCTCGAGCGACGGCACGGTCGCCGTGACGATGGCGAGCGTCTCCCCCGACGGCGCGCTGCTCGCCTACGGCGCCGCCGACGGCGGCTCCGATTGGCGCACGATCCGCATCCGCGACGTCGCGACGGGCGAGGACCTCGCCGACGAGATCCCGTGGACGAAGTGGAACGGCGCGGTGTGGCTGCCGGGGCACCGCGCCTTCAGCTACTGGGCCTACGACGCGCCGACCGGCGATGCGCTCACCGACGAGATGGGCGGGGGCCGACTCATGCGCCACGACGTCGGCACCGATGCCGCCGACGACGCCGTGCTCTTCGCGCGCCCCGACGAGCCGCGCCTGTTCGCGCGCCACTGGCCGCGCGACGACGACTGGTTCGTGCTCTCGACCGACACGGGATCCTCGAGCGGCAACGACCTCGCGGTGCGCCGGCACGACGAGGGCCCGGAGGCGCTGCGCCAGCTCGTCACGGGGCACGAGCACGAGTGGAACGCGGTCGGCATCCGCGACGGCCGGCTCTTCGCCGTCACCGACGAGGGCGCCGCCCGCTACCGCCTCGCGGCGTTCGACCTCGAGACGGGCGCGCAGTCGACGATCGTGCCCGAGCACCCCGAGGACGTCCTCCTCGACGCGTCCCTCACGGCATCCGGCCTCGTGCTCGAGTACTCGCACGACGCGAGCCACCGCATGCAGCTCGCGACCTTCGACGGCGAGCTCGGCGACGCCGTGCCGCTCGGCGACGGCGTCTCGATCACGGGCTCGGAGTCGAGCGCGCGAAGCACCACCGTCTTCGCGTCGACGCAGAGCTTCGTCGACCGCGGCACGCGGCACGTCATCGAGGTCGACGGCGACCGCCTCGTCGCCCACCGCACGCTGCCGACGCCGGGGCCCGCCGCGCCCGCCGCGGCGACCGAGCGCATCCGCGTGGCCTCCACCGACGGCGCGACGGTGCCCGCCTTCCTCGTGCGGCCCGGTGAGGACCGCTCCGCGGCCGTCGAGGGACCCCGCCCGACGCTCATCTGGGGCTACGGCGGCTTCAACATCCCGATGAACCCCGGCTTCCGGGCGGTGCTCGCCGCGTGGGTCGCGGCCGGCGGCGTGCTCGTGGTGCCGAACCTGCGCGGCGGCGGCGAGTTCGGCTCCGAGTGGCACAAGGCGGGCACGAAGGAGCGCAAGCAGCAGGTCTTCGACGACCTCTTCGCGGTCGCCGAGCACCTCATCGAGCGCGGCGTCACGACGCGCGCGCAGCTCGCGCTCCACGGCCGCTCGAACGGGGGCCTCCTCGCGGGCGCCGCGCTCACGCAGCGGCCCGAGCTGTGGGCGGCGGTGCTGCCGGGCGTCGGCGTGCTCGACATGCTGCGCTACCACCGCTTCACGATCGGCTGGGCGTGGGCGAGCGACTACGGCGACCCCGACGATCCGGCCGCGCACGCGTACCTGCGCGCCTACTCGCCGCTCCACAACGTGCGCCAGGGCGTCGCCTACCCGCCGACGCTCATCACGACCGGCGACCACGACGACCGCGTCGTGCCCGCGCACTCGTTCAAGTTCGCCGCCGAGCTCCAGCGCGCGCAGGCCGCAGCGGGGCTCGACGACCCGTCGACGGATGCGCCCGTGCTGCTCTCGGTCGACACGCGCGCCGGGCACGGCATGGGCAAGCCGAAGGACGCCGCGGCGCTCGAGTTCGCCGACCAGCTCGCCTTCGCCGCCCACCACACGGGGCTCGTCGTCGGATCGCCCGACGAGGTGCTCGACGAGCCGGCGCTCGACGCCGCGGCGCTCGACCCTGGCGCGCGGTGAGCCTCGAGTGGGAGGCCGCGGCCTGGCGCGCCGCGGTCGCCGAGCTGTGGGATCGGTTCGACGAGCTTGCCGCCGACGCGGCGATCGCCGCGATGCGATCGCTCGCCGCCGCGTATCCCGGCGCGGACGGCCTCGCCGCCTTCGAGCTCGCGGGCATGCTCGACTCGCACGGCCTCGAGCACGAGGCGGAGCGCGAGTACGAGCGCGCGCTCGCGCTGGGCCTGCCGGCCGAGCAGCACGCGCAGCTCGCCGTGCAGTACGGCTCGACGCTGCGCAACACCGGCCGCCTCGACGACGCGATCGCGGTGCTCGAGGCCGCGCCGACGCATCCGTCGACCGGGGCCGCGCCGCGCGCCTTCCTCGCGCTCGCGCTGCACTCGGCCGGCAGGCACGCCGAGGCGCTGCGCGTCACGCTCGAGGCGCTCGAGCCGACGCTGCCCCGCTACCGCAGCTCGGTGCAGGCGTACGCCGCGGCGCTCACGGAGGGCTGAGCGGCCCGGAGCGGTGGTCGCTGAGCGGCGACACGGCCGCCAAGCGGGGTCGTGTCGCCGCTCCGGAGCGGATCCTCCGGGCTCCGGCGCGCGCCGGGCCGGGGCCCCGCGTTCCCGCGCCGGAGCGAGCGGCCGGCCTCAGCGGCGCATGATGCGGCGCGCGAGGGCGTTCCCGAGCGCCTGCAGCAGCTGCACGACGACCACCACGACGACGAGCGCCGACCACGTGACGACCTCGTCGAACTGGCGGTAGCCGTAGGCGACCGCCCAGTTGCCGAGCCCCTCGCCGCCGACGAGCCCCGCGACGGCCGACATGTCGACGATCGCGATCACCGCGAAGGTGAAGCCGAGCACGAGCGGGCCGAGCGCCTCGGGCAGGATCACGGTGCGGATGATGCGCCACGGGCTCGCGCCGGTCGCGCGCGCCGCCTCGATGACGCCCGGCGGCACCGCGACGAGGTTCTGCTCGACGATGCGGGCGATGCCGAACGTCGCGGCGATCGCGATGGCGAAGACCGCGTACTCCGTGCCGATGCCCTTGCCGACCACGAGCCGGCCGATGGGCTGCAGCGCCGCGAGCAGGATGATGAACGGGATGGGTCGGAACGTGTTGACGAGCACGTTGAGGATCCACCACACCGCGCGCTGCTGCAGCACCCCGCCGCTGCGCGTGACGGTCAGGCCCGTGCCGATCGCGAGGCCGCCGACGCCGCCGAAGACGAGCGCGAGCGCGACCATCCACAGCATGATCGCGGTCTGCTCGAGCAGGTCGGGCAGCACTCCTGCGATCTCGCTCATCGCTGCTCCTCCACCGTCACGCCGTCGCCGATGCCCTCCAGGGCGCGCGCGACCGCATCCGCCTCGCCGCGCACGGCGATGGTCAGGAGCCCGTAGACGCGCCCCTGGATGTCGTCGACCCCGCCGTGCACGAGCTGGAAGTCGACGCCGGCCCGCGCGAGCGCCGAGAACACGCGCGCCTCGCTCGCGCCCTCGTCGGTGAACGAGATCGTGAAGAAGCGGCCGTCGTGCCGCGAGCGCAGCCGCGCGAGGTCGTCGCCCTCGGGCAGCGCGCGCACGACGGTCTGCACGAAGCGCTTCGCGGTCGTGGTCCGCGGCCGCGTGAAGACGTCGTAGGTGGCGCCCGTCTCGACGACGCGCCCCGCCTCCATGACGGCGACGCGATCGGCGATGCGCGTGATGACCTCCATCTCGTGCGTGATGACGACGATCGTGACGCCGAGCTCGCGGTTGACGCGACCGAGCAGGTCGAGCACCTCGGCCGTCGTCTCGGGGTCGAGCGCGGAGGTGGCCTCGTCGGCGAGCAGGATCTCGGGGTTCGCGGCGAGCGCGCGGGCGATGCCGACGCGCTGCTGCTGCCCGCCGGAGAGCTGCTCCGGGTAGGCGTCGGCGCGACCGGCGAGGCCGACGAACTCGAGCAGCTCGGCGACCCGCCGGCGGCGCTCGCCCGCGCCGACGCCGACGACCTCGAGCGGGTAGGCGACGTTGCCGGCGACCGTGCGCGAGGTGAGCAGGTTGAAGCGCTGGAAGATCATGCCGATGCCGGTCTGCTGCTCGCGCAGGCGCTTGCCGCGGAGCTCCGAGATGACGACGTCGCCGACCGTGATCGTGCCGCTCGAGACGGGCTCGAGCTGGTTGATGAGGCGCACGAGCGTCGACTTGCCGGCGCCCGAGTAGCCGATGATGCCGAAGACCTCGCCGCGCTCGATCTCGAGCGAGACGTCGTTGACCGCGACGATCTCATCGCCACCGCGCTTCGCCGGCGGGAACCGCTTCGAGACGCGGTCGAGCACGATGTGCTGCGCCATGGCCTCTCCTTCCGTTGCTTGCCTGCTCGTCGGCTCGCGCTCGCGAGCGTGTCGGGAGACGGCTCCGTGCGCGCGGATCGTGCCGTCTCCCGACTCGATGCTCGGATGCCGAGCCCTGCTACTGCTGCTGCAGCGCCTCCTGCACCGCGGCGAGCGACTCCTGCAGCTCCTCCTTCGGCGTCTGCACGAACACGCCCGTGCCGCCCGATGCCTCGAGCGCACCCGCCTGCACGTCCTCGTTCGTCTGGTAGATCTCCACCAGGCGGTTCAGCACCTCGTCGTCGGCGTTCTCGGCCGTCGTGGCGAAGATGTTGATGTAGGGCTGGGCCGACGGGTCGGTGGGGTCGTCCTGCGCGATCGCGTCGGCCGGGTCGATGCCGGCGTCGGTGAGGAAGTCGTTGTTGATGATCGCGGCCGCGACGTCGGGCAGCGACGTCGCCGTGATGGCCGCGTCGACGGCGCTCACCGACACGCGCGACTCCTCCTCGATGACGTCGTCGACGGTCGAGTAGGGGCTGCCGCCGTCCTCGAGGGCGATGAGGCCGGCCGACTGCAGCACGAGCAGGCCGCGCGCCTGGTTCGTGTCGTCGTTGGGCACGATGACCTCGGCGCCGTCGGGGATCTCGTCGACCGAGTCGTACTGCTGCGAGTACAGGCCGATCGGGTAGGTCGCGGTCGAGCCGATGGGCTGCAGGTCGTCGCCCGCCTGCACGTTGTAGTTGGCGAGGTAGATGATGTGCTGGAACTGGTTGATGTCGAGCTCGCCCTCGCTCGTGGCGGGGTTGGGCTGGTTGTAGTCGGTGAAGTCGACGATCTCGAGCGCGATGCCCTCGGCCTCGACGGCCTCCTCGTAGACCGACCAGTACGGCTCTGCGGCGCCGACGACGCCGAGCTGCACCGGGTTCTCGGGGGTGCCGAGGGCGGCGTCGCCCGCGCCGGCGTCCGATGCTGCGCTGCACCCGACGAGGGTGACGGCGATGCCGAGGGCGCCCGCGAGCGCGAGCGGGCGGGAGTGGCGGGCGGTGCGGACGGACATGGTGGCTCCTTCGAGTGCTGCCGGGGTTGCTCACCACGGTAGGAATTGAGGCGCCGCGCAGCGCAATCGCGTCGTCACGCAGTGTCACACGCGGCCGCCACGCGGCCGCCCTCCAGAGCGCTCGCGGGCTCGGCGGGCGCCGGCCGCAGGCCGGGCGGGCGCCGATCGCGGGCCCGGCGGGCGCCGGCTACGGCTGGGCGCGCACCGTCGCGCTCAGCGGGTGCCGGTCGCCGCGGCGACGGCCGCGAGCGCGTGGCCGACGAGCAGCCACGGCCCGAAGGCCACGGTGCGCCGACCGAGCGCGAGCGCGACCGTGCCCGCGATGCCGCCCGCGATGACGGATGCGGCGAGGCCCGCGAGCGGCACGGCCCACCCGAGCGTCGCGGTCGCGAGGGCGAGGCCGCCGTGCAGCTTCACGTCGCCCATGCCCATGCCGCCGAGGATCGCCATGAGCAGCACGAGGGCGATGCACGCGAGCGCGACGAGCGGCGCGAGGTCGCCCCCGAGCAGGCGTGCGCCGCACGCGAGCCCGGCGACGGCGAGCAGCGGCAGCGTGAGCGCGTTCGGCAGCCGCCGCTCGGCGAGGTCGACGCGCGCGAGCGCCGGCGCGACGAGCGCCGCGGCGCTCACCGCGGCGATCGCCGCGGCGTCCCACGCGTGCGCCGCGAGCATCGAGGCCGCGGCGAGCGCGAGCGGCGCGCCGAGCGCGTCGAGCGGGCGAGCGCGCAGCGGCCGCCGCGGCTCGAACGCGGGAGCCCTCCGCTGCGCGCCCTGCGCCGTCCTCGTCACGCGGCCACGGTAGCCGCGCGGCGCCCGCTCGTGCGGTCGCTCTCCACAGCGGCCGCCGATCGCGCACGCTGGTCGCGATGCGCACCGATGGACGCCGCCGCCTCAGCGGTGGGGCCAGGCCTGGAGCGCGCGCTCGATGCCCGCGAGCACCGAGGGCGACACGGCCTCCACGACCTCGAGCACGGGCGAGGCCGACCGCGCGCCCTTGCCGAGCGGCCAGCGCCACACCGCGACCGCGCGGCCGTCGACGAGCACGAGCGGCTTGAAGA
>JAPSIA010000106.1 GCA_031179215.1 Agrococcus sp.
GCGCGCAGCGTCGTGCCGGTCGAGGTCGACGCCCGCATCGAGGGCCGCTGCAGCCGCGACGCCGAGACCGCCGTGTACTTCGCGATCGCCGAGGCCATCACGAACGCGCAGAAGCACTCGCGCGCGAGCCGCATCCGGGTCGCGATCCGCACCCGGCACGCCGAGGGCGGCTCCACGCTCTGGGCGCGCATCGAGGACGACGGCATCGGCGGCGCCGAGCGCCAGCCGGGCGGCGGCATCGACGGCCTCGCGCACCGCGTCGCGGGAGTCGGCGGCACCCTGACCATGACCAGCCCCGCCGGGGGCCCGACCGCGATCGAGGTGGACGTCCCGTGCGCATCCTGATCTGCGAGGACTCCGTCCTCCTCCGCGAGGGCATCGCTCGCCTCCTGACCGACGCCGGCCACGACGTCGTCGCCCAGCTGCCCGACGCGAGCGCGCTCGAGGCCGCCATCCGCGCCGAGGACCCCGACCTCGCGATCCTCGACGTGCGGATGCCGCCCACCCGCACCAACGAGGGCATCCTCGCCGCGATCGGCATCCGCTCCCGCGGCGACCGGCCGCGCGTGCTCGTGCTCTCGCAGTACGTCGAGGAGCGCTACGCCGCCGACCTCATCGCGAGCGGCCCCGCGGGCTTCGGCTACCTGCTGAAGGATCGCGTCGCCGACGTGCGCGACTTCCTCGCCGCGGTCGAGCAGGTCGCCGGCGGCGGCACCGTGCTCGACCCGGAGGTCGTGAGCCAGCTGCTCGCCCGCCGGCGGCGCGACGCCCGGATGGAGCGGCTCACGCCGCGCGAGCGGCAGGTGCTCGCCCTCATGGCCGAGGGCGCCGCCAACCAGACGATCGCCGATCGCCTCTACATCTCGGCGGGCAGCGTCGAGAAGCACATCTCCGCCGTCTTCCAGAAGCTCGAGCTCGAGCCCGAGGACGGCAACCGCCGCGTGCTCGCCGTGCTCGCGCACCTCGACGCACCCCGAACCGACCAGCACGACGCGACCGGAGGCATCCGATGACCATCCCCACCCCCGCAGCGACCACTCGCCCCGGCCGCTGGCTCAGCATCCTCGTGATCGTGCTCGGCGCGATCGGCATCGTCTACGGCGTCGGCAGCGGCGTCGTGCGCGGCATCGCCTCCCACGCCGCCACGAGCGGCAGCCACACCGCCGACGCCGCGGGCGTCGAGCGGCTGCAGATCGACAGCGCTGCCGCGGCCTTCGAGGTGCGCTTCGGCGACGTCGACGAGGCGACGCTCGACGTCGCCACCGACGGCGGCCCCGTGCAGGAGTGGCGCTTGAGCCGCTCCGGCGACACGCTCATCGTCGACACCGACCGCGGCTGGCGCTGGTTCGGCTTCGGCATCATGTTCGGCGACCGCGTCGGCGAGGAGCACGCGGTGCTCACGCTGCCCGCCGAGCTCGAGCGCGACCGCCTCGGGCTCGAGGCCGAGGTCGCCGCCGGCAGCTTCGAGGTCGCCGGCGACTGGGGCGCGACGTCGCTCGACCTGAGCGCCGGCAGCGCCGACCTCTCGGGCACCGCCGAGTCGCTCTCGGTGCACGTGTCGGCCGGCGAGGCTCGCCTCGACGTCGCCGCGGCGGGCACGGTGCGCCTCGACGTGAGCGCCGGTCGCATCGTCGGCGCCCTGACGGGCGAGCAGCCCTCGTCGATCGACGCGACCGTGAGCGCCGGCACCGTCGCGCTCACCGTGCCCGACGGCGCGTACGCCGTCACCGAGCACGCCGAGGCGGGGAGCGCCGACGTGCGCGTCACCGACGACCCGAGCGCCGCATCGACGATCGACGTCCAGGTGAGCGCGGGCAGCATCACGCTCCGCACCGACGAGTGACGGCCGTCGCCTCGCAGCGCGCGACGTGACGGGGCCGGATCGGCGCGGTAGGATCACACCTACACGCACCGATCCGGCCATCACCGGGGAGCGGTCGGCAGAACGGCGGGCGAGCACCGACAGGTGCTCGGCTGCTCAGTAGATCCGAACGGGGCAGGCCCGTCACAGCCGCAGCGCCTGCGCCAGCAGGCACCGAGCGGCGATCCGGACCGGATCGCAAGCGGGGTGGTACCGCGCGAGAGCGTCCCCGCATCCGAGAAGCCCAGGATGCAGGAGGACCAGCGTGACCGATCAGACCAGGTACCCGCTCACCGACGCCGAGTCCGTCGTCGCGAGCCCCGACCTGCCCGCGATCGAGCGCGGCATCCTCGCGTTCTGGAAGGGCGACGACACGTTCCGCGCCTCGGTCGCGCAGCGCGAGGGCTGCCAGGAGTGGGTCTTCTACGACGGCCCGCCGTTCGCGAACGGGCTGCCGCACTACGGCCACCTGCTCACGGGCTACGCGAAGGACGTCTTCCCGCGCTTCCAGACGATGCGCGGCAAGCAGGTGCCGCGCGTGTTCGGCTGGGACACCCACGGCCTGCCGGCCGAGCTCGAGGCCATGAAGCAGCTCGGCATCACCGAGAAGGCCGAGATCGAGTCGATGGGCGTCGACGTCTTCAACGAGCACGCGCGCGCCTCGGTGCTCAAGTACATGGACGAGTGGGAGGACTACGTCACCCGGCAGGCCCGCTGGGTCGACTTCGAGGGCGGCTACAAGACGCTCGACCTCTCCTACATGGAGAGCGTCATCTGGGCGTTCAAGGCGCTGCACGACAAGGGCCTCGCGTACGAGGGGTACCGCGTGCTGCCCTACTGCTGGCGCGACGAGACGCCGCTGTCGAACCACGAGCTGCGCATGGACGACGACGTCTACCAGGATCGCCAGGACACCACGCTGACCGTCACCTTCCCGCTCGCGGGGGAGCGGGCGGATGCGCTGGGGCTCGCGGGCGTCAAGGCGCTCGCGTGGACGACGACGCCGTGGACGCTGCCGACCAACATGGCGCTCGCGGTCGGACCGGAGATCGACTACGCGATCGTGCCCGCCGGCCCCGGCGGCACGACCGCGGGCGAGGGCGCGTTCCTGCTCGCGGCCGACACCGTCGCCGCGCACGCGAAGGACCTCGGCTACGCCTCGGCCGACGAGGCGCTCGCCGCGGTCTCGCGCACGCTGCCGGGGCGCGAGCTCGCGGGGCTCGCCTACGAGCCCCTGTTCGACTTCTTCACCGACGCATCCGCGTGGGGCACCGAGCACGCCTTCCAGGTCCTCGTCGACGACTACGTCGCCACCGGCGAGGGCACGGGCATCGTGCACCAGGCGCCCGCCTACGGCGAGGACGACCAGCGCGTCACGAGCGCCGCCGGCATCCCCACCATCCTCTCGGTCGACGACGGCGGGCGGTTCCTCGACGTCGTCGCGCCCGTCGCTGGGCAGCAGGTCTTCGACGCGAACAAGACGCTCTCACGGCTGCTGAAGGACGCGGGCCGCGTGCTGCGGCAGGCGAGCTACGTGCACTCCTACCCGCACTGCTGGCGCTGCCGCAACCCGCTCATCTACAAGGCGGTCTCGAGCTGGTTCGTGCGCGTCACCGACATCAAGGACGACCTCCTCGCCGCGAACGAGCAGATCAACTGGGTGCCGGAGAACGTCAAGCACGGGCAGTTCGGCAAGTGGCTCGAGGGCGCGCGCGACTGGTCGATCAGCCGCAACCGCTACTGGGGCAGCCCGATCCCCGTGTGGAAGAGCGACGACCCCAACTACCCGCGCGTCGACGTGTACGGCTCGCTCGACGAGCTCGAGCGCGACTTCGGCGTGCGGCCGACGGACCTGCACCGGCCGGCGATCGACGAGCTCACGCGCCCCAACCCCGACGACCCGACGGGCAGGAGCACGATGCGGCGCATCCCCGATGTGCTCGACGTGTGGTTCGACTCGGGCTCGATGCCGTTCGCGCAGTTCCACTACCCGTTCGAGAACGAGCAGTGGTTCGAGGAGCACAGCCCCGCCGACTACATCGTCGAGTACATCGGGCAGACGCGCGGCTGGTTCTACGTCATGCACGTGCTCTCGGTCGCGCTGTTCGGCAGGCCCGCGTTCGAGAACGTCATCAGCCACGGCATCATCCTCGGCGACGACGGCTTCAAGGCCTCGAAGTCGCGGCGCAACTACCCCGACGTGAACGAGTCGTTCGACGCGTACGGCTCGGATGCGGTGCGCTGGAACCTGCTGCAGGGCTCGATCCTGCGCGGCGGCAACTTCATCGTCTCGGAGGAGGGCATCCGCGAGGCGCTGCGCCAGTTCCACCTGCCGCTGTGGTCGACGTGGTACTTCTTCGCCACCTACGCCAACCGCGCCGCCGACGGCGCGCCCTACCTCGCGAAGCGCTCGACCGCATCCGCCGACGTGCTCGACCGCTACATCCTCGCGAAGCTGCGCGAGACGGTCGAGGCCGTGACCGACGCGCTCGACCGGCTCGACGCGACTGGCGCGACGTGGGCCGTGCGCGAGTTCCTCGACGTGCTCACCAACTGGTACGTGCGACGCTCGCGCGACCGCTTCTGGCAGGGGGTCGCCCTTCGAGACGCCGCCTCCGGCGGCTCCTCAGGGACCGAGGCGTTCGACACGCTCTGGACGGTGCTCGAGACGCTCTCGCGCATCGCGGCGCCGCTCTCGCCGCTCGTGACCGAGGAGGTCTGGAAGGGGCTCACGGGCGGCCGCTCGGTGCACCTGACCGATTGGCCCGACGCGAGCGAGCTGCCCGCCGACGCCGCGCTCGTCGCGCAGATGGATGCGGTGCGCGCGATCGCGTCGGTCGGGAACGCCCTGCGCAAGCAGGCGCGCAAGCGCGTGCGGCTGCCGCTGCCGACCCTCACCGTGGTCGGCGCCGTCGACGTGACGCCGTTCACGGCAGTCCTGCGCGACGAGCTCAACGTGCGCGAGGTCGTGCTCGAGCCGGCGGGCGACGACGCGCTCGAGCGCTACGGCATCTCGCGCCGCCTGCAGGTGAACGCGCGCGCCGCCGGGCCCCGCCTCGGCAAGGACGTGCAGCGCGCGATCCAGGCCGCGCGCGCGGGCGACTGGTCGGTCGACGGCGAGACCGTCACCGCGGGCGGCATCGCGCTCGTCGAGGGCGAGTTCGAGCTCGCGCTGGAGGTCGCCGACGAGTCGGCAGCGGTCGGGTTCCTGCCCGACGGCGGCTTCGTCGTGCTCGACACCGCGACGACGCCGGAGCTCGAGGCCGAGGGGCTCGCGCGCGACGTCGTGCGCGCCGTGCAGGCCGCGCGCAAGGAGGCCGGGCTCGACGTGAGCGACCGCATCCGGCTCACGCTCGGCTCGGACGCGCACGGCGTCGCCGCGCTCGAGGCCAACCGCGAGCTCGTGATGGCGGAGACGCTCGCGATCGAGCTCGAGCTCGAGCGCGTCGACGACACGATGGGCGAGCTCGCCGACGGCCGCACCGCGCACCGCGTCGGCGACGGCTCGCCGCTCGCGATCGGTCTCGAGCGCGCGGTCGCGGAGAGGACGAGCGCATGAGCGACGAGATCGAGCCGGGCGCGCCCGACGTCGACGACCGCATCCTCGCGTCGCTCGAGCACGCGGAGGCGGCCGAGGCCGCCTACCGCGCGCTGCTCGAGCGCGCGGGGGAGCAGGCGGTCGAGCCGCGCATCGAGGCGACGCGCCGCGCGGTCGAGCTGCTCGGCGACCCGCAGCGCTCGTACCGGATCATCCACATCACCGGCACGAACGGCAAGGGATCGACGGCGCGCATCGCCGACGCGCTGCTGCGCGCGCATGGCCTCCGCACCGGCGTGCTCACGAGCCCCCACCTCGAGCGCGTCAACGAGCGCATCCTCATCGACGGCGAGCCCGTCTCCGACGAGGCCTTCGCCCGCGGCTACGAGGACGTCGCGCCCTTCCTCGAGCTCGTCGACGCCGAGCTCGCCCAGCAGGGGCAGCGCCGGCTCACGTTCTTCGAGGCGTTCACCGTGCTCGCGCTCGCCGTCATGGCGGATGCGCCCGTCGACGTCGCGGTGCTCGAGGTCGGGATGGGCGGCACGTGGGACTCGACGAACGTCGCCGACGGCGACGTCGCGGTCATCACGCCGATCGCGCTCGACCACACCAACCGGCTCGGCTCGACCGTCGAGGCGATCGCGCGCGAGAAGGCCGGCATCATCAAGCCCGACGCGATCGTCGTCTCGGCGGCGCAGGAGCCCGAGGCGCTCGCCGTGCTCGAGGCGCGCTCGGCCGAGGTCGGCGCTCGGCTGCTCGTCGACGGGCGCGACTTCGCGCTCTCGGCGCAGTCGGTCGCCGTCGGCGGCCAGCTCATCACCGTGCGCGGGCTCGCCGCCGAGTACATCGACCAGCTCGTGCCGCTCATGGGCGCCCACCAGGGCAGGAACGCGGCCCTCGCGCTCGTGGCGGTCGAGGCGTTCCTCGGGGGCGGCTCGCAGCCGATGACCGCCGAGGTGCTCGCCGACGGCTTCGCCGCGGCATCCTCGCCCGGCAGGCTCGACACGATCGGCGCCGATCCGCTCGTGATCGCCGATGCCGCGCACAACCCGCACGGGGCGGCATCGCTGCGCGCGGCGCTGGCGGAGTACTTCGGGCTCGAGCGCGTGACGCTCGTGCTCGGCGTGCTCGTCGGGAAGGATGCGACGGGCGTGCTCACCGAGCTCGAGCCGGTGATCGACGAGGTCGTCGTGACGCAGTCGACCTCCGAGCGCGCGCTCGACGCCGACGAGCTCGCCGCGCAAGCGGTCACCGTGCTCGGCGCCGACCGCGTGCTCGTCGAGACCGACCTCGAGACGGCGGTCGAGACCGCGCGCGAGGC